>CALZMR010000018.1 GCA_945788575.1 uncultured Woeseiaceae bacterium
CGCTTCTACGAGCATGCGGAGACGCCGGGGCTCGGCGATCAGGTCGACCGCCCGGAGTGGCGCGCCCAGTGGGAAGGCAAGCAGCTCTATTCCGATGACGACGAGATCATCATCGAGGTCGTGCGCGGTGCCGCGCCCGATAACGACTATCAGATTGACGGTCTGGCCGGCGCGACACTGACCGGCCGCGGGGTGATGAACCTCGTGCACTACTGGGTGGGCGGCCACGGCTACGGACCGTATCTCGAGCGACTGCGGAGCGGACGAGGTGAATCATGAGTGACGCGAAGACGATCCTGCTGGATCCTGTCGTCGACAACAACCCGGTGACGCTGCAGGTGCTCGGCATCTGCTCCGCGCTGGCGGTCACGACATCGCTGTTGCCCGCGCTCATCATGTGCGTCGCGCTTATGAGCGTCGCCGCGCTGTCGACCGCGGCGATCAGCAGCATCCGCAACCGGATACCCACGAACATCCGGATCATCGTGCAGATTACTATCATCGCGTCGTTCGTCATCGTCGTCGACCAGATTCTTCGCGCTTATGCCTTCGAGATCAGCAAGCAGCTATCCGTGTTCGTCGGTCTGATCATCACCAACTGCATCATCCTCGGCCGTGCCGAGGCGTTCGCGATGAAGAACGGCGTCGGCATGAGTTTCCTCGACGGTCTCGGCAACGGTCTCGGCTATAGCGCCGTGCTGATCATCGTCGCGACGACGCGTGAGCTGTTCGGTGCGGGCACTCTATTGGGCTATTCGATCTTCGAGAAAACCGCTGACGGCGGCTGGTACGAACCGAACGGGCTGATGCTGCTGCCGCCGAGTGCGTTCTTCATCATCGGGCTGCTGATCTGGGCAGTGCGCAGCTGGAAGAAGCGGCAGGTCGAGAAGCCGGACTATCAGATCCACGAAGTCCACAGGACCGAGGTTCTCTGATGGGCGACTACCTCAACCTGTTCATCCAGGCGGCCTTCGTCGAGAATCTCGCGCTCTCGTTCTTCCTCGGTATGTGCACGTTCCTCGCGGTTTCGAAGCGGGTCGAGACCGCGATCGGACTGGGCGTCGCCGTGATTGCCATTCAGGTCATCACCGTGCCGGTCAACTACCTGATCAACACGTGGCTGCTCAAGGACGGGGCGCTGGCATGGGCGGGGCTCCCCGACGTCGACCTGAGCTTCCTCGGCTTCGTCAGCTACATCGGTGTGATCGCTGCACTCGTACAGATTCTCGAGATGACCCTGGACAAGCACTTTCCGAAGCTCTACAACGCCCTCGGTATCTTCCTGCCGCTGATCACGGTGAACTGCGCCATCCTCGGCGGCACGCTGTTCATGGTCGAGCGGCAGTACAACTTCTCTGAATCGGTCGTATTCGGTGTCGGCAGCGGCTTCGGCTGGGCGCTGGCGCTGGTCGGCCTCGCCGGCATTCGCGAGAAGCTGAAGTACAGCGATGTACCGCAAGGCCTGCAGGGTCTCGGCATCACGTTCATCATCGTCGGCCTGATGTCGCTCGGTTTCCTCGGCTTCTCGGGCATCCGGTTATGAGCGGTTCCCTCGAGATCGGTCTCGGTGTCGTGTTCTTCACGACGATCGTACTGATACTCGTCTTCGTGATTCTCGCCGCGCGTTCGCGGCTGGTGGCGAGCGGCGACGTAGCCGTCGTCGTCAACGAGGATAGAGAACTGCACGTTCCGGTCGGTAGCAAACTCATGAACGCGCTCGCCGACGAAGGTCTGTTCGTAGCGTCGGCCTGCGGCGGCGGCGGGACCTGTGGCCAGTGCCGTGTACGCGTGCTAACCGGCGGCGGCGCAATCCTCCCGACCGAGACCTCGCTGATCAACAAGCGCGATGCGGCCGATCACTACAGGCTGTCCTGTCAGGTCACTGTCAAACAAGACATGGAAGTTCGCGTGCCTGATGAAGTATTCGGCGTGCGCCGGCTGGAATGCACTGTCGTTTCGAATCGGAACGTCGCGAGTTTCATCAAGGAGCTCGTGCTGAAGCTGCCCGAAGGTGAGGAACTCGATTACAAGGCGGGCGGCTATATTCAGATCGAGTGCCCGCCGTACGATCTGTCGTTCCGCGACTTCGACATTGACGAACGCTTCCGTGACGAGTGGGACCGGTACCGGCTCTGGGACTACGAATCGCACGTCAGGCAGGAGACGATGCGCGCCTACTCGATGGCCAGTTATCCGCTGGAGAAAGGCGTCGTCATGCTCAACGTGCGTATCGCGACGCCGCCGCCCGGCGCCGATGCGTCGGTTCCTCCCGGCATCATGTCGTCATACATCTTCGGCCTGAAACCCGACGACAAGGTGACGATCTCAGGGCCGTACGGCGAATTTTTCGCGAAAGAGACCGACAACGAGATGGTGTTCATCGGTGGCGGTGCCGGCATGGCGCCGATGCGGGCCCATATCTTCGATCAGCTCAAGCGCAGGAAGACCAACCGCAAGATGACCTTCTGGTACGGCGCCCGCAGCAAAAAGGAGATCTTCTACGTCGAGGATTTCGATACGCTGGCCGCCGAGTATGACAACTTCGAGTGGCATGTAGCGCTGTCCGAGCCTCTGGAAGAGGACCAGTGGACCGGTTACACGGGCTTCATCCATTCCGTGCTGCGCGAGGAGGCGCTAGACAAGCACCCGGCACCCGAGGACAGCGAGTATTATCTCTGTGGTCCGCCGATGATGAACTCGGCCGTCATAAAGACGCTCGAGGACTACGGTGTGCCGCCCGAGAACATACTCCTGGATGATTTTGGTGGCTAGATGAAACGCTCATTGACATTGAGCGCCCTTGACGGTTTCGGTGGTTGAGTGAAAGCGCTGCTCCTGGTGCCTTTGCTGATGCTCGCTGCCTGTGGCGGCTCCGCGGATGTCGAAACGCTCAGCGGTTCGGCAATGGGTACGACGTACAGCATCAAAGTGAAGGGCCGGCCGGCGGTCATCAGTGTGACCGAACTCGGCGATGAACTTACAACGCTCCTGGAGTCCGTCGAGGCTGAGTTGTCGACGTACCGCCCGGAGTCCGGCCTGTCGCGCTTCAACGTCTCGACGTCCACGGACTGGCAGCCTGTCTCCCAACTGCTTTGCGACAGTGTTGCCGCCACGCTCGAGATAAGCCGGCTGAGCGACGGATCCTTCGACGTAACCGTTGGACCTCTCGTCGATCTGTGGGGTTTCGGCGCCGAGGGCATTGGCCATGAGCCGCCCGAGGATTCCGCAGTCGAGGAGAGCCTGGCGGTCGTCGGCTACGAAAACCTGGAAGTCGACTGCGACCGGCCCGCCATCCGGAAGACCATTCCGGAGCTGCGCGTGGACCTGTCCGGGTGGGCGAAGGGCTATGCGGTGGACATGCTGGCCGAGCGTCTCGATGAACTCTTCATCGACGACTACCTGGTTGAAGTAGGCGGTGAGCTCCGGACGCGCGGAACGAATGCCGCAGGCGATCAATGGGTAATAGCAATCGAGTCTCCGGATCCGGACGCGCGCCGCGTGTATGCGACGATCGGTGTCAGCGATCTCGCCGTAGCCACGTCCGGCGACTACCGGAACTTCTTCGAATACGAAGGCACGCGCTATTCACACATGATCGACCCCGACACGGGCAGGCCGGTGACACACGATCTCGCGTCGGTGACGATCGTGCATCCATCGGCCGCTTTTGCGGATGCTGTTGCCACCGCGGTGCACGTGCTCGGCCCGGCTGATGGTTACGCGCTGGCGGAGCGCGAAGGTCTGGCTGCGCTGTTGCTGACGTATGGCCCACAGGGCATATCGGGCCGGGCGACGCCGGAATTCGCAGGCCTGGACCCACGAACATGACCATCCTGCTGACTTTCCTGATCAGCTTCCTCGTCATCGCGGGCGTGATCGTCGTGATGTCGCTGGGCGTCATCAATGGCCGGGCGCCGATCAGTGGCAGCTGCGGTGGCCTGAACGGCGGACGTTGCGAGCTTTGCAGCGGCGGTCGTTGCAGGAAGGAGAAGGGACAATGAACGTCAAATCCGCGCGGGTGCGCAATTACATGGCCCGCGACCTGATTTCATTCCGCGCCGATACGGACGTGCTCGACGCGATTCACGATCTCGTGACTCAGCGGATCGCCGGAGCGCCGGTCGTGGATCACCACGGCGAGCTGATCGGTGTGCTGTCGGAGCTCGACTGCATGAAGGTCGCGCTGGATGCGAGCTACTACGGCCAGCGTGGCGGTCCCGTCTCGGACTACATGACAAAGACCGTCGAGACCGTTGACGCCGAGATGAACATCGTGGACCTCGCCGAGCGTTTCATCACGTCTCGATTCCGTCGCTTCCCGGTGCTGAAAGACGGCCGCCTGGTCGGTCAGATAAGCCGACGCGACGTGCTACGCGCACTCGAGGACCTGTCCACCTAAAGACCGAGCGCGTCGTGTTACTACGGGCCCTCTCGAAGCCGCCTGAGGATTTCAGGATTCTCTTCCTCTTCGGCGAGCACCGTATGGCAGACATCGCAGTCTCGCGAGATGGTCTCGCGGTCTTCGGTTCGTAGCCGCCGGCCGTGACAGCGGAAGCAACCCTCCGAGGTCTCGTGTCCAATATGCTCGGGATAGGTGTTCCACCAGACCTGCATTTGCGGGAATACGTTATAGGAGTATAGGTCGCCGAGCACGTCTGCAGCGGCTTCGATATCCGCCGACCGGTCACTCGCGAGATCTGGATAATTCTCGCCGTAGTACGCCATCAGCTCCGTCGCGATGGACGTTCTTGCTTCCTCATGCGACGGATGCTCCTGGTTGATGATGCGCACGGCTTCACGACGAACGTACGGCAGAGAGCGATCGATCAACCCGTCGCGCATGGCATTGTCCACTTCAACTTCTGGCGACAGGTAACGGTGACTCGGTCGATTGTGGCAGTCGACGCAATCCATCGTTCGCCACTGCCCGCCCTCCTCGGGCGCGCCGCGATCGGCGTAATGTGTGGTCTCGCCGTCGCCGTTCGTGTACTCGACCTCGTAGATCTCCTCACGAGTCTCGTCGGATCGATAGCGAATCTGATTGGCCGGGTCGACGTGCCAATGGATGCCCGACGCGCCATTGCCCTCGACGCCACCGACTCTGAGCAGCAGCGCCGTCGTTAGCTCCGTGTTCTGCTCGTCTTCGGCGAAGTGCGTGCGGACACTCAACCGGTCGCCGACGAATCTTTCCGGCCAATGACATTGTTCGCAGGTTTCGCGCGCCGGCCGCAAATCGTGTAGCGGTGTCGGGATCGGTGTCGGATACAGGTCGAACGCCACCGCGATAAGCTGCCACGAGCCGTCCAGCTTCGATTTCACGAACCAGTCGGCGCCGGGCCCGATATGGCACTCGGCACAGGTGACGCGCGAATGCGCGGATCGCTGATAGGCCGTGTACTCGGGCTGCATGACGGAATGACAGGCCGTGCCGCAGAACTCGACCGACTCCATGACTTCGACGCCCTTGTAGGTCGCACCCGCGAGGACGACGATGTTGAGCATCGTCGCACCGGTCAGGACCAGCAGCCAGCGGCGGGTCTTCGGCACGTTGAGGTCGAATACGGGTAGCGGCGGCGTGTCCTCGCCGCCAGGCATGCGCCGAATTTTTCGGCGGTGCATGAGGGCGCCGATCGGGATTAGCACCAGGCCGAGCACGAACAGTGCTGGCAGGATGAGGTACGTCAGAATGCCCAGATAGGGTCCGCCGTGGAACCCGATCTGCTCCATGACGAACAGGCTGACGATGAGCACGAGGCTCGCGATCGCAAGGCCCGTTCCGAAAAGGCTAAAGCCGTTGCGCGTTATCGATGCGAAGAAGTTCCGCAGCATGCCAGTACTCCGTATGGCGATTGTTCTTGATGGTTAACGGCCGATGCCGGCCGCGCTGATAGCACATCCGTCAGTGCAGCAGCAGAGCCCAGATTATACCGATCGCGACCAGTATGCCCGTGACGAGGAATACGCTGCCCCAAATGTAGGCTCGAAGCTTCTCCTCACGCGTCGGTGGGTCGACGATATAGTCGTCCGATTCGTTGTTCTCGACAAGCCGCTGATAATCGAGCGGCCGCTCGGATTTGAAGCGCTCCAGTGACATCTTGCATGTGAGAATCATGGTGTCCATCGGGAAGCTTTCGGGCCGCAGATGCGTGTGGAAGAAATGGAAGATGCATCAGCACGAAACCTGCCAGTGCCAGGGGCGTGCCCAGCAGGCTGATGCCGTTACGCGTTATTGACGCCAGGAAGTTCCTGAACATGGCTGCCTCCAGTCTTCGTCCGGTTCAATTTTTGTTGTCGGTCGGCGCCCGGATGGCAACCATGATCATTCGCAGAATTATCGTTCAATCCTAACGATATGCTGCCACATGACGAAAGTTACATACGCGGATACCGAGAACCAAATTCGGTTTTGTTTCGGCCTGCTCGGGTCCATAATCTGTTTCAAAGGCCGCTACATTTCATTGTAGGACATCAATAGCATGCGAATCCTCTTCGCCATCTTTGTCTCCTGCCTGATTCTTATGCCCCGGCCGGGCGTGGCCAACGATGCAGAAGTCTGTCTCGATTGCCACGACGACCAGCCGGATTTCACGCTGACGCCGCACGGTGAAACCGCGTGTCTGGAGTGCCATGTCGGCGCCGATAGCCGCAGGCATCGCAGAGGTCTGGATCCGGTCGATTGCGCCGCCTGCCATGACGACATCGTCGAGGAGCAGGCCGCCAGTGTGCATGGCGAGCACGCCACCCGGCATTTCGACGGTGCGGAAGTCCCGGCCTGCGAGAGCTGCCACGGGCAACTCCACGTGATGGTCCCTGCGAACGATCCTGCCTCGCCGGTATACTCGGGACGCCAGGGCGAGACATGCGGCACCTGCCACGGCTCCGGCAGGCCCGCACCGGAAGGCGTCCGGACGGTTCGCCCGATCGAGGCCTACACGGCGAGCGTGCACGCCCAGGCGACAGGCAACGGCGGCCCCGGCTGCAGTGACTGCCATACGGCGCACTCACCTCTTCATACATCCGACCCGGCGTCGTCGATTCACCGATCGAACGTTCCGGACACCTGCGGCGACTGCCACAGGGGCATCACGCGGCGCTTCCAGCGCAGCATCCACGGCCTCGCCGCAGAGGCGGGTGTCGAAGACTCGCCGGTCTGCACCGACTGCCACGGCGAACACCGCATCCTGGCCGTTGGCTCACCGGACTCCCCGGTGTCGGCCACCAACATTCCGACCCGGGTGTGCGGTCCCTGCCACGCTGACGTCGAGCTTGGCGACAAGTACGGCCTGGATTCCGACCAGGTCCCGTCCTACGACAGAAGTTTTCACGGCCTGGCGGCACGCGGTGGCTCGCAGCGGGTCGCGAACTGCGCCAGCTGCCACGGCGTCCACAACATACTGCCGTCGAGCGACCCGGACTCGTACATTCACCCGGACAACCTGGCGGAAACCTGCGGTAATTGCCACAAGGGCGCAGGCACGCGATTCGCTATTGGCCCGGTACACGTGCTCGCCGAAGACACGCCCAACATCGTCGCCTACTGGATCCGCGCGATCTACATCCCGTTGATCTGGATAACCGTGCTCGCCATGGTGTTGCACAACGTGCTCGACCTGCTCAAGAAGACACGGACCTACACGCTGTGGCGGCGCAGGCCACCCAAAGGCGCCGTGATCATGGAGCGCATGTCGGTGCCGTTCCGCATTGCACATGCCCTGGCCGCGTCGAGCTTCATCGTTTTGGTCTACTCCGGTTTCGCGCTCAAGTTCCCTGAGACGTGGTGGGCCGGATTGTTGCAGGTCTCGGACGGCGATCTCCGAGGGCTGACACATCGAGTCGCAGCCGTGGGCCTGATCGGTGCCTGCCTGTTGCACTTCGGGCACCTGGCCGTCAGCAAGCGCGCGCGCAGCCAGATGGCTGCATTCATGCCGTCGTGGCACGACTTCAGGGAATTCGCCCAGCGGATCAGCTACAACCTGGGGCGGCGTCCGGAACCGCCGGCACCTGTCAGGGTGGGCTACGTCGAAAAGGTCGAGTACTGGGCCGCTTTGTGGGGAACCGTTGTCACGACCGTCACCGGTGCTTTGCTTTGGGCAGAGAACTTCACGCTGGCCAATCTGCCGGGCTGGGTACCCGAGGCGGCAACGGTTCTGCATTTCCTCGAGGCTATCCTGGCAACGCTGGCTATCCTCGTCTGGCATTTCTACTTCGTCATCTTTGACCCGGCCGTGTACCCGATGGACACAGCCTGGCTGACCGGCAAGCCGCCATTCTCGCGGGCCGAAGAGCGCGGTGAAGTGGTCGATGAGCCGGAGGACTCGCCGACGTAGGCGCTGTTCACCGGGACGTGCACCCAGATACTCGCTGAGAACCCCGCAGCAATGGCGTGGGGCACTGGAGATGCGAGAATAACGTGTACTTGCCGCGCGCCTGGCCCCTAAGGGCGACACCGGTCGCCGACCTGAATGACAGCAGGAAGAGGAACAGCTCGGCGAACTCCACGAGAAAATGCCGGACCGCCTCTTCGGTCTCGTTCACCATGGACTCGGTTGCATACCGGAAGGCGATGACCGCCCAGATGATGCCGGCCGCCGCCAGTATGGCGGGCTTCGATTTCCTGAGGAGCGTGAACTCCTCGACTATGACGAGCGCGCAGGCAAGACCGAACACCAGGCCGGCGACAACACCAGCCCAGTATCCGGCCAGATCCAACAGCATTCCTGCAGCCGATCTGCTCCTACCGATACCCGAACAGCATCGTGTAGACGATCAGCGCCAGCAGCACCACTCCGAAGGTCAGTGCCGCGAAGCCGAAGATCCTGAGCATCCATACCTTCGTCTCCGGATACGGATCCTCGAGGTGTTCTTCTGCGTTGTCGGATTCCATCAGTGCCTTGTACTCGCCCGGCTTGTCGTACTTCAGCTCGTCGAGCGGGACCTGGCCCGTGAATACCACAGGATCCATCGGGAACTTGTCAGGACGGAAGTGCGTGTTGAAGAAGTGGATCGTGAAGATGAAGCCCACCGCAAGCAGCGCTTCGTCGCTGTGGATGATCGTGGCGACGTTCACCGCCCATCCCGGCACGATGTAGGTGAAGAACTCGGGGAACCACAACACGAGCCCGGTCGAGCCGATGATGATCACACCCCAGCCAACCGCGAAGTAGTCGAATTTCTCCCAGTAGGTATAACGGCCATAGTTGGGGCGCTCACCCCTCCCGAAGAACCACTTGATCGACTGGACAAACTCCCTGAGGTCTCGACCATTGAAAATGATCGAGTCCGGACCTGTGATGATCTGCCACATGGTCTGTTTCGTCCGACGCTTGTAGCGAATCACGTCATAGGCGTGCAGGACAGTCACGACCAGCAGGCCGACCGCACCGACGCGGTGCACGAAGCCCATGCTTTCGAATCCGCCAAAGAACGCAGACACGCCTTGAGCCCAGCCCATGTAGGAGAACTTCAGGGCCATGCCTGTCAGCGCCAGCGCAAAGAAGCTGAGCATCATCGTGATATGCATGCGGCGCTGCAGACGCGTGAAGCGACGGTAAAGTTTCTGGCCCTTGCTTTCCCTGGCTCGAAGCTTGTGGGCGATCCACTCATCGCGATTCAGCATGAGGCGGATAACCCAGGCAAACGAGTGCAGGAACGCGAACGACAACGTCCCGACGAGCAGTGCCGTCATGCCCCAGAAAGACCAAAACAGGTACGGATACGTCTCGCGGTCGTGGTGAGTCGCGTGGGTCAGGTAGCCCGCGAACTGGCGATGCGATCCTTCGTGGCACTGGCCGCAGGTCTCCACTACGTTGTCGCGGCCCAGTCTTGATGTAGGATCCTCCGGGCTCAGGATGTCGTGGGTGCCGTGGCAGTCATAACACTTGGCCACGCCCTCCGCACCCAGGCGCGAAACCTTGCCGTGGAAAGTATCGAAGAACGTCTCCGTCTGATCCGTGTGGCAATTTCCGCACTGCGCCATCATGAGCTCGCGGAATCCGACCTGCTCGGTGCGCATGATCGTATGCGATGCATGGCAGTCTTCGCAGGTCGGGTGATGATCGTCTTCCGCTGTCGGGTCTTCGCTCCAGTGAACGCTGTTCCGGAACCGCTCCTCGATGCCGTGGTGACAGGAACCGCAGGTGCCGGCGATGTTGTTTGGATTGACCGGAGAGTTCGGATCCTCGGGTGGCAATTCCGAGTGGGCGCCATGGCAACTGGCGCAAGTCGCGGTAACAACGAGCCCGCTGTCGAGAAGCCCGCGCCCGTGAACGCTGTCTTCGTAACTGCCGACTATATCGTCAACATCGGCTTCAATCCGGGTCGCGGCCGCCAAACCGACGCGATGGCACTCGCCGCACAGTTGTGGGACGTTGCGCGGATACGTCGGCGACAAATGTGACTCATTGTCGAGCGTTGCATGCTTCGCGTGGCAGTCCTGGCAAGAGGGCGCGTCGGGGTCGCCTTCAGCGTGCAGTCTGCCGTGGGTACTGGCCTGGTATTCAGTGACTTGCTCGGCATGGCAGATGCTGCAATCCACTTCGTTTTCGATGGTTTCACAGGCCCGTTCCCGGGAGACCGTGACCTCGGTGTGGCACTGTGCACAGGCCGTGTCCGAGTGGTCGGAGTCGTTAAAGGCCTGCGCGTCGACGAACAGGCTGATCGTCTCCCCATCGCGCGTCGTGGTCAGATCAGGCTGGCCGTGACAGGTCAGGCAGTCCTGGTTTGCGAGGCCGTAGGGGTAAAAGACATTGCGAATCTCGTGGGGTGCGTGGCAATCGACGCAGGTCGGGATCTTGTCCGGATCCTCGCGCCACAGGCTCCCCTCGATGACGGCGCGGTGCACGTTTTCGATCTGCCCATGGCAGGTGGCGCACGTCGCCGCGACATTGTCCTCGTGAATACTGGACTCCGGATCAGTGTGAGGCCGAATGTCGTGCGCGGTATGACAGGACGTGCAGACGGCGGTCACGGTTAGGCCCTGACGGAACAGGCCGGCGCCGTGAATACTCATCGAGTAGTGCTCGAGGATGTGGTCTTGCGAGATGTCGTGAGTCCGCGTTACTGCGGACCCTTCCTGGTGACAGGTGCCGCAGAGCATCGGGACGTTCATCACAGCCGTCGGCGCGTCAGGGTCTGAGGACGCAAGGACGTCATGCTTGCCGTGGCAATCGGCGCAACTCGGCGCCAGCGGATCGTTGTTGGCTTCAGCAAGCCCGTGGAGGCTTGCCCGCTGTTGCCTGGCTTCGGACCGGTGGCAGGTACCGCAGTCGACGGCTTCCAGATCGTGAGCGTGGCGCCGCCGCGAGCCGGCAAGGTCCTCGTGGCATTCGATGCAGGCGAGACGCGAGTGGACCGAGTCGGCCATGACGTTCGCATCGATATACATCGATATTTCTTCGTCGCCGCGATACCCGGTCATTTCGGAATCGTCGTGACATCGGTAACATCGTTCGTCTTCCTGCGCGGAGACAGGGCTTATGCACAGAAAAGCGGTGGCTGCCGCGAGCCAAAGCCGGTTGCCGGGTTTCATGATCCTGGGTCCTGGTTGCCTACGTTCCCAGTTATTCCAAAAAACCTTCGGCAAACCATCCGGGATTTCCGAAGGTTGCGGGGGTTGCAGGCCCTAAGTGGATCAGTCGGCGTACAGAGGGCCGATGTCCATGTAGATTTTGTAGCTTGCGATTAACTCGCCGTCCATGTCGAACACGTCGGCGAACGGCAGTTCGACATCGCGGCCGTCATGGCGGGTGTAGCGAACCCGGCCCTCTACGATCCGCTTGCCGGGCACGTCCCAGATCTGGAGGTCCCTGTGCTCTATACCCGCAATCGAGGCGAAGAAACCGGCGACCGCCTCGGCGACGGCGGCCCGGCCCTGGACCGTCTGCGCCGAACCGAATACGAACTCGCCGTCCTCGGTCAGGAACTCGGTGAATCGCTTGGCGTCCTGTGCGTCGATCGCGGCGAACAGCGCGTCGGCCCACTGGCCGACGCGTTCGTCCGTCGTGGCATCCATGCTACTGCTGGCTGCCGTAGTAGTGAACGAGTGCCTCGATGTCGTCGGCGCTGAGCTGTTCCAACTTCTCAGCCATCTTGTCGTCCTGCCAGCGTTCGCCCGACGCGTACTGCTCGAACGAGGCCCGCATGTAACCCATCCACTGGCCGGCAAGGATGCTGGCTTCGTCGTCCGGGTTGGCGCCGCCGTCGCTGTGGCAGCGATCGCATTCGCTCTCGTGGATCGCCTGACCGGCAGCCGCGAGGTCGGCATCGAAGTCCTGCTCCGCGGCGACGAATGGCATCGCGGAATAATGGTCCGCGATCTCCTCGATCGTGTCGTCATCCATGTCGGCGACTACGTCGCACATGCTTGTCGCCGCCCTGCTCGTGTCACCCTGACGGTAGTCACTCTCGACGCACGGCCGCTCGCCATCGCGGTATAGATAGAGCGCGTCCGCTTGTGAGAACTGCGGCAGTCCGGCGATCGTCGGTACGTCATCCCATTGGCTTACGCCGTCATCGCCATGGCAACCGTTGCAATTGGCAGTCATCGCGTCCATGTCGCCGGCCTGTGCGGAGAACGCGAATGTTACACAGAGAATTACCGCTGAAAATCGAATGCGAATCATTATCACTGTCCCCTAATTGTTACGCTCAGATTATGCACCCAGGAACCTGAACATTATCTGACTGCGTTTCGGCTTTCGACGCAAGCGTGGACCGCCAAATTGCAGTACGTAGTTGCCGTACTGCTACATTGATGCGGTATTTGGTAGAAACACATAAACAAGCAACAATCCCGGCGGAGCAAGCCCTGGCCGCCAAGGCAATTCGGGGAATTGACATGATGAAGGGAGTTTCGCGCCGCTTCTGGCTTTTTGGTGTTCTACTGTCAGCATTCATACTGGTCGCCTGCGAAGGTGATGATGGGGCAGCCGGCGCGACAGGGCCGGGTGGCGCAGCAGGGCCGCCGGGCCCGCCCGGACCACCGGGACCGACCGGTGGATCTGGCGGCGTGCCTGTCGATAGTGCCGACAAGATCAACATCGAAGTCACTTCCGTTACCGTCGCCGGCGGACCGCCTGTGGTTCAGCTCAGGCTGACAAACGACCTGACCCAGGGTCTCGTCGGTCTCCCTGCGGGCGACATTCGCTTCGTCTTGGCTCAGCTGTCACCAGCAACGGTTGGTAGCGGCGAGTCGAGTGAATGGCAGAGCTACGTGACGCGGTCGAGTAACGGCGTGCCGGTCGCGCAGGCGACGACGGAGCGAGGCTCCAGCGGAACTTTCGTCGACAACGGCGACGGCACCTATCAGTACACGTTCGCGCAGGCGCTCACCGCCTATCCCGCCGGCCCGGTATTCGACGCGGCCAAGACGCATCGTCTCGGCATCGAGATTCGCGGTCAGGCGCCGATCTCATCGAACGGGATTTTTGATTTCGTACCCGCCGGAGGCGCACCGACGTTTACGCGGCAGATCGTCGATAACGATACCTGCTTTGCCTGCCACGACCGGCTCGAGTTCCACGGCGGTCCTCGCACCGACGTCGAGTACTGCGTGACCTGCCACAACCCGTACTCGACAGATGAGGATTCGGGTAATTCGGTGGATATGAAGTACCTGATGCACAATATCCATGCCGGACGTGACGGGTTCCAGATTGAGGGATTCGGCGGCAGTGTCCACGACTACTCCGACGTCGTCTGGACGCAGGACGTGCGCAATTGCCAGACCTGCCATGAAGAGAGCGACCCGAATACGCCGCAAGCCAGCAACTGGCGACTCGTGCCGAACCGTGGGGCTTGCGGTACCTGCCATTACGATGACGGTGATCCGGCGACTACCGACGATTACGCCATCGAGGACGGCGCCCATCCGGGCGGCTTCCAGTTCAACGATGACACACAGTGCGTCGATTGCCACGGACCGAACGGTACGGTCACCAACAGCGATGGACGACTCGTACAGGTACAGGAGATCCACCGCGTATTCAGTCTCGAGGCCAGCCAAAACTTCGTCTTCGAGATCGTTGACGTTCGCAACGTCGTCTCCGGCGGGGCACCGCTGGAAGTCGATTATCGCGTCCTCGACGCTAGCGGTGTTCCGTACGATCTCGATACCGCACCCGAATTCATCGCCTGCGGCGACGGAACCAGCCGCCTTGCGATTGATATCGGCTGGACCACGGACGAGTTCACCAATGCCGGTGCGGGTACGTCGAACGCCGCTCCGCTCGGCATCAATGCTCTGAGCGCCGCCGCGGGTTGTGGCACGGGTGCCGACCCCGACGGCGACAACGTGTTCACGGCGACGGCGCCTGCCGGCCTGCCGGCCGGTCTCTCCGGCTCGATCGCTGTTGCCCTCGAGGGGCATCCCGGATCGGATCTCGACGGAGACGGGTCGATCGGCGGCCGCAGCGACCGCGTCGCGGTCACGAACGCTATCGCGTACTTCGGCATTGACGGTGCAGCGGCGACGCCGCGGCGCAATGCCGTTGCGATCGAGAGATGCGACGACTGCCATAATCAGCTCGCGCTGCACGGCAACAACCGGACCGACCGGCCTGAAGTCTGCAGCATGTGCCACAACCCGAATGCGACCGACATCCGACGTCGGATCGCGGGTTCGGCCTGCGTGAACGAGCTGGGCACGGACGACCAGTCCATCGACTTCAAGAACATGATCCACGGCATCCACTCCGGTAACGTAGGTGTGTGCGGATTTGGCAATTCGTCGCATCCGTACTTCAGCGTGGTCTATCCGGGGCACCTCAATAACTGCGAGGGCTGCCACGAACCTGGCGGCTACTATCCGACGTCGCCGGGCGAAAACCTGGGTACGACGGTCGATGCCAACGATCCGCTTACGCCGCTCGATGACGTCGTGGTTTCGCCGAATACCTCGGCGTGCTCGGCCTGCCACACAGATCCACTCGACGCGCAGCACATGGTGCAAAACGGCGGCGATTTCGCCGCAATGAAAGCGGCCGACGGCACCCTGATCTCGTCAGGCGTGGAAACATGTGTTCTCTGTCACGGGCCGGGTAGCATCGCCGACGTCGTGGAGGCGCACAGCGTCGACGAGTTTGAGTTCAATTGATGATGTGGCGGGGGTGTCCTCAGGCAGGGCACCCCACCCATCGCCTCTTGCGCATCCACGGGGACACTCAGGGACTCAGAGCATGATTGCCTACGGTTATCGACTGCTCCTGGCACTGTCGGTGCTGTGCCTGCCCGCAGCCATGCAGGCGCAAGATGCCGGCGGTCAGGAATACAGCCGCGAAGGTGCCGATACCTGTTTCGCCTGTCATGACGATCAGGCGATGCTCGCGATCTTCCGGACCCCCCATGCAGTGCCCAGCGATCCGAACAGTCCGTTCGGTCACGGACAGCTGCAATGCGAAGCCTGCCACGGTCCGTCCGGCGATCACGCGGGTCGCGTGCGACGCGGTCAGGAAAGGCCGCCGAATATCGCGTTCGGCTCGGAATCGGATACGCCGATCGACGTGCAGAACGGTATGTGCATGGGCTGCCACAGTTCCGATGCCGGCGTGTCGTGGCATGGTAACGCGCACGATACCAATGAAGTCGCCTGCGCCGATTGCCACACGAGCCATGCCGAGGCCGACCCGGTCATGATGACGGCAACCCAACCGGCCGTCTGTTTCGACTGTCACGCGGAACAGCGCGGACAGACATTGAAGCCTTTCGGTCACCCGATCCGTCAGGGCGAGATGGACTGCGGCAGCTGCCATTCGACCCACGGCGGTACGACAGAATCCAACCTCGCTCGGATGACGCTCAACGACACCTGTTTCCAGTGTCACGCCGAACAGCGCGGGCCGCTCCTTTGGGAGCATGCGCCCGTCGTGGAGGACTGCAGCAACTGTCACGATCCCCACGGATCGAATCATCCCGGCATGCTGACGCTTCGAGCGCCGATGCTGTGTCAGGGCTGCCATTCGCAGATCGGTCATCCAAGCGTTGCCAACGACGCGACAGGCCTGCCCAGCGGGGCCCCATCGCAGCTATTGCTCGACCGCAACTGCATGAGCTGCCACACGCAAGTGCACGGGTCGAACCATCCCTCCGGTTCGACGCTGATGCGCTAGGACGTTAACGATGACCCGCACCTTTTCGCGACTGACTCGAATCACGGCCACGGCACTGGTAGCCACGTTGCCTGCCGTCTCATTGGCCCAGGTGGATACCAGCGAGTGGAAGTGCGAGTCGTGTCCGTTCGACGAGGGCCAGCGGGCCGACTACGAAGCCGGCGGTGGTTACGTCAGTGACGACGCTTATCGGTACGGCAACGGCACGGGCCACGATGAGAAGGGTGGGCACGTTCTTCTCAATGGCGAAGGTCGTTACGCAAGTGACGGCCTTCAGGCGCGCTGGCGCTTCGAAGACCTCGGGATCGATTCGAGAGAAGTATCCGTGTCCGTCGGCCGTCAGGGCCGCTGGGCCGTGACATTCGATTACGACGAGCTGCCGTGGAGACGCTACGACGTCACACAAACCGTATATTCAGCGAGCAGCTTCGATTCGCTCACGCTTCCAGGCGGCTGGGTGAGTGCAGGGCAGACGTCGGGGATGACTCAGTTGAGCAGTTCCCTAACGCAACAGAACATCGAGATCGATCGGACAGTATTCGGACTTGGCGCCCGCTTCCTGCCGATGGATGGCGTATCGATGTACGCCGATTATCGTCAGCAGCGGCGCGAGGGCACGGATATCGTATCGGGCGCCTGGTTCTCCAACGCGAATTACCTGCCGCGGCCCGTAGACACCGTTACCGACGAGATCGACCTTGGCGTTCGTTACACTGGCGACAGCTTCGATGTAAGCCTCGGCTGGTACGGTTCCTTCTTCAGCAACGATTCGTTGGCGCTGACGTGGGACAACCCGTTCGGTGGCGTAGCCGGCGCGAGCCAGGGCCGTCAGGCGAGAGCGCCCGACAACAGCTTCCAGCAGATCTCCGTGTCGGGTACGTGGTACGTCGGCACTCTGGACACCGTCGTAGCCGTCGTTGCAGCCACTGGCGAAGGCGAGCAGGACGAAGCGTTCCTGCCGTATACGATTAACTCGACATTGAGCGCCGGTGCGCTGCCAAGGGCCAACCTCCAGGGTCAGGTCGACACCAGTAACTTCGCGTTGACGCTTACGATGCGCCCGCACGAACGGGTCCGCATCAAGGCTTCTTACCGGAGCGACGAGCGCGAGAACGACACTCCGCAATCGACCTGGACACGTGTCATCGTCGACTCCTTCGCACCCGGTCCGTCAGAAGTGAACATACCGTACAGCTATGAACGGGCCAGCATCGATCTGTCGGGTCGCGTGCGAGTGCTCGACGACCTCTATCTGCTCGGCGGTTATGAGCGGACGGAATTGGATCGTGATTTCCAGGAAGTCGCGGAGCAGACCGAAGATTCGAGCTGGGGCAAGTTGCAATGGTCCGGGCTGGACTGGCTCGACCTGAGCGTGCGCGGCGGTACGGCGCGGCGTGAGATCGACCGCTACGACACCACGGTCGCGCAGAGTTTCAATCAGAACCCGCTGCTCAGGAAATATAACCTCGCCTACCGCTACCGCGAGTTCATCGAGGCTAATGCGTCCGTTACGCTGGCCGACACGCCGTTTTCCTTTGCTGCAACGTGGTTGACCGCCGAAGACAGTTATTCGCAGTCGCAACTCGGATTGACGGATAGCCAGGAAGACCGGATCGCCGTCGACCTGAGCTACGCGTTCTCGGATACGACGTCGGTCTACCTGACCTTTGGCAACGAAGCCATCGAGGCGGAGCAGCTCGGCAGCGCTTCCTTTGGCGCCGCCGACTGGCTCGCTACCCACGACGACGATTTCAATCACGTCGGTGGCGGCATCGTTCTGAGAGATCTCGGAGATAAGGTCGACGTCATGCTCGACTATGTGCACAGCGAAGGCGAAACCGACATCGCAGTCGATTCGAGCCGATTCCCGGCGCTCGAGTCGACGCTCGATTCACTGCGCGTCAGCATCGACTACGCTCACTCCGAGCGTCTCGACGTCAGCTTCGGCATCCGCTACGAGGCCTTCGACACTCGTGACTGGAGCGTCGACGGTGTCGCGCCGGACACGCTGCCGACGATCCTGACTCTGGGCGCACAGTCCTACGACTACGACGTTTGGGTGGTCGGCGTCGGCTTCCACTATCGACTGGGCAGCCGTCAGATCGAATTTCCCGATTAGATCGGTCACATGACACGGGCAGCAACCGAGCTCCCAGTACCGGCGAGCGAAGCGCGCCGCCAACTCCGATATGAACTCATCAGCGGTCTGAGTGGCCTTGGACTGGCGGTATTCATGTGGGGCCACATGCTGCTGGTCGGTTCGATCCTGACCGGAGCAAAGGGATTCGACTGGCTCGCCGGCTTCCTCGAGAACTACTACATCGCCCAGCCAACGGTCGTTGTGATAAGCGTCTTGTTCATCGTGCATGCCGTAACTGCGTCCCGCAAAATCCCGGCCAAGCTCGAGGAAAGGCGGCGAATGCGGGATATTGCGAAGGCGCTAAAGCGGCCAGCGCCGCACGATGTCCGTGATTCGGACCTCGCGTTTCAACCGCACCTCGAATCGATGCTCTGGATCTGGCAGGTTCGTACCGGCCTCGTGCTTCTCGTGCTCGGCAGCTTCCATGTGCTGCTCCTGACCGTTGACGTGTTGACGCCGATGTTCGGCGAAATTGCGGGGATAGAGTCTGGCTCCACACTGGCGCGTGTGTCCGGTGGCCTCTGGCTCCCTTATGCGGTGCTGCTGATCTGCGTCGAGTTTCACGCGAGCGTCGGGCTGTACCGTCTTGCGGTCAAATGGGGCGTAGGCTCGACGCTGTCGCGCTCGGCACTGCGGCGCATCGAGCAGGTCCTGTTCTGGGCGATTCTGGGTTTCGGCGCTGTGACGCTGGTCGTGATGGCAGGCTGGTTGGATCCGCCGCTTGCGTTT
Organism: uncultured Woeseiaceae bacterium; assembly: GCA_945788575.1. Lineage (GTDB taxonomy): Bacteria > Pseudomonadota > Gammaproteobacteria > Steroidobacterales > Woeseiaceae > UBA1847. The sequence goes on from CALZMR010000018.1 coordinate 18,973, forward strand.
CTGTTGGACGGTGCTCAATGAAGCCCGACTCGATGATCGCGACAGATGTCCTGGTCATAGGGGGCGGCCTCGCGGGCGAACGCGCCGCGATTGCCGCTGCCGAGGCGGGTCTGGACGTCCTCATCCTGTCGCTCGTGCCGCCCAGGCGCAGTCATAGCTGTGCGGCGCAGGGAGGCATGCAGGCCGCGCTGGGCAATTGCGTCAAGGCCGACGGGGACAGCCCGACGCTGCATTTCCTCGATACGGTCAGAGGCTCCGACTGGGGCGCCGATCAAGAGGTCGTGCAGATTTTCGCCGAACAGGCGCCGGTCGCCGTGCGTGAGCTCGCCCACTACGGTACGCCCTGGACCCGAGTCCGGCCCGGCACGAATCGCTATCACATCAAGGGCGAGACCGTCGAAATCGACGAGCGCGAGGAGAACGCCGGTCTGATCATGCACCGCGATTTCGGCGGCACGGCGAAGTGGCGGGCGTGCTATGCCGGTGCCGGTACCGGGCATTCGGCGCTGTACGCTCTCGACAGCGTCGTCGCGAAGCTCGGAATACGCGTCTGGGATCGCGCCGAGGCTGTTGCCCTGATCCATGACGGCTCGCGCTGCCACGGCGCAGCCGTGCGCTGCCTGCGGACCGGATCGCATTCCGCTGTGCTCGCGAAATCGACGGTGATCGCGACCGGCGGCTACGGGCGCGTCTACGGTCAGTACACGACCAACGCTACGATCAATGAGGGCGGCGGCGCGGCGATCGCACTCGCGACCGGCGTCGTGCCGCTCGCGAACATGGAGGCAGTGCAGTTTCATCCCACTGCGCTGTCACCGAGCGGCATCCTTGTGACCGAAGGCTGCCGCGGCGACGGTGGCTACCTGCTCGACAAGAATCTCGACCGCTTCATGGTCGACGCGGAACCGGAGAAACAGGAGCTAGCGAGCCGTGACGTGGTTTCTCGGCACATGATGCGCTGTATACGCGATGGTCGCGGTGTCGATTCCGAGTTCGGGCCGCACCTGTGGCTCGACATCCGGCACCTGGGTATCGAGCATTTGACGACGAAGTTGCGCGAGGTGTGGGATATCTGCCGAGATTTTGTCGGCGTCGACCCCTCAAAGGAACTGGTCCCAGTACGGCCGACGCAGCACTATTCCATGGGCGGAATCCGGGTCAACAAGGACGGTGAGGCATACAACATGGCCGGCCTGTTCGCGGTTGGCGAGGCGGGTTGCTGGGACATGCACGGCTTCAATCGTCTTGGTGGCAACAGTCTGGCCGAAACGATTGTGACCGGGATGGTCATCGGTCGATGTGCCGCGGAGCGCGCGGCAGGCTCGTCGATAGACGTGCCCACATCTCTTGCCTTCGATGCGATCGCAGCCGCAGAGTCGCGCGCCAACGCCTGGCTGTCGCGTGACGGTGCGGGTCCGAGCGTATTCGACATCCGCGACCGTATGGCCGAGACGATGATCGCGAAAGTCGGCATCTTTCGGACCGGCAGCGAGCTCACCGAGGCGGTCGAGACGCTCCGACAGCTGCTCGGAGAGTGTGGCGAGGCCGTTCTCCAGAGCCGCGGGCCGGGCATGAATCCCGAGCTGAGCTTTGCTATCAGGCTCGAAGGAATGCTCAAGCTCGCGCTCGTAACGGCAATGGGCGCAGCGGCGCGCACCGAAAGTCGCGGCGCGCACTATCGAACCGATTTCCCGATGCGCAACGATGCCGAATGGCTGAACCGCACGCTCGCGCGCTGGCCAGACGGCGCGGCCGAACCGATACTGGAATACGAACCCGTGGGGCTGATCGACCTGCCGCCAGGGCATCGCGGCTACGGTGCGGACGAGCGCGTCGAGATGCGACGCTCCGTCGAGGTCTACAACGGCAGCGTCGATACGGAACAAACACGCCTCGGTCGGCTCCCGCCGGGCGGGCCGACCGGAAGCCAGCTGAAATGGGGTTCCTGGAGGAACGTGACTTGACCGACGGTCGACGCCTCAAATTCGAAATCTTCCGCTTCAATCCGGAAGATTCTGAATCCGCGCCACACCTCGACGTGTTCGAAATCGATGAGCAGCCGTATATGTCGCTGTATATCGCCCTCAACGTCATTCGTGAAACGCTCGATCCCTCGCTGATGTTCGATTTCGCCTGCCGCTCCGCGATCTGCGGCTCCTGCGGCATGCTCGTCAACGGCCGCCCGGCACTGGGATGCAAGACCCTGACCTCCGCGCTGCCGGAAACGATACGTCTGCATCCACTGCCCGTGTTCAAACTCGTTGGCGACCTGTCCGTCGATACGGGTGTCTGGTTCCGGGAGATGGTCGAAAACACCGAAGCCTGGATACATGCACAACAGGCGTTCGATCCGGATGGGCAGGAAGAGCGAATGCCGGACGAGGTCGCGCAGAAGATCTACGAAAGCGATCGCTGTATCGAGTGCGGGTGTTGTATCGCGGCCTGCGGACTGGCGAATATCGAGGACGGCTTCCTCGGCGCCGCTGGTCTCAACAGAATCTGCCGGTTCGCGCTCGACCCGCGTGATTCACGTGATGACAGCGAGTGGTTCGAGGTCGTCGCAACGGAGCGCGGTGTTTTCGGCTGTATCGGCCTCATGGCCTGCGACGACGTCTGTCCTAAGGAGCTGCCGCTCCTCGAACATTATGCCTGGCTCAGGCGCCGCGCTCTGCGAGCAAGCTAGCGGTCGCGTCGGCCCTTCTCGCGGACGACCCGGAGGCGAATCAACAGCACCGTCGCCACGATGGCGATCAACGCGAACGGCAGGTGGTGCGGTGACGCGAGTTGGTGAGCGAGCGAGACCAGTGTCGTCTCGTCCGGTGTATGCGCCAGAGCCGCCGGTGATGCGGCGACCAGCATCATTATTATCAGTCGCATAATCGAGCTTCCTCGAACATGGTCTCGGGAGGATCAACAGGATTTCAGCGTAGACCCGTAGATCAAGCAACTGAATAGGCGCAAATACGTACAGTTCCCGTACCGGACGCGAAACTACTATGCTATTAAGAATCAGAGGTTTGGCTGCCCGAGGAAACCCTATGTGTCTCGCAGTGCCGATGACGATCACGGCCATCGATGGATTCGCCTGTACCTGCGAAGCGCGCGGCATCGAGCGCGAGGTCAGCCTGTTCATGCTGCAGGACGAACAGCTCGCGCCGGGTGATCACGTGCTGGTGCACGTCGGCTATGCGATTCAGAAGGTCTCTGACGACGAAGCGCGCGAGACCTGGTCGCTTTTCGACCAGATTCTGGCAGCGGATACTCAGGGAGCGACCAGCGATGTGTGACACTTGCGGCTGCAATGTAACGACCGGTAATCAGAAGCTCCTGGAGCCCGGCGGTCATCTGCACACGACCTCGCACGGCACCGAATCGGTGGAGGTGCTGAAGGGCCTGCTGGATGCGAACGATCACGCGGCTCAGCACAATCGCACCCATTTCGATCGGCACGGCACGCTGGCGATCAACCTGATGTCGTCGCCGGGCGCCGGCAAGACGGCGCTGCTGGAGGCCACGATCGAGGCGCTGGGTTCGGACACAAAGATCGCCGTCATCGAGGGCGACCTCGAAACCGAGAACGATGCGGAACGCATCCGCAAACTCGGCGTTACGGCCGTTCAGATTTCCACCGGCAGCGCCTGCCATCTCGATGCGCACATGGTGCACTCGGCGCTGCACGAACTCGATCTCGACGGCGTGGACATCCTGTTCATCGAGAATGTCGGCAATCTCGTCTGCCCGGCAAGCTTCGACCTCGGGCAGCACCTCAACGTGACGCTCGTCTCCACGCCGGAGGGTCATGACAAGCCGGCCAAGTATCCGGTGATGTTTCGAGCCTCGGATCTCGTCCTGATCAGCAAATCCGACCTCATCGACGTGCTCGGCGATTTCGATCCCGCCGTCGCGGAAAGCAGTGTACGCGATCTCGCAAACACGGCGCCGATCTTCCCGCTTTCCGCGCGCACTGGCGACGGCATGGATGCGTGGCTCGATTGGGTCGCGGCTGCCCGCGAACGAAGGACTGAGCTGACGGCATGAGTCACTCGGCGCGCGACTGGCTCGAAGCGCTTAAGCGTGTAAACGTCGAACGGACCGTGCGCATCATGAACGTCTGCGGCGGACATGAGCGCTCGATCGCCGTTGCCGGCCTGCGCAGTGCCATCCCCGAAAACATCGAACTCGTTCCGGGTCCGGGCTGCCCAGTCTGCATCTGTCCGGAGGAGGATGTGTTCGAGGCGATCCAGATCGCGCTCAACGAGGACGTGATCCTCGTCGCGTTCGGCGACATGTTGCGCGTACCGGTCAATGTACCGAAGCGTGAGCCGCGCTCGCTCGAGCAGGCGAAAGCCGCAGGTGCCGATATTCGTCCGATTGCGTCGCCGTCGGAGGCGGTTAGGATCGCCGAGGAGAACCCCGATCGCGAGGTGGTGTTCTTCGCCGCCGGCTTCGAGACGACCACGGCGCCGGTCGCCGCGATGCTGGCGCAAGGTGCGCCCGAGAATCTGTTCGTCCTGCTGTCGGGCAGGCTGACGTGGCCCGCGGTCGCGATGCTGCTCGAGTCGGAGGCCCCCGGATTCGACGCGCTCGTCGCGCCGGGTCACGTGGCGACGGTCATGGGATCCGAGGAATGGCGCTTCGTCGCGGAGAAGCACGGGATTCCGGCGGCGGTCGCCGGTTTCCGGCCCGATACCTTATTGATGGCGATGTGCTCCGTAATCCGGCAGTTGCGGGACGATGACTGCATCCTTGAAAACTGCTATCCGGAGGTCGTGAAACCGGACGGTAATCCCGAGGCCAGGCGCTGCCTCGACACCGTGATGCAGGTCGGCGACGCGAATTGGCGCGGGGTTGGCATCATCCCCGACTCCGGCTACACATTGAGGCCCGAATTCGCGGCGCACGACGCGAGGATCCGCTTCGACTCCTACGCCGACGATTCACGCAAGCGCGTCGGCGAGATGCCGCCCGGCTGTGACTGCGCCCGTGTCGTCCTCGGCCGCATCTACCCGAACGAGTGCCGGCTGTATGGCGTCGCCTGCACTCCGCAGAAACCCGACGGCCCCTGCATGGTGTCGGACGAGGGTGCCTGTCGTATCTGGTGGTCCGCAGGACACCGCGAGAACCGATGGGAGGGCCGGAGGCAGTCCGTTGGCTAAGGCCGCGGCATCGCTGGCGGGCATTCCAATTAGAACGCTGCGCATCACGCTCACCGGGCACGTGCAGGGCGTCGGTTTTCGTCCGTTCGTCTATCGTCTGGCTACCGAATTTAGACTCGCGGGTCACGTGCGGAATCGGCTGGGCGAGGTCGACGTCGTCGTTCGCGGCCGGTTCGACGCGCTCGAAAAGTTTCAGGAACAATTGATCGAACGAGCACCGCCGCTGTCGCGTCCGAGTGTCGTCGGCACCGAAGAAATCGAAGACTCGAACTTCGAAGACTTCAGGATCGCGACCAGTGAAGCCGAGGCAGACGCGCACATCTTCGTGCCGCCCGATTACTTCATGTGCGACGACTGCCGCGGCGAGCTCGCCGATCCTGATGATCGGCGCTACGCGTATCCCTTCATCAACTGTACCCAATGCGGACCGCGCTACACGCTGATCGAGAAGCTGCCCTACGACCGCCCCAACACGAGTATGGCCGGGTTTCCTCTCTGTGCGGCATGCGAAAGCGAGTACCTGGATCCGGCCGACCGGCGTTTCCATGCAGAGCCCGTCGCTTGCCCCGACTGCGGGCCTGTCCTCAGCTTCACTGCACGTCCGGACAAAAGCATTACGGGCAATACCGAAGCACTCAGGCTGGCTATCGGCGAGCTGCGGCGCGGCCGCATCATCGCCGTGAAAGGTATCGGCGGCTATCACCTGCTCTGCGACGCGTCTGACGAGGACGCGGTCGCGAGACTGAGGCGACGAAAACAACGGCCCGACAAACCGCTTGCGGTGATGTACCCGATGCGCGGTGCGAGCGGCCTCGATGACGTGCGCCGCGCCGTCGAGTTGAACGATGCCGAGGCGGCGATGATAGCCAGTCCGATGCGGCCGATCGTGCTGGCGCGGAAACGCGACACAGCAGACATCGCCGAAAACGTCGCGCCGGGTCTGGCCGATCTCGGCGTGTTCCTGCCGTACAGCCCCATCCATCAGCTTCTGCTCGACGCCTTCGACGGTCCGCTGGTCGCGACGTCCGGGAATATCAGCGGCGAGCCTGTACTGACCGACAACGATGAAGCAGAGGAAAGGCTCGCCAGCATCGCCGACGCTTTCGTGCATCACGACCGGCCGATCGTGCGGCCCGCCGACGATCCCGTCTTCCGCTACATCGCAGGCCGCATGCGTCCGTTGCGCGAAGGTCGCGGCTCGGCGCCGGTCGAGCTGGAGCTGTCCGTTCCGCAGCCGCAGCCCTTGCTCGCCGCCGGCGGTCACATGAAGGGCGCGCTCGCGCTGTCGTGGGGTTCGCGCGTCGTCGTCTCGCCCCACATCGGTGAGATGGACAGCCCGCGAAGTCTCAGCGTCTTCGAGCGTGTCGCCGACGATCTGCAATCACTGTATGACGTGAAAGCCAGGCGCATCGTCTGCGATGCGCATTCGGGTTACACGACCAGCCGCTGGGCGCGCGAGCAGACCGGGCGCATTCAGGAGACCGTCTGGCATCATGTCGCACACGCGAGCGCGCTGGCCGCCGAAGCTCCGGCGATTGATCGGTGGCTGGTCTTTGCGTGGGATGGCGTCGGTCTCGGCGCGGACGGAACGCTCTGGGGCGGAGAAGCGTTGCTGGGTCATCCAGGAAACTGGCGGCGTGTCGCCAGCTGGCGCCCGTTCCGTCTTCCGGGCGGTGAGCGAGCCGGGCGAGAGCCGTGGCGCAGCGCAGCTGCTCTGCACTGGGAATGCGGATCGCAATGGTCTGACGCTCCGGAGGATAGCGAGATCGCTCATGCCGCCTGGCAGAAAGGAATCAATTGTCCAACGACGACTGCCATCGGGCGGCTGTTCGACGCCGCCGCGGCAATGATCGTCGGCGCGCAGCAAACGAGTTTCGAGGCGCAGGGCCCGATGCAGATCGAGGCGCTGTGCCGGCAGTCAGGAGATGCATTGCTTCTGCCGCTTTCGGATGACGAGGTGTTACGCACCGACTGGTCGCCCCTGCTGCCAATGCTGGGCGACGCCAGCCTCGAACCGGCAACGAAGGCCGAGAGCTTCCACTCTACGATGGCCGCGGCACTCGTTGAACAGGCGCTGGAGATTCGACGCAGATACGACGTCAACAACGTCGGATTGACCGGCGGTGTCTTCCAGAATCGCGTGCTGGCGAACGCGGCGGTCGATCAACTCGAGGAGCAGGGCTTCGACGTTCACATGCCGGAACGCCTGCCATGCAATGACGCTGCGCTTTGCTACGGGCAGGCGGTCGAAGTCGCAGCGCGAACGGCGGGAGCTTAAGGCCATGGACGACGATCGAATTACACTGGCGCACGGCAACGGCGGCCGCTTCATGCGCGAACTCATCGAAGAGGTGTTCGCCAGCCGGCTCGGCCGTGAGCAACTGGACACCCAGGCGGATGCCGTACCCATCGACGTTGATGGCGGCGACGTGCTCATCACGACCGACGGCTTCACCGTGCAGCCTCTCGAATTTCCCGGCGGTGACATTGGTTCGCTGGCCGTTCACGGCACGACCAACGATCTGGCTGTCGCCGGGGCGAAGCCGCTCTATCTGACGCTCAACGCATTCATCGAGGAAGGTCTCGAAATCGCGGTGCTGGAGCGTATCGTCGACAGTCTGGCCAGAGCCGCGAAGGAGGCCGGTGTTTCGATCAGCGCCGGCGACACTAAGGTCCTGCGGCGAGGAGAGGGCGGCGGGCTGTACCTTGCAACGACGGGTGTCGGGATCCGGCTACCCGGCGTTAAGCCGTCAATCGATCGCATACGCGACGGTGACGCGATCCTGGTCAGCGGCTCGGTCGGCGATCACGGCACCGCCGTGATGCTCGCTCGCGAGGACTTCGGACTGCGCGGCGATCTCGTATCGGACGCCGGCCCCGTAATGCATCTGACCGAGGCATTGCTCGGATTCGAGGGCCTCAGGTTCATGCGCGACCCGACCCGCGGCGGTATTGCTTCGGTCGCGCATGAGATGCATAGAGCAACCGGACTCGGCGTTCGATTCAATGCGTCTGTACCGGTGAAGGAACCCGTCCAGGCCGTGTGCGACATGCTCGGCTACGATCCCTACTACCTCGCCTGCGAGGGCCGCGTGGTTGCCGTCGTCGCAGCGGAGCAGGCCGACGACGCGCTCGCGGCATGGCGGGCGTTGCCAGAAGGTGCCGGCGCCGAGCGAATCGGCCGGATGTCTGCTGCCGACAATCGAGTGATCCTGGAAACTCCGCTCGGAGGGGAGCGCTTCCTCGAAGAACTCGAGGACGACCCGCTGCCGCGGATATGCTGATACGCCAAACAGGGCGCGTCTCGCCCGATATGCTCAATCCGATGTTGCGATTTCTACACGCGCGAGAAGCATCTCGTCTCCGCTGACGATACGCGTGCGGATCTCGCCGCACTCGGGGCAAGTCAACTTGTTGACGGGAACCTCGGATTCCGCATCGCATCCAACGCAGCGGACCACGATCGGCATCGATTCGACGACGAGTTCGGCGTCCTCGGCGACGGTCCCCGCGATGGCGATCGGGTAGGCCTGACTCAGGAGGTCGGCCTCGACGCCGGACAGCGGCCCGAGCCGGACGACGATCTTTTCGACACGACCGCCGCCGTGCTCCTGCGCGACATCATCGACCTGTTCGATCAGCGCGAGACATACAGAAAGCTCATGCATGCAGCGGTTTGTACGTCAGTCCGCGCCCATCGACAACAGGCTCGCGTTGCCACCGACGGCGGCGAGGTTGGTACTGACCGTTACTTCGGTTCCGAACCGCAGCAAGTAGTTGGGGCCGCCTGCCTTCGGGCCGGTGCCGGACAGTCCTCTCCCGCCGAATGGCTGCACGCCGACGATGGCGCCGATCATGTTTCGATTGACGTAGATGTTGCCGGCGCGTGAGGCGTCGATGACTCGCTCGGCGCGCGCTTCGATGCGGCTGTGCAATCCCATGGTCAGTCCGAAACCGGTGCCGTTGACTGCTTCGACGGTCTTCTCGAGATCTTTGGCCTTGTAGCGCAAGACGTGAAGCACCGGGCCGAAAACCTCTTCGGTAAGCGTGTCGATGCTATCGATGCCCACCAGTGTCGGCGGGTAGTAGGTGCCCGAGCCTGTCGCATCCGGCAGCGTGCATTGGTGCAGAATCCGAGCGTCGGTCTTCATTCGATGGACATGGGCCTCCAGCGTCCGCTGCGCGTCCTCGTCGATTACGGGTCCCACGTCGGTGGGCAGAAGGGCCGGATCGCCGATGGACAATTCTTCCATGTAGCCCGCGAGAAGGCCCTCGATCTTGTCGGCGACATCCTGCTGGACGCAGAGCAGCCGCAGCGCCGAACAGCGTTGTCCCGCGCTGTTGAATCCGGACGCGACACAGTCGAGTACAACCTGCTGCGGCAGAGCGGAACTGTCGGCGAACATCGCATTCTGTCCGCCTGTCTCGGCGATGAGCACACCGATCGGTCCGTTGCGTGCCGCGAGCGTCTGATTGATCTGCTGCGCGGTCTCCGTCGATCCGGTGAATGCGACACCCGCAATACGCGGATCCGCCACGGCGTGCTTGCCGATCACAGAGCCGCTGGAGGGGACGAAGTGCAGTACATCGGTCGGGACGCCGGCCTTGTGCATGAGTTCGATCGCGCGGTGCGCAACGATAGGCGTCAGCGACGCTGGCTTGGCGAGTACGGCATTGCCGGCAGCAAGCGCGGCGGCGACCTGGCCCGTGAAGATCGCGAGCGGGAAATTCCACGGACTTATACAGACGAACACACCGCGCCCGCGCATCGTCATCGTATTGCGCTCGCCTGTTGGACCGGGCAAGAGCTGCGGCTCCGAGAACAGCCTGACGGCCTGCGCGCCGTAGTAGCGTAGGAAGTCGACAGCCTCTCTGAGTTCGGAGATCGAATCCGGAATT
>CALZMR010000019.1 GCA_945788575.1 uncultured Woeseiaceae bacterium
ACGAGCAGAATCTTCATCATCTTTCAGGCCTCACGAAGCTCTCCTGTTAGCTCGCACCCTTTCTACCGGCAGCAACCAGCCCTGGCTACGGCCGCGTCTGGCCCGTGCCGCGAACGACGTACTTATAGCTTGTAAGTTGCTCCGCTCCGACCGGACCGCGCGCATGAATCCGTCCGGTCGCGATACCGATCTCGGCGCCCATGCCGAACTCGCCGCCGTCGGCGAACTGCGTCGATGCATTGTGCAGGACGATGGCGCTGTCGACTTCTGTCAGAAACTGGTCGGCCGCGGATTGATCGCCGGAGATGATGCTCTCGGTGTGACCCGAGCCGTAGCGACGGATGTGTTCGATGGCTTCGGCAATATCGTCGACGACACGTATCGAGACGATGGCCTCGAGATACTCGGTTGACCAGTCTTCCTCGGTTGCAGGCACGACGGAATCATCGATCGACTGAACCTCGTCATCGCCGCGAACTTCGCAACCGGCTTCTGTTAGCGCGGTCAGCAGCGACGGCAGCACACGGTCGACGGCAGCGCGATCGATCAGTATCGTTTCCGCAGCACCGCAAATTCCGGTGCGTCGCATTTTTGCATTGAGTACGACGTCGCGCGCCATTTCCACCTCCGCCGCCTCGTGGACATAGACGTGGCAAATACCTTCGAGGTGGCCGATGACCGGCACGCGGGCTTCGTCCTGCACGCGCTTGATCAGGCTCTTGCCGCCGCGCGGCACGACCACGTCAATCGTGTCCGCCATCGATGAGAGCAGGAATCCAACCGCGGCCCTATCCGTCGTCGGTACGATCTGCACGGCATTCACGTCGATGTCAGCCGATTCGAGTCCGGCCTGCATGCAGGCGTGGATGGCGACGTTCGAATGGAAACTCTCCGAACCGCCGCGAAGGATCGCGGCATTGCCGGATTTGATGCACAGACCGGCCGCATCCGCCGTCACGTTCGGCCGGCTCTCGTAGATGATACCGATGACGCCCAGCGGTACCGATACCCTCTGCATGTGTAATCCATTGGGTCGCTCCCACTCGGCGATGACGTTGCCGACAGGGTCGGGAAGCTCGGTAATCGTCTCGAGTCCTTTTGCCATCGCCTCGACGCGAGCTTCGTCGAGCATCAGCCGATCGAGCATGGCTTTGCTCAAGCCCCGTGCTTCCGCGCTCTGCATATCGAGTACGTTGGCGGCGACGATCTCGTCGCTGCGATCGCGCAACTGTTCAGCAGCGGCCGCCAATGCGGCATTGCGCTGCTCTGCACTCGCAAGACCGAGCGACGTGCACGCCGTGCGCGCGGCCTGGCCGAGCGCACGCATCGTCGCGTCTATGGACACCTTGTCTTGTGCTTGAGCCATCTAGTCGAACACTACCAGGTTGTCTCTGTGGATCATCACCGTAGCGCCCCGATAGCCGAGTTTGTCTTCGATGCCTTCGGACCGGGATCCGGCCACCTTCGCGGCATCACTCTGATCGTACTCCACGAGGCCGCGGCCGATCTCCTTGCCGGCATCATCGCATATCGTCACGACATCGCCGCGCTGAAAACTGCCGTTCGCGGCAACGACGCCGACGGGCAACAGGCTCTTGCCATTCTGAAGTGCGCCCGCAGCACCCTGATCGATCATCAACCGTCCGCGGGTCTTCATGACACCGACGAGCCACTGCTTGCGCACGGCGGCCGGGGTGCCTTCGGCGATGAATACGGTGTGACGGGCGCCGTTCGCCAAGGCACTGATCGGCCGCTCGATTTGTCCGGAAGCGATGATCGTTGCACAGCCAGCGTGTGTCGCTATGCGCGCCGCCTGTACTTTGGTCGCCATGCCGCCGGTGCCGATATCCGAGCGAGTCTCACCGGCCATCCCAACGATATCGTCGTCGATAGTTCGGACTTCCGGGATGTGCTCGGCCGATGTGTCTTTGGTCGGGTCCGTGCGATAGAGGCCGTCGACGTCGGACAGCAACAGCAGCCCATCGGCCATGACGAGCTGAGCCACTCTGGCCGCGAGTCTGTCGTTGTCGCCGTAGCGGATCTCTTCAGTGGTGACGGTGTCGTTCTCGTTGATGATCGGCACGACGCGGTGCTCGAGGAGCCGTCCGAGCGTGCCACGCGCATTCAGAAAGCGGCGTCGGTTCTCGGTGTCCTCCGGCGTGAGCAGGATTTGTGCGGTTTGAATGTCGTGCTTGGCCAGCGCCTCGCTCCAGGCGTGTGCAAGCTGTACCTGACCGGCCGCGGCGGCAGCCTGCAGTTCGGAGAGGCTCGCGCGGCGTTTGTTGATGCCGATGACCTTGCTGCCGATCGCAATTGCGCCCGACGAGACAACCAGCAAGTCTTTCTGTTGCGCATGCAGCTCGGCGATGTCATGGGCGAGACCTTCGAGCCAGCCACGATTGAGTTCGCCCTGCTCATCGATCAGCAGTGACGAACCTACCTTGATGACCAGGCGACGAGAATCGGCTGTGGAGAAAGGTTTCAATCGTTACTCGGGCATGTCGGCTCTGCGAATGCCTCTTACTTATCACACGCTGCCGGACATTGCCTGACGGGATACGTGATGTGAGGGCACGACGGCTTACACCCGTTGTCGAATCGTTGACCGCATGGCCGGCTGAGACGAGTGCCGGCGAGTGGAGGGCCTACCAGCGGCGCACGCGTCCCGTGTCCATGTGCACGAAATCCGATTCCCCGTAGAAACCAACGCCGCCGCGTTGCAGCGAGATCGCGGCGTCCCGGAGCCGTGCCGAATCAACGCCCTCGAGCCGAACGTCGATAGCCTTGCCGAGGATATGCTGGCTGGTCCTGGCAACGCCGCTGGCCGCGCTGCGGTTGCGCAGCATTTCGTTGGTCTGCGGAGAGCGATACGCGGAGATCACCTGATAGGTGCCCGAACCGCCGAGCGACTCGCGGACTTCGTAGATAATATCAAGCAGTTCGGGATCCATCTCGACGAGATCGCCGGTACGGAAATCGGACAGAAAGACGTTGATCTCGTCGAGTGCCGACACCACGTAATTACCATCCTCCCAATAAGTTACGGTGAGCCGATTACCGGTATGCGTGTGATAGAAGGACAGCTCTCGCGTCTCGCTGACGATGTTTCCCTGGCTTACCGGGGCGGCCGAGGCCAGCGTGAGGCCGAACGCGATTGGCAGGAGACGAAGTTTTCCGGTACGTCGAGTCATAGGCTATGGGCGTGAGGTTTTTCGATACAGCGTAAGGATATGGTGGATATTCCGCAGACATCAAGGCACCCGTTCAAGGTTTTGTGGCGTCTGGCGCTCCTGACGATGCTGGCGTTCCCGGCCGGGGTCTCCGGGCAGGGCGACGCCGCGATATCAGAGGCGATGCGCGTTGAGGTCGAGCTCCTGCAACGCTCGGGGCAACTGGGCTTCGAGAACATCACCGCGCTGGAGCCGGACACGGTCGCGAGTATATATCTCGCGAACCAGTTCTCACGGTTGTGGACGGATAATTCCCGAATCGCGGGGCTGGTCCGTGCCATTCGTGCGAGCGAGTACGATGGCCTCACGCCCGCTGACTACCGTCTCGAACTCATCGAAACCGCCATTCGGTCGCGCGACGAGGGCCGGTCCACGGCTGCCAACGAGACGGCAATGTTCGATCTGTTGCTGACGGATAGCTTGAGCCGGCTCTATCACGACCTGCGATTCGGCAGGTTGGATCACAGCAGCGTTACAGGAACGCGACGAAGCCCACCCGACGGCACTGATGCAGCCGTCGTTGTCCCACGGCTTGCCGAGTCGGCGTCGCTTACGTTGTCCCTCGCCTCGGAATTGGCGCGCAATCCAGAGTATCAGAACCTTCGCACCGCGCTTCAGGCATATCGGCAGATCGCCACCGACGGCGGCTGGCCGGGCGTAGCGGAGGGATCCACGCTCGAAACGGGCCGGGCGGACCCGCGTCTGGCGGTGCTGGTGCAGCGCCTGCTTGCCACCGGCGACCTGGACTCCCGCCCCGAAACGATCGACGAGTACGACGCGAATCTGCAGGCGGCTGTCAGACGCTTTCAGTCACGCCACGGTCTCCAGCCGGACGGACTCGTCGGACCGGCCACGCTGCGCGCGATGAATGTGCCAGTCGAGGACCGGGTCGATCAGATCCGCGTCAACCTCGAGCGCCTGCGCCGCGCTTCGCTGACCGGGCAAGGCCACACCGTGCTCGTCAACATTGCAGCGTTCGAACTGGGGCTGTACCGGAACGGTGTCATCACGTGGACGACGAGAATCGTAGCGGGAGAGCGGGAAACCGAGACGCCGGAGCTCCAATCGGCGGTCGAGTACGTCGTGTTGAACCCAACCTGGACCGTGCCTCGCAGCATCGCTGCCGAGGAGCTGCTGGAGACGATTCAGCAGGATTCCTGGTTCCTGTCACGCGGCGGATACGACGTGGTCGATGCCGCCGGCAGGCTCGTTGACCCGGCCGGGATCGACTGGCAGCAGCTGAGTCCGCAGAACTTCCCATTCACGTTGGTGCAGCGGGCGGGGCCGGTCAACGAGCTCGGCCAGATTAAGTTCATGTTCCCGAACGAGTTCGGCGTCAGCGTGCACGACACACCGAACAGGCACTTGTTCGAAACGGCTGCGCGCCACTTCAGTCATGGCTGTATCCGCGTGGACGAGCCGCTTGAATTGGCGGCGCGCCTGCTCGATTCGCAGGGCTGGACGCGGGAGCGGCTCGACGAGGAGTTGGCTACAGGCGAGACGCAGACTGTATTTCTGGCCGATCCCGTCCCGATTCTTGTCGTGTACCGGACGGCGATCGTGAATGCTGCCGGATGGATCAGCTTCTACCCGGATATCTATGAACGCGACGCGGCCGTGCTTGCGGCAATCGGGCCGGACCGGCGGACGCCGTAAGTTTCGCTCTCATCTCTCCACCCTGCTCTGGGACTTCGCCGACGGAGGCTTCTTCAAACGCTGGTAGCGGCTCGCCGGCATCAACGACACGACTGCCGGCACGAATCCGAATGTGTTCGCGGGCGGATATTGTCGCCGAGGGTGCCAGTTTGCACAGACGCCGGTAAATTCTCGCGGTATTGCAAAGCGGCCCTACACCCCAACGTTTTGACACAGCACCAGCGCATTGCGAAAAGTGGAACGAACATGGCCAATTCACCGTTCATCATCGACGTCACTCCGGAGAACTATCAGGATCTCATGAAGGCCTCGTTCGAAGTCCCGGTCTTGCTGGATTTCTGGGCCGGCTGGTGCCAGCCATGCTTGATGCTAATGCCGATACTTGCGAAGCTGGCCGAGGAATACGACGGCAAATTCCTGCTCGGGAAACTGAACACCGAGGAGCAGCAGGCCATCGCCGCGCAATTCGGCATCCGCAGCATTCCGACCGTCAAGCTGTTCCGCGACGGACAGCCTGTGGACGAATTCATGGGTGCGCTGCCGGAGGGCGCGGTGCGCGAATTCATCGACCGGCACGTCGGGCACAAATCGGATGCGCATATGGCGGAGGCACGGGAACGCCTGGCCGCGGGGGATGCCCATGGCGCGATTGCCCTGTTGACCGAAGCCCACGAGGTCGATCCGGGTAATACGCGTGTTGCTTTGGCTTTGGCCGGGGCACAGGCGGCTTCGGGCGACCCCATCGCCGCTGAGGCGACGCTGGACAGCCTGCCGGTGAACGAGGCAGAGAAGCCGGAGGTCATAGCGCTTCGCAATCGTTTGTTCTTCGCGGAGCAGGTGGCAGGCGCCCCGGCCGTGGCTGAGCTCGAGGCCCGGCTGGAGTCCGATCCGGACGATAACGAAGCCCGATTCCAACTCGCACTCCGCAAGGTCGTCGACGAAGACTACGAGCCCGCTATGGAATTGTTGCTCGAACTGATGCGGGCGGATCGCAGCTTCGGCGACGATGCCGGACGAACCGGGCTCGTGAGAATATTCGACCTGCTCGGGGACGATCCCCGAGTGCATCAGTACCGGCGCCGCATGGCGAGCCTGCTGCACTGACAACAGGGGCCAAACCTCATCTCTTGCCGATCAACGATCCGATCGGGCCTATTGATCGTATATGGACTCGGCCTTCTCCCAGATTCTCGTCGATCGAGCCCCTGAGCGACTGAAGACGATGAGCGGCCGCTCGAGTCCGTCGCAGACCGTCTCGAAGGACCGGGCGGTCTCTTCGTCGATGGACTTCGGCTCGACGGGGAAGTGCACGTAGGTCATCCCGAGTTCCTCCGCGACTCTCGCGAGATCCGCCGATGGCGGCTGCCCCGGAGACTCGCCGTCAAAGCGATTATTGACGATGCTGCGAACACCCTGCTTCGCCGCGAGCTTTAGGTCTGCCTCGAACAACTGCCCGGAAGCGAATACCTGAGGCGCCAGCTCGAGCACCCGCATTTGTAAGTAGTCCTGCTTCAAATTACCGCCCTCATGCAACGGCTTGAATAAATACTTCGCCTGCCGTCATTCTTGTCGCGCGCCTTGGGTGTGATCGTGATCGCAGGCGCTGTAGTGCTCGAGCGCCAGACCGATTCGATTCCCTTCCTCGGAGCCGTCCGGCTTCGATATCACCCAATCGGCAATGTCCTCTTCCATGATCGTAATGGGGTCGCCGTGCCTGACGCCCGGGATCATCATGATCTCGCTCGCGACCTGGCCGATGAGCTTCGTGCCTCGGAGCGAATTGACGGACACGAAAATGTATTCGAACGGGCCGCCCTCTGCTTCGAGGATCGTTGTTACGAACAGGTGCTCGCCCTCAGGAAGTCCCGCCTCGAAGCGACTCCGGATACCCGGCCATTGCTCCATGGCTTGCGGCGAAAGATCCTCGACGGCGGCGAGCAGCCACTCCACTGTGCCGGTGGTCGGGCAGTCTTCGGGCGCATTGTCGGCGAGTTCGGGAAGCCCCTCCGCCGATGCTGAGGAACCTGCCACCGCGAAAAGTATGCAGACCCCAAAGGGACCACCAATACCTGACTAGGTACAAGAACATCGTCGTAATCCAGGCAAGCCGGGCCCATTCGACGTCTCTCGCTGATCATCGCTGAAACTTCCCGCAGCAGACTCGTCAGCCCGATCGCCAGCACGAGCGACACCATGACAAGTACGAATTCGAATATATCCATGAGCAGCCGGCCCCGGACCGGGTTCCTGCCACGAACGTAACCGAAGGCGACCGTAATCGGCAACCAGCGCGTTCGGCTGGAGCCGAAAAGCTCGACAGCAGGCCAAAATCTCTTATCCTTAGGCGTGCCCTTCTGTCGGTTCGCCTTCAGATCGCGGCAGAATCTGCTGGGAACCAGCGGCGATACAACGGCTTGATACTGACAAGCTCTGTTATGGACGTTCGAGGCCGCGCGGCTAACAACCGTGCTAGCGGAGACATAGACAACAATCCAACATGAGTATCTCTGACTGGTTCGAATACGAGCTGTATGGCAATCCATTGCGGGAATGGACGACCAGCATCGTCATCCTGGTGGGCGTGCTTGCGTTGCTTTTCGCCGTCCGATATCTGCTGCGCCAGCGCTTGCGGAAACTCGTCGTAGCAACCGATAGCAGGGTCTTCAAGGTCGCAAGGCATGTAGTCGGGCAGTCAAAAGCCTGGTTCCTTTTGCTGATTGCGCTGAACGTGTCATTGCGAAGCATTGACGCGGGTGATGCTTTCGACACGATTTTCGGCCGACTGCTGGTCATCGGCACCGCCGTCCAGCTTGGAATCTGGACCGTAGCCGGACTCGGTCGCTTCATGCTATTGCGCCGCGAGGAGCAGCTCGAAGTTGACGCCGGCGCCGTCGCAGCCATGGACCTTGTCGGATTTCTGATTCGGGCGGGCGTCTGGGGGATCGTGTTCCTGCTCGTGCTGGACAACCTCGGCGTCAATATCACCGCACTCGTCGCGGGCCTTGGCGTCGGTGGCATTGCCGTGGCGCTGGCAGCACAGAACATTATTAGTGACCTGTTCGCGTCTTTGTCGATCGTGCTCGACAAGCCGTTCGTGCTCGGAGACTTTCTCGCGATTGACGATCTTTATGGGAATGTCGAGAAGGTCGGCCTCAAGACCACTCGTATTCGGAGTCTGTCAGGCGAACAGCTCGTCATATCAAACAACGATCTGCTCAACAGCCGCATCCGCAATTACGGACAAATGGTGGAGCGCCGGATTGTCTTCCAACTGGGTGTCATCTACCAGACTTCGCACGAAAAACTCGAGCAGATTCCGAGCATCATCGAGGACATCATCGTCAAGCAGGAGTCGGCGCGCTTCGATCGTGCACACTTTCAAAGCTATGGCGATTACTCGCTCAACTTCGAGATCGTCTATTACGTCGAGTCATCGGATTACAAGCTGTACATGAACATCCAGCAGTCCGTCAATCTGGAGATATTCCGGCGCTTCGGCGAAGCCGGCATCGAGTTCGCCTATCCGACGCAGACGCTGTTCGTTGATCGGGAGGCCGATTGAAGAACGCAGGCCCGTGCATCCCACGCGATCACGATTCTCGCAGGTATCCCCAGGTGTGCAGCTTGTCGTGGTCTTCGTACCAGCGGTCGCCAATATCCGTACGATAGTACATGTTCGGTATCAGGATGTTCCTGACGCGCTGATAGGCCTGTGCCTGTGCCTGCCGGACTGAGATCCCCGTTCCCGTGACGATCAGCACCACGCCCGAACTGCCGGTGATCAGCCACTCGCCCTTCACTTGCCGGACATCCTCGATGTGCACGCCCTCACGTCCGGGCTTGCGAAATATGATGATGCGGTCCTTCGAGTTGGCCTTGAAGGTCTTCGGATCGTCGTAGGGAAACGGCGGCACGACCACACGCAGACCTATTTGAAACCCGGAGCGCGTCTTGAAGTTGCGCAATTCGCCGCTCGCCATTCCGTACAGGAAGTCGCCGATAGGCATCGAGATTCCGTCGCTTTGAATGCTGATCGTCGGGTAACCGAAGCGGGCTGTAAACTCCAGCGGATAAATACCGTTGCCATTTACGATGCAGTTGACGTCGATGTAGCCGACATAACCCTCGTCCGCCAGTTTCTCCCGGAGCTTTGCCAGAGTCGCCGCGAACAACCGGTTCGGACCGCTCCAGTACATGCACGTGCCCATCTCGCCGGTCGCTGGACCGATGTTGCCCGGGAACAGCGGCTTGTGCTCGAAATTAATATTGATCGGCAACATGAAATCGGAACCATTGAAGAAGGCTCCGACGGCGACCTCGACGCCGCGGACCCGTCGTTGCAACTGAAAAACCTTCACGGTATCCGCATAGACCGCCTTGTAGGACTCGAGTACGTGGATCACGTCCATGCCGTCGTCTTCCTGGCCGACGAATAGCAGCCGTTTGATGTTCTGCGCCTCGCCGCTCGGCTTGATGACGTAGGGCGCAGGGCGGGCACGTACGTGCTCGATGGCTGTGTCGAAATCCGAAAAATCCTCGAAGGGAATGATCGATACGCCGTGACTGCGGAGTTCCTGCTGGCCGAAGCTCCGGTCGTCCTCGAGCCGGTCGGTGTACGCCGTGCCGCCGACGACAAACTTTCCGGCTGCACGCAGCGCGGCCGCCTTCTCACCCTGACCAAGTACGTCATCGAAGACAATCACGTCCGCCCAGTCGGTGTGATCCTCCCAGCTGTCCACCTTGGGTACAAAGCCGTCGCCGATATCGCGTTCGGACTCGTTGCCAATGTAGTAACGGACGTCGTTGCCCGCTCGCGACACCTGCCAGGCAATGTCGCTGATCAGACCGTCGAGCGATACAAACAGGAAACGCCTTTTCCTTGCGGACATTCCGCCTACTCCATTGCAAAATGGCGGTCGAGCAGCGGCGCCTGCATACCGTGTCCGCGACCGTCGATCTCGTCATCGAGTGCTTTCGTCGTGCGCTCGAACAGTGACTGTGCAGCCTCCGGGCTGTCGGCAATGCAGGTCATCCCGATCTTCCCGTACTGCGAGAGCGCGCCGATCATATGAAACAGCGCGCCTGCGCCTTCGGCCTGACGAAAACCGAGCCGGCGCCGCGCGATGATTTCGAACAGGTCCTCCGGCAACAAGCCGCGATATGCCGGAGATTTCAGGTTGTCGGTGGCGCTGTAATATTTCGCCTTGCCGTCCGGAGCCACGAACAGACCGGTCTCCGGATCGAGACAGCCGCCGATAAGAAACTCGAGCGCAAGATAGGGCGGCGTCGTGCCACCCATGCGCAGATTGATCTCGATCGCGTGCGCCTGCCAGTCGCCGGCGGCGTCGCGGGTTACGAGAAAATCGATGGCGAATCTGCCCAGCACGCCTTTTTCGCTAAGCACCCGACCGACCTTTTGCGCCTCCGCCAGCAGCAGCAGGCGGTACGGATCATTGGCAGGAAAGCGGCAACCAAGATACGACTGCCCTGTCGTGCCGCCGAGCACCTGCTCGTGACTGGACAGGAGTATCGGCTCGCCGTCGGGCGCAATGCGCATCTGCACGCTTGGGGAACGAATTTCCTCGGCCTGGACGAGTTCCTCGACGATGCCGCCCATGTCCTCGAACTTGCGCAGGAATGACTGCCAGGTCTCGGTGCCTGACGTAAAGGCCAGCCGGCTCAGACCATCGCGAATCTCATCGCGGTCGTCGCGAGCAGCGGGAAACTCGAATATGCCATTGCCCTCCCCGCCAAAGCCCTCGTTCAATTTGACGACAGCGCGGCGCGCGGCGGGGCGCTCGCGGCCGAGTTCGACGAGAGCAGCCACGATGTCGTCCTCGTTCTGCAGGTCCTCGCTGCCCGCGGGGAACGTGACGCCCGCCTCGGCGAAAATCCGCCGGTTGCCGGACTTCGTCCCGTACCCGAGGTGGTCGGGATCGAGGCCATTCAGCGGCACGTCGAGTGCGACAGCCAGCCGGCGTTCTCGCTCGGTGGAGTTGTAGCAGGTGAGGTACGCGCGCTCCCGGTCGCCGATCAGTCGCCGCATTCGATTGAGCAGCCGTGGCCGCTCGAGGATCTTGTCGGTCAATGGCCGGGTACTGCTGTCCAGCACGGACAACATGTGCAGTCGCTCCCGCGCGTGCCGCGTCGGCACTCCCTCGAGCAGCCCGAGATAGTAGTCGATGATATCGGGATGCACCGGTTGACTGGTCACGTAAACGACTCGGGCATTCGGGTTACGCAGCCGAATCAGGGCAAACAACAACCGTTCCTCGTAAAACGCAGCCCCCGTGACCTTGGCGAGCTCTTCCTGATTGACACTCAGCGACGGGACGATGATCGACGTGTGTTCGTAATCGGAATCGTTCGACAACGAGGACCACATGTCCGGAAGGCGTTGCCGGAGGCGAGCGAAATGTTGCGCTTCGTCGTTCACAGGCGGGCTCTAGCCGGCATGGACACGAACCGTTTCGCCGATCTCGTTCAAGATTCGGCGCAGCTCGTCGTAGTCAGGATGCCGCACGCGCATCCAGGCGTTCGCCATGTAGCCGGCCTCGACCGGCTGCGTCGGCGTGCCCTGATCGGGAAGGTGCGCCGCGACAATGCAGTCACCATAGCGGCTGCCTATGGCGTCGACGCCTGAATAGCCGCTGATGCGCCCGTCGCGCTCCGGTCTCAATGCGATCATGCCGGCCGAGTAGCGTCGCGACGGCCGGTGCTGCGTCTTGCCATGCACGATCGCGCACGCCCACTCGTAGTACAGATCGAATTCATTTGCCGCGTTGTATACGTCCCACTGACCGACACCCGGCGGACGGCAGCCGATCTCCGAAAACTTGAGTCCTTTGGGACCGTAGAACCATTCCATGTGAGTAGCCGAGGTGCCGATATCGAGAATCCCGATAACCTCGCGAGTCAGCTCGCGAACCTCCTCGTAGCCCGGCTCATTGATGCGGTTCGTCGCCACCATTTGCGGCGATATCCAGCGCTGGCGCATGGCTTCGAGCACGTTCGGGTAATAGTGCGTGATGAATTCGTGACCGACTTTGCCATCGATCGTGACGGTATCGATGAAACCCTCGTGCCCCTCGATGAACTCTTCGACTGCGACGGCCTGCCCTTGTGCGAGGCCCGACTCCTCGATTACACGCTCGAGCGCCTTTTCGTCGCGCACCCGGTACGTGCCAGATGCGCCGGCTCCGGCCGGCGGCTTGATTATCAGCGGATATCCCACCGCGGCCGCGAAGTCGCGCGCATCCTGCGGCGATTCGGCACGCGTCGATTGCGCGCAGGGAATGCCGGCTTTGCGCAATGCCTCCTTCATCGCCGGTTTGTCGCGGCAGAGGTAGGCTGTTTTGGTCGAGGTGCCCGGGATTCCGACCGCTTCGCGCACGGAGGCCGCCGCCATGATATGCGCCTCGATCGTCGCCTCGAGCCGGTCGACCCAGAGCTTGCGCTGCACCGCCTTGACGGCTTCCAGCAGCGTCGGCTCGTGTACGACCGAACCGATCTGCAGGTAATCGCCGAGCCAGCCTTTGAGTTCGTCCGATAGTTGCGACACCGGCCGCTCGCCGATACCGATCACGTTTGCGCCGGCCGCGTGCAGGCCGCGCACGAACTCCCGCTGATTATAGGGAAATGACGGCTCTATGAAGATGACATTCATCGCTGCGCACTCAGTTTACGGAACAGTTCGACGTAGATTGCGCCCTGCTGCTGCCAGGAAAAATTCTGCGCCATGCCGTTGGCGATGACCCGGCGCCACAGCGCCTTGTCCCGATACAGTGTCAGCGCGCGATCGATCGCCCACTCGAGCCCTTTTTCATTGTAGTCGCGAAACACGATGCCAGTGCCGGTTCCCGATGCGGCGTCGATCTGCTGCACCGAATCCGCCAGCCCGCCGGTCTCGCGAACGATCGGCACCGTTCCGTATTTCAGACTGTACATCTGATTGAGTCCGCTGGGTTCATACCGCGAGGGCATAAGGAACATGTCGCTGCCAGCCTCGATCCAGTGTGCCAGCTCGTTATTGTAGCCGCGGTAGTAGCAGACACGGCCCGGGAACCGGCGCTGCATCTCTTCGAACAAAGCTTCGTAGCGGTGCTCGCCGTTGCCGAGGACCGCCAGCGAAAAATCGTGCGAACCGAGCAGGCGCGGCACAACCTCGCCGATGAGATCGATGCCCTTCTGGTGGACAAGCCTGCTGACGATCCCGATCAGCGGCCGATCGAGGTCGTTGTGCAGTCCAAACTCCGCGAGCAGGCGTTCCTTGCAGACGCGCTTGCCGCTCATGTCATCCGGCGAATAGTTCGACGGCAGAAACTTGTCGGTTGCCGGGTCCCACTCACGATAGTCGACGCCGTTCAGTATTCCGACGACGCTCTGAACGCGCTGGCGAAGAAGGTCGTTGAGGCCCATGCCGTAGTCGTCACCGAGGATTTCCCGCGCATAGGTCGGACTGACCGTCGTGATCAGGTTCGCATACAGCACACCGGTCTTTAGAAAATTGACGACGCCGTCCTTGAGGTCGTCCTGATGCAGGTGATGTTCCGCACCCTGCAGGCCAAGCTGGTCGAGCACATAAGCGGGAAACATGCCCTGGTAGCCGATGTTGTGAATGGTCAGCACCGACTGCGTAGCCGCGAACAATCGGTCCCATGCGTAGGTGGTTTGCAGATACAGCGGCAGCAGCGCGGTCTGCCAATCGTGGCAGCTCATGATGTCCGGCGCGAAGCCCATCTGCTGGCACATCTCGAGCGCTGCGCGCGACAGCACGATAAAGCGCACGTGCTCATCAGCGTCCTGCGTGTAGATGCTGTCGCGCCCGTAGAGCTGCGCGCAGCGCAACAGATACAGCGGCATATCGGTGCCGGGCAGCGTCGTTTGGTCGATCGCGAAATCGATCTGCTGTGCGCCGACGCGAAGCGAAAGGTCCGTCAATCCGGCGACCGGGACGATGTCGAGCCCCGCTCGATCGATACGCGCATAGCGTGGCACCAGCACGCGAACATCATGCCCTGCTTCATGCAAATAGGTCGCGAGCGCGGACGAGACATCCGCCAGCCCACCCGTCTTGGCAAGCGGCGCAATCTCGGAGCTCACGAGGCAAATTCTGAGACGTTGTTGTTCTTTTTTTGCCATGTCGGGTTAAACCGCTGCCAGTGCTATGCTTCTTATACGTCTGTTTGACGAGCACATACGAGCAGTGACATTGAACGTCCTCATATTATCACCCGGTTATCCCGCCGACATGCCGGAATTCACGCGCGGGCTGGCCGAATGCGGCGCTCGCGTATTCGGCGTCGGCGACCAGCCGGTCGGGGCCCTGCCGGAACTCGTGCGCCGATCGCTCTCCGAGTACGTCGAGGTACGTTCGCTGTGGGACTCAGCCAGCGTCGCGGCCGACCTGCGTACGAGTCTCAAGGGACATGAACTCGATCGCATCGAGTGCCTGTGGGAGCCCGGCATCATGCTCGCAGCCGAGTTGCGCGAGCAGTTCGGCGTCGACGGCCTGACGGTCGAGCAGGCGCGGCGCTTTCGCGACAAGGAAGCGATGAAACAGGCGCTTGATACGGCCGGTATCCGGACGCCCCGGCACATCGCAGCTGACAGCGTGGCGGGCTGCTGGGATGCGGCCGAGCGCATCGGCTACCCGATTATCCTCAAGCCCATCGCGGGCGCCGGTTCGGCGGATACCTATCGCGTCGAAACGGCCGATCAGCTCCGTGCCGTGCTGCCGCGCCTGCGGCACGTGCCGACGGTCAGCGTCGAGGAGTTTGTCGACGGCGAGGAGTACACGTTCGACACGATAACGATTGACGGTGAGATCAGCTATTACAACGTTGCCTGGTACCGGCCCCGGCCGCTCGTTGCGCGCAGCAACGAGTGGATAAGTCCGCAGGTCATCGCTCTGCGCGACGTCGACGATGCGGATCTCGCCGGCGGCATAAAGATGGGGTTTGATGTGATTCAGGCTCTCGGATTCGGCACCGGGTTCACACACATGGAGTGGTACCGCAAGGCCGACGGCGAGGTCGTGTTCGGCGAGATTGGCGGACGTCCGCCCGGCGCCCACCAAGTCGATCAGATGAAGTATGCCTGCGACTTCGACGTCTTTCGCGCCTGGGGATCGGCCGTCACGGCGGGCAAACTGGATGCGGAAATCGAGCGCCGCTACAACGTAGCCACGATATACAAGCGCGCGCACGGCATCGGCCGTATCACGCGCATCGAGGGCGCTGCGGAACTCGGGCGCCGCTTCGGCGAACATGTCGTCTGGGACACGCTACTGGCACCCGGTACGCCGCGGCGCGACTGGATGCAGACGCTCGTCTCCGACGGCTTCATCATGCTCAGGCATCCGGACCTCGACGAGACGCTGGCGATGGCCGACGCAGTCGGTTCCGAGCTGCACCTTTATGCCGAGTAATCGTATGCCAGGAAAGGCGGCTAGCTGAACTCGTCGAGGTATTTAGGCAGCATTTCGCGCCAGGTGTCCCAATCGTGGCGCCATTCGGGGCCCCACGGGTCGACGCGGTTCGGCACGCCCTTCGCGCCCAGCACGCTGGCGATGCGCCACGACTCGCCGATATCTTCGTAGTCTCCCTCACCGCTCGGCAGCAGGATGAGCCGCTTTTGCAGCATGGCGAGCTGGGGGCCTTCCAAATTCGGCAAGTAATGCAGCGGCGATGAGAAATAGAAATCCTGATTCATCCGCCCGTCGAGGTACTTCGAGAGATCGTAGGTCCCGCTCATGCCGATTGCGAGCTTGTAGGCGTCAGGATGACGGCACACGGTAGCGACGGCGTTGAACGCACCGATCGACGCACCGGCGGTAATGATCTCGATATCGTCCGAATTGCAGTCGCTGCGAATCGCGGACGCGACCTCCTCGTACACGAACTCGTCGAAGCGGTTCTGCAGGAGTGAGCAGAACTCGGCCGAATGGCTTCCGGAAATCCACGCGCTTCCGGCAACGCTGTCCGTCGAGTAGACCTTGATGCGGCCGCCCTCGATCAGCGGCTCGAGCACACGAATCAAATGGAATCGCTCGACTTCCTCGGCATCGCCGCCCGCCGTCGGAAACAGCAGAACGGGCGTGCCATAGTCTCCCCAGCGCACGACCTGCACATCTTGCTCGAGCCGCGGCGTGTACCACCGCGTGACGTCTTTCTGCATGTTCAGCCCGAGTTGTCGCCGCGCCAGGCCTGAATACGTTCCCAAAACAGCTCGGTGAACGTATCGACTTCGTGCTCGGGATAAAGCGCCTCGACCTTTTGCTGTATGGCGTCCAGTACGGTCTCGGAGCCGAAGAACTCGTTGGCAACCTCGTCCAGGTGTGGGAGGTGCGTTGCACAGAACTCCTCGAACCGCTCGGCATCGAAATGCCGCATCGCGAGCTTCGCGTAATCGTCGAGCTTGTCGGCGAATGGTTTGTCTTCGGCTGCGATTTCGAAGAACTTGTGCCAGTCGAGGTTGGCGTGCATCGAGCGGTCGGTCGCCGCACAGAAAATCGACCAGCGCAGGTTGGCCATAATCAACCAGGGAAAATGATAGTGCAGCGACGTCACCTGCGAGTCCGGGCAGGCGTTTGCAAAATCGATTGGACGCCACTCGCCGTTCGAGCGCAGCGCCTCACAGGAATTGAAGTCCCAGCCGAAGAACGCGTTGATGACCATGGTCATTTGCGAGAGCGTCTTCTCGTCCTCAGCCGTCAGAAAATCATGATCCATGCAGTAACGATCGTGCAATGGCGCCGACGGATCATAGTTGACGAAGCGCCACTGCGGCCCGAGACCAACGCAGCGCACGAACGTATCGAAGGGCTGGACAGCCTCCTGCAAGTGCATGACGCGCGTGCCGCTCTGGTTGTACGCCGCGTGTAGCGCCTCGCGGTCGCGGATCGCCGTGACGCCCACCCAGGCGCCGCCGTCGTACGGCTTCATGAACAGCGGATATCCGATTTGGTCGCCGATCTCGCCGAGATCGAACATTCTCGCGTACTTGCGCAGGGTCGGCTGCAAGTCGGGCGACTCGACATAGGCCTTCGGTGGCACGAGCCACGTTTTCGGAACCGGGAATCCAAGCCGCATCATTGCGCAATAGGTCGTGTGTTTTTCCATGGACTGCAGCGACCACGGGTTATTGAACACGTACAAATCGTCGGTGACGATCGACTTTTTGGTCCACTCGCGGGAGGTGTGGTACCAGTGCGTGAGCCGGTCGATCACCACATCGTACTTACAGGGCTGCATCAGGTCGAACGGCTCGATGCCGACGCGTTCGACCTCGAAATTGACGGATTCGCCGTCTATGTCCAGCGTAAGGTCGAGTTTCCTTAGCAGCGCCTCGTAGCAAATGGGCCAGCAGATATCGGCCCCGAGCGAGAGGCCGATGTGTCGCGTTCGTGTCGCCATCGGCTTAGTGTCCTTGTTGATCAGGCGCTAATCTCTAATATAGGCGTTGGCGGGCCTTATTCATAGACAAACCACAGCGGTCCCGGGAACAGCCACGACAGGCCGTTACGCAGACGGTCGCGCCAGTTCTCCCAGTTGTGGGCATCTCTCGCCTCCTCGAAGCGCACGTCTATGCCTTGTTGCTGCAGTCTGGGAATCAGCGAGCGGTTCTCGTAGATCAGTGACTCGTAAATTCCGCAACTCATGTAGATACGCTCGGCCGGCGTGCCCGGGTTCTCGCGGAATTCGTTCATGAATTCGGCTACCGGGTCGAATACAGGACCGCGTTGATGCCTGCCAATGTCGCTGAACGCGAATGAGCCCGACTGCAGCAGCAGCCGTCCGAACCGGCCAGGGTTGCGCCATGCGGCGTGCAGCGATGCAACGCCACCGAAACTGGCACCCATGATGCCGCGTGCGCGCGGCTCGTCGATCAATGGATAGCGTTCGGTCATGAACGGCAGGAGCTCGTCGCCAAGAAAACGAGCGTGGCGGTCGTCGGCACCATACTCCTTCAGGCGCTCCGGCGACTGGGTCAGCGCGGCGATCAACGGCGGTATCTCGAGCGCATGAATCAGGTTGTCGAGGACGACCTTGAGCGCCGCGTAGTCGAGATAGTCAGCGCCGTCATGCACGATCAGCAGCGGATAACGCCGATTCTCACGAAACCGTGCCGGCTTGTAAATTTGCAGGTCGCGGCTACCCCCGAATACCTTGCTCTCGATACGCGCCGGCTCGAGCACGCCGTTGCGTGAATCCGGATCGACCAACGTCCACGTTGGCCGCTCGTAGCCGTACCCCTGGCAGACGGAATTCGCGCCGAACGGATCGTGAGCCAGTACGTCGTTCAGCGGGTCGAGGACCAGCGCATGGTCACCGTTGCTGATGACCTCGAACTTGTACTCGATTCTCGAACCTTTGGGCAACTCGATTGTTGCGGCCCACAGGTCGGTCCCGGCGAGGGACTGAAACGCTTGTGCGGTATCCAGCCCCGAGATCCAACAGCGCAGGCGAACGGCGTCTGCCGCACCGCGATACACGAACGTTACGTCGCTACCGTCGACCAGCGGAAATTCCGTGTCTGCAAGGAAAGCGTCGATAGAGGCCGGCTCGGGCGGCCCCTTCCGAAACAGCTTGCGCAACTGCGGATTCATGCGACCTCGAGCCTCGTGAGGCGACCATTACCGCCGAGCCGCCGCACGGCCTCTTTTTTGCGGATTCCGGTCGCATCGAGGTGCAGTTCGGCCGCGTTGTCGAGCGCGATGCAATGGTCCGGCGCGAAACGCCGACTCATGAGCCCGATGCGCATGCGGTCGCCGGCCCGCAACCGGTGTTTCGCATTGGGCAGGCACACGTATCCCGGTATCAGGCCGCAGCCGGCGCCGAACACTTCGGCTTCGCGACGGCCGTCGGGTGATCTGTCGTGAAACAGCACGATGCGCCGCGCGAGGGCCATTGCGCCGGCCGACCACGCGACGAGATCGCGATCGGCCAGACGAGGCCCGACGCCGAACAGACGCATTCGATTGATCAGCACCGCAACGTTTCCTCCCGTCACGATGACGCCTGCGCTGCGTTCGATGATCGTAGTAATCTCCTCGGCATGGCGCGCGAGCGGCGCATAGGTTTCCGGCGCGAAGCGTTCGAAAAAAGTCTGCCATGCCGCCTCACTGCGTCGCAGATGATGTCGATCGAGCGCGCGAAGCTGGGCGATGGCATGTCGTTGCTCGGCAGCGAGAATTTCCGCATCCCCTTCGGCTCCAAGCGTGTGTCGCGCTGCGATCCCAAGCTGCTTGAGCCGCAGCCGGTAGAGCCGCTGCTGCTCGATGAGCCGGTCCTGCCGCTCTCGAATTGCATCGGCGAGCCCGGCATCACGCCCGGTCAGATCCTCGGTGCGCCGGTACAGCCGGAGATCCTCGAGCGGACGACCGACGGCTTCGCTGAGCTCATCGAGGTCGCCCTCGGTTTCCTGCCAGCCTGCCGAAATGACGGCGAAAGGTCCGGGCAGCAAGTTCGCCGTTGCCGCGCCGACGGTCGGAGTCGGAGACTGCGGCCCGAGCAATATTCTCAGCGGGTGCCGATTCGTCATGCGAGCTCGACCCGAATGGTTCGGACGATTTCCGTCAGTGCGTTCTCGACAACTGCGGTGTCGGGGTGGCGAACGATGACATAGCCGTCGCCTTCGTAGGAATCGGACGGCGCCGCGCCCTCGCGAGGCAGTCGAGCCTCGACGACGATCTCACCGAAGCGCTGCTGGGCGTCCGCCAGTCCATGTACGTGCCGTACGGTCCCGCGGCCCTGGCCGCGAATATAGGCGGCCCCGGCCGCGAATCGGCGCGGCGGGACCGGGAACTCGTCGAACACCATGAGGTGCGGCCACGCTTTGTAGAAGTCGACATCGTGCGCATACGACAACAACGACGTGATCTGCGCGCCGGGTGGCCGCGCACCAACCTCCGACACTGCAATGCTGCCATCGGCGAGCCGGAACCATTCCATGTGGGTGAGCCCGGTGACGAGGCCGAGCTCGCGCACAGCCTGTTCGCCGGCCTGCCGGATCGGGTCGAACTCTTCGCCGCTGATGTCTCTCGGCAGCAATACGCACCACTGAATCCATGGATTCTCGAGCACCTCGAGCGGCGACGGCATGTAGCGCGATATCGAATGCCAGACGAGCCGATCGTTGCAGAAGACGCTGTCAAAGGAATACTCCGTGCCGTGCACGAACTCCTCGAACAGGGTCGGCCGGTCAGGCTCCGGCCCATGACGGTCGAGCAGCTCGGCGAGCTGTGCGTCGTTGTCGATTCGGTAGGTCGCCTTGCCACCGGCACCGGCGGGCGGCTTGACGACGAGCGGATAACCGACCCGCTCCGCGAATGCGGTGGCCTCTGACCGGTCGCCCGTCAGCGCATGACGGGCGCAGGGCACGCCGGCATCGCGCAACACGGTCTTCATGCGTGCCTTGTCGCGAAAGTTCCGAGCCGCCTCGACGCTAAGGCCCTCTATACCGAGCGCCTCGCGAGCCATCGCGAGCGGCACCTGCAGCTGTTCGAGCGTGGCGATGTAGTGGCTCGCGGGGCCGAAGCGCTGCCCCAGCTCAGTCGCAGCGGCGACGAGCTGCGCGGAATCGAGCGCATCTTCGATCCGCCAGTGCCCGGCTATGCGATCGCGAATGTCGGCCGGCAGTTTATCGAGGGGATCCTGACTGACCACCGTCAGGTCCACGCCGGGCAAGTCGCAGGCTCCGCGGATAAATCGGACGGTAGCGTCGAGGAAGAAGGGAGCCGCAAATATGACGTGCTTTGGCATAGAGCGGCGAGTGTAACCGATTCGTCCAGGCACCCGTACGGCCCCTGCTCGTGCCGGCCAAGGTCCGGCCAGCCTTGCCGATCAGCCCGACCTCGCACATCTGCTGCGTGTAGGCCCTGACAGGATCGACGCGCGCTCCGAGTCCGACCCGGCTACCGCGCAGCAACGGCGTTTTTGTCGGAATCGCTGAAACGATGACGTCGGGGACGAAGACGCACGGGACACCTTTTTCTCGGCTGCTTTGCTCCCCGCACCTCTTGCGCGTTCGGCGTCTTGTCCCCGAATGCGCATCTTTCCAATAGACCGAACCGAACAACGGCCCGCCGATAGACTCGCATCACACAAGACGATCAGAAGTCATGCATGCGCTTTATGTCAGGTTCGGCCGTAGGCATCGGATATATAAGGAAAAGCACTACGCTCACCGTGTTACGTCAAACCGATCGTGATTGACACTCTCGCGTTCGGTGTGGAAGTCTCGGCGAACAGTGAAAAAGGCACGACGCTCGAAAGGGCGTTTCGCAAAACCACCGGTCTACGGGTTGAGACCACGACAGCGGGGTTACCACTATGGAGTTCATGCTGGGCATTACGCCCTCGCCATTCGCATCGGCACTACTATGGATCGTGCTGGTTGTGCTCGCGGCCTATCTGGCGCGGCGGACGGTGCATAGAGCCATTCGCGCCTCGGCAAACGCCTTGAGGCGTAGCTTCCGGGTCGCATCGAAAGCCGTCACCCGATCGCACGAGCGACTCTCCGAACGCAACCGCGACGTATTGCTTGCCGCGGGCCGCGAGGCCAAGGAGCGCATCGTCGAGCGCGAGTTCGATCGCATCAACGATACGGTGCGAAAGGACCTGTCGAACTATTCGGCGCTGCACCGCGCGCTGAGTGAATCCATCGAACGCATCGAGAAGGACCATCAGCAGGCCGTGGACGTGCCGCCCGATCCGCCGGGCTGGGTAGAGGCCGTCGAGGCTGTGGCCAAGATCGATGAACGCGAAGGCCGGATCGGCGTTGGCAACATTCTCGCCGATATCCACAAGTCGCTGGTGAAAGCTCACAAGGAAGCGATGAACGCCTATCAGCAGGCAAGCGGTGAGCGCCACAAGCTATTGCGCCACATGCGTCCCGACTGGCGTCGCATCCAGGAGAAGCTCGCGAAGGTCGGCAAGAACGTAGACAGCCTGCTGAGCCGCTCGGTGACGATCGACCGGCATATGCAGGAGTATGAGGACATCGTCAAAGGCCGCGATCGCGCCGTGTCGGTGCTTGCCTCCTCGTCGCTCGTGAACTTCTTCGTCTCCGCATTCGTGCTCGGGATCGCGATCGGCGGCGCGATGATCAACTTCTCGCTGATCGCGAGGCCGATGGCCGAGATGGTCGGCGGCACCAGCCTGATGGGCGGTTACAGAACGGCCGACATCGCGGCGCTGGTCATTATCATGGTCGAGATATCGATGGGCCTGTTCCTGATGGAATCGCTGCGCATCACCAGGCTGTTCCCGGTGATAGGCGCGCTACCGGACAAGATGCGAGTCCGCATGATCTGGATCACGTTCACAATCCTGTTCATGCTGGCAAGCGTCGAGGCCGGACTCGCGTACATGCGCGAGGTGCTGCTGCACGACGAACTCGCAACCAGCGCACTGCTTCGAGGCGCTGATGCGGCTACCGCGGCGACGCAGTACTTGTGGATCACGACCGCGGCGCAGATGGGCATGGGCTTCGTGCTGCCGTTCGCGCTGGTGTTCGTCGCGATCCCGCTGGAGACCTTCGTGCATTCGCTGCGGACCGTCGTCGGCCTGGTCGCCGTTGGTGCGATGCGCGCGCTCGCGCTTGTTCTGCATCTACTCGGTATGGCGTTCCACTATCTTGGAGCACTGCTGATGCAGTTGTACGACTTGTTGCTGTTCGTGCCGCTGTGGATCGAGGAACGACTGGCGGGCCGGGAGGCCGCTGACGGTGTACCGGGCCGCAGCGAGTTGCAGCTATGAGGGCGCTCATCGTCACAGCCATCTGCGTACTGCTGGCCTCTTGCGCGCCGCAGGCTCCGCAGAATCATGGCGTGTACATGCTGCTCGATACGTCCGGCACGTACGCGGAGGAACTCACCAAGGCCGAGCAGATCATCCGCTACACGCTCTCCCGGCTCGATGCCACGGATACGTTCGCAGTGGCGCGTATCGATACCGGCAGCTTCAGTGAGCGGGACATCATCGCCAAGGTGACGTTCGACGACCGGCCGAGTGCCGTGAACCGGCAGAAGCGAGTGTTCGCCGAACAAATTGCGGAGTTCGTCAGCTCGGTCGAACCCTCGCCGTATACCGACATTACCGGCGGGATACTGCAGGCAGTCGAGTTCCTCAACGAGAAAGGCACGGGCAGTCGCACGATCCTGATTTTCTCGGATCTCATGGAGGATCTGGAAGAAGGCTACATTCGCGACATCGAGCTCGAACTCGAGGGTTTCGAGGTCATCGCACTCAACGTGACCAAGCTTCGCAGCGACAATGTGGACCCGCGCGAGTATCTGGGAAGGCTCGACGCGTGGCAGGCTCGCGTTGAAGAAGCCGGTGGCACGTGGCGAGTGATCAACGACCTGGACGGGCTCGAGGGACTGCTGATGCGGTGAGCGAAAATCGGGATCCGGCCCCGATTGTTCTCTACGCGCTACGCAAGCAAATGCCCCGCCGATGAGGCGGGGCATTCTCGATTCTGGCCACTGCAGCGAGCCGCTCCTTCAGAGCTCCACCATCAGCTTGCCGGTGTTACCGCCGGTGAACAGCAGGTTGATGCCTTCGATGGCGCTCTCGAGGCCATTGAGCTTATGGGCCCGATACTTCAGCTTGCCGTCCTTGAGGTAGACCGCGAGTTTTTCCATCATCGACGGCACGTTGTCCCAGTGATCGGGCATTGCAAAACCGTATACCGTCAGGCGACGCCGGATCATGTTGATCCAGTTCGGGCCCGGCGACGGCTTGTCCGTGTTGTAGTCGGCGATCATGCCGCAAACGATGATTCGGCCGTGCGGGTTCATGAGGCCATAGGTAATGTGTTGCACCGGCCCGCCGGTATTCTCGAAATACAGATCGACACCGTCCGGCGTTGCGGCGCGCAGCTGTTTGGCCAGGTCATCGGACTTGTAGTTGATCGCCGCGTCGAACCCGAGTTCGTCCTCGAGCCAGCGGCACTTATCATCGGTTCCGGCCGTTCCAACGACACGCAGACCCTCGGCTTTCGCGATCTGACCCACCATGGAGCCGACCGATCCGGCGGCACCCGACACGACCAGCGTTTCACCGGCTTTGGGTTTGCCGATCTCCATCAATCCTTGATACGCCGTTAGTCCAGGCAGCGACAGCACGCACAGTACGGCTTCGGCGGACACCTCCGGCGGCAGTTTCTGCAGGCCTGTCCCATCGCTGACCGCGTACTCGGTCCAGCCGATCATGCCCACGACCCGATCGCCTACGGAGAAGCGATCGCTCTTTGACTCGGTGACTTCGGCAACGCCACTGGATCGCATGACCTCGCCAAGCTCGACCGGCGGGATATAGCTGTTCCGGTCCTCCGTCATCCAGCCTTTCATAGCGGGATCCAACGACATATGGGTCTGCTTCAGCAGAATCTGCCCGTCTTCGAGGGCCGGGGTCTCGAGCGTCACCGCCTCAAACAGATCCGGCGTGATATGAAGCTGAGGGCGCTTTACGAGCTTGATCGCCGTGTATTCCATGAATCCTGACCTTCTAATTATTCTTATCGCTTGTGGATACTAACTGTCAGCGCGACCAACAGCCACGAATTGACCCGATCCGTGCGGGGCAACGTTCTGAATCGAACTGCCCGCACTCGATTCTTTGGCGTCCGCGTTGCGCTGATGCAGAGCAGACAGAGGAAACCCCGGGCACGGTAATTCGTAGCCGGAGGTTCGTCAGGTCTGGGCCAGCTCTTAGTTATCGAACAACCGTGCCAGCTGACTTATGTTGGTCGCGAAACCGATCTCGACCGCGCTGTCCGATACCGTATCGAACGGTAGCTGTCCGTCGGTATAGCTGACGAAGAATTCGTATTCGTCGGTCTGCAGAAACGGAAGCATGCGCGCCGGGAATCGCAGCGACGCCTCGACGTAGTCAAACGAATCCAGACCGGCAGCTTCTACCGCGGCAGGCGCCGAGAATTCGTGGAAGTAGCGGTACGACATGTTGAACCTTATCGGTTGTCCGTCGATGCTGGCGAGCATGGTCTGAAACGCCACTTCGGCCGAGCTGCGCGTGTAGTCGGATTCCGGCGTGAGCACCGAACGAATCTCGTTCTCGCTGCCATCAACGCGGTCGATGTCAATCTTCACCGAAGGAAATGCCGCGACGTAGTTGGAGTCTTCAGTAAAACCCTGACGAATCAGCCTAAATGGCAGATCGAATATATTGAATTTCTCGTTCTCGGCGCTGGGCTGAAATGCGAGCATGCCAGACAGACCAAAAACGACGTTTGTATCACTGTAATTCTGATCGCCCTCGAGAGCGGCATGGAAATCGATGCCGTAGAAGCGGGCGTTGTCGTTAGCCTTGCCGAAGTCCTCCAAGCCGTTGTCTATCCAGCACGCGTTCTCTAGTTCAGCTACGTCCTCTCTGTACTTCTTCCACGCCGCGTCGTCGTTCTGATCGGTGGGCTGCGGAAATTCATCTTGTACGCGGACCAGGCAGTCCTGCGCCGCGTCGCCATTGAGCGCGTATGACCGGACCCTGCCGAAGTCGCCGCGCTGCAGTGAGAAATTTGCGGTGACGGTGGAAAGATCAGTGTTGTTCGCCGCGTCGTCGAAAGCGTAGCTCCCGTCGATGTCGATGCCCCATGACGTCCGGCGGAGCCTGAACCTGCCGTCTTCGGTTGCGAGGCTTTGTTCATGTGACTCCGCGTTCCATTTGTAGGCGACGGTGAAGCCGCCTTCGGACCCGTCACCGCTGGGCTCGACATAGCTGATGTCCAGAAAGTCGATTCTCTGTGACGCGTACTCGGCAACAACGTTTCGCAGCTCGTGTTGATTCTCGTCAAGGATTGCGGCCAGAAACTCATCTTTAACGTCACCAGGAATATCCTGCTGCGCCGCAGCGGCCACTGGCGCAACCAGCAACAGTGCGCGCAGAACGCGAGCGCACCTCCCTATTCGCTTCATCGTCAGACCTCGTCGCGAAACTTATAGTAGTCGTCGATAACCGCGACCATTTTCGAGGAGTTCGCGTTCTCGACATTCATCGCGTCCGCCAGTTCCTCAAGTGCACCGGCCTTGACATCGTCGGCGCCTTTTCCACCCTCCAGCTTTTTCCCCTCCAGTGGAATCCCCATCTCTTCAAGAGACTTGAGCATCGACCCGGCGACGAGAATCAGCTCGCCTCTGCGGATTTCTCCCGTAGCGCTGTTGTTGAAGAACGGCATTGAGCCCATCGGCGGGTCGAAGCGCCGAAGTGTGATCGCATCCAGGTCGTAGCGTACGGCGATATATCTGGAGACTATCTTCGCGGCAACGGTATCAGGCCAAGGCATAGTCATTTCCTCCCATATGTTGCACGTAACATCACGTCGGCGGCGCGCGGATCGTCGCGGCTATTGCCAGGCAACTCCATTGCATTCAATCGATTACGCGCGCAGCTCGTCGCGAATCACCCAGCATTTACATTCTTTTGCTTGATCACTGGGTGTAACGCGGTGCGTGGTCTACTATTACCATAAAAGAGCGCAGCCAACACTCGAACCACCTCACTCGTGAGCCTTTTCGACGCTCGATACGCCCAGTATTCGAGGGAAATGGCCCGCCGATC
>CALZMR010000020.1 GCA_945788575.1 uncultured Woeseiaceae bacterium
GTCGCCGTGCAGTCGGTGATGCCGACCTCGCCGGCGAGCCGCATCGGCCTGCAGCCGGGCGACGAGATCCGCGCCTACAACGGGCGCCGCATCTACAACATGCGCGAGCTGCAGATCGCAACCAACTCGGCGCAGTCCGGTTCCGAGGTCGTGGTCGAGATCACGCGCGATGGGGCGCCCATATCGATGTCGATGCCTGCCGGCCCGATGGGCGTTACCGCCGGTGCGTGGGGAAGGTCGCCGGGGGGGCGGCGCGGCAACTAGGCGCGCGTCGAAACCGATTCATGCGGCGCACAGTGGCGCCTGAACGTCCTGCAACGGGTTGTTCGCGCGGCTTCTGGATAAAAGGGGGGCCGCAATGCACAATGGCGTGACGATAATAATTACGAAACGTCCTTGAACATTAAGCTTCGGTACACGGTTCCGAACAGCGTCACGGCCCTGAGCCTGCTGTTCGGGATTTCGTCGATCATTACGACCCAGTTCGGCCAGCTCGAATTAGCGGCCTGGCTGATCGTTTGGTGCGGCCTTCTCGATACGCTGGATGGTGTCGTCGCGCGCCTGTTGAAGGCGACCTCCAGTTTCGGTGCCGAATTCGATTCGATGGCCGACGTCGTCTCGTTCGGCGTTGCGCCTGCGGTGCTCATGCTCAATGCCGGTGTGCAGCTCGGCGGTATCGAGGTCGCGTCCGAACAGTTCTGGGTATTGCTGCTTGCCTGCGGCGTCTTCGCATTGGCCGGCGCAATGCGCCTGGCTCGATTCAATCTGACCAGCGACACACCTGGATCCGGCTGGTTCGCGGGCGTGCCGATCACCGTGGCCGGCGGCGGCCTCTTGTCGTCGTTGGTGCTGGTACTCATCCACCACCAGCCGCTCGCCGAGTCGCTGCCGTTGCAGCAGTATTTCCCGCTTCTGCTGTTCGTGCTCGCCATCCTGATGATCTCGAGGATTCGGTTCCCGAAGGCGAAGCTGCGCAAGAGCAAGCTGCTCAATGCCTTTCAGATCGTCAACATTGGCCTGATATTCTTCTGCGGCATTACGCGGCAATTCCCCGAGTACCTGCTCGGCATCGGCGTATTCCTGCTCGTCGCGGGAGTCATTGCGGGCCGCATCACCAAAGACAAGGCTTAACGACCACCTACACAAGGGCCACTCCATGACGTATCGCCTGATCGCGTGCTTCTTATTCTGCGTCGTCGCTGCCTGCAGCAGCGAAGACAACGAAAACGCGGCCGCGGCCAGCTACGAACGACTGGATGGCTTCATCGATCTCTACTGGGACGAAAGCGGCGGGCGCATGCTGCTCGCGGTGGAGTCGATCGACGAGCCCTTCATTTATCAGTCCTCGCTGCCGAGAGGCGTCGGCTCGAACGACCTGGGATTAGACCGCGGCCAGCTCGGAGAGACCCGGATCGTGCGCTTCGTTCAGAGCGGTCCGCGCATCCTGCTGGTACAGGACAACCTCGACTATCGGGCGATGAGCGCGGACAGCGACGAGCGCCAGGCGGTCAGCGAATCCTTCGCGCGCTCGGTCGTCTGGGGATTCGAAATCGCAGAGCAGCGTGACGGCGCGCTGCTGGTCGATGCCACCGACTTCTTCCTGAGGGATTCGCACTGGTTGTCGGCAAGACTGCGAGACGCCGGCGAGGGCGATTACACGCCGGACCCTGGCCGCTCCGCGATCTACATGCCGCGAACCAGGGCTTTCCCCGACAACACCGAAGTCGAGGCGATCGTCACTTTTGCCGGTTTCCCGACGGGGCAGTACCTGCCGACGGTCGTACCCGACTCGACCTCGCTGACGGTGCACACGCATCATTCCTTCATCCGTCTGCCCGAGGGCGGCTATCGGCCGCTGCCGTACGACCCGCGCGCCGGCGTCATCGGCCTCGGCTACAGCCGCCGTGGCTTCATCGACTACGCATCGCCGATCGGCGAAGACATGTTCGTCAATTTCGGCCGCCGTCATCGGCTGGAGAAGGTCGATCCGACGGCGGAGATCAGCGAAGCCGTCGAACCGATCGTGTACTACGTAGACAGAGGCGCCCCCGAGCCTGTGCGCTCGGCGCTGATCGAAGGCGCCAGCTGGTGGAACCAGGCGTTCGAAGCCGCGGGCTACAGAGACGCATTTCAGGTCGAGCTGCTTCCCGAGGGCGCGGACCCGATGGACGTCCGCTTCAACGTCATCCAGTGGGTGCATCGCTCGACACGGGGCTGGTCCTACGGTTCCTCGGTACTCGACCCGCGTACGGGCGAGATCCTCAAAGGACACGTGACGCTGGGTTCGCTCCGCGTGCGGCAGGACTACATGATCGCCGAAGGACTGCTGGCCCCCTATGGCGACGAGTCCGTGCCGGACGCGATGCTGGAAATGTCGCTGGCAAGGATCCGCCAGCTATCGGCGCACGAAGTCGGTCACACTATCGGCTTCGAGCACAATTTCGCGGCGAGTACGCAGGACCGTTCCTCGGTCATGGACTACCCGTTCCCGCTGATCCGGTTCGGTGACGACGGCGAACTCGATCTCTCGGACGCCTACGGCATCGGGATCGGCGAATGGGACAAGCGGACCGTGATCTATGCCTACCAGGACTTCCCCGACAACGTGGAGGAATCGGCAGCGCGACAGGCGATCCTCGCGGAGACCAGAGCAGCCGGCTTTCGCTATGTTGCCGGTGAGCACTCGCGCTCTGTTGGCTCGGCGCATCCCGATGGCAACCTCTGGGACAACGGTGCCGATTCGATTGCCGAACTCGAACACCTGCTCGCCGTCCGAGCGCACGCACTGGGCCGATTCTCGGAGAACAACATTCGGATTGGCCGCCCGGATGCGACGCTCGAGGAAGTACTCGTTCCGCTCTATTTGCTGCACCGCTTCCAATTGCACGCCGTCGGCAAACTCGTTGGCGGTTCCTACTTCGACTACTCGATGCGCGGTTCGGGCCAGTCATCACCCGAGGCGGTACCTCCTGCGCGTCAGCGGCAGGCGATAGAAGCTCTGATCGCGACACTCGATCCGGTTGTATTGCGTCTGCCGGATAGAGTTGCCGACATGATCCCGCCGCGGCCCCCGGGGTTCCCGGCGTCGCGCGAGACGTTCACTGACAGCATCGGAACGGGCTTCGACGAGTTGGCGCCCGCCGCGAGCGCCGCGGCGTTGACGATCGAAGTGCTGCTGAACGCCGATCGCGCCGCGCGAATGAATCGACAAGGCGCGCCGCGCTTCGCCGAACTTATCGACCGACTGTTGGCTGCAACATGGTTCAAGGATGGCGGCCGCGCTTACGATGCGTTGGATCGGCAAACCAATCTCCTCGTTCTTGACGGCCTGCTGCGGCTTACCATGAACGAGTCCGCGGATGAATCGGTTCGCGCGACGGCTTTCGCGGCCGCTCAGCGTATCAACGGCGAAGTGCAGCGGATCACCGGAAGCGACCGAGACACCGCCGCCTTCCTTCGCTTCACGGCCTGGCGCATCGAACGCGTGCTGGCCGACCCGAGTCTGCTCGATTCCGCGCCCGCCGTCACGGTGCCGCCCGGTTCGCCCATCGGTAGTGGCGAGGTAACGCCTTGGTAGTTCGAAGGGTCTCGAGAGAAGCTGCTGCCAGCCACGGTCAGGGCCGATGACGCCCACAGTCGGCGTTCTCATTGGGTATCTCATTGTCATCGCGGCGCTGGCTATCTGGAGCCGCCGCGAGACGCACTCGATGTCCGGCTACTTCATTGCCGGCAAGAAGCTGCCCGGCTGGGTCGTCGCGTTCAGCGCCAATGCGACCGGCGAGTCCGGTTGGCTGCTGCTCGGCCTGACCGGAATGGGCTACGCCGTCGGCGTGCAGGCCTACTGGGTTCTGCTCGGTGAGATCATCGGGCTGACTCTGTCGTGGGTGCTGATCTCGCGGAAACTCAAGCAACTCGGCGACGAGACCGACTCGATCACGGTGCCCGATGTGCTTGCCGCGAAATTCGACGACAAGTGGAATCTCATCCGCGGTATCGCGGTCATCATCATCCTGATCATGGTGACCACCTACGTGACCGGGCAGATGTCGGCCGCGGGCAAAGCCTTCGACAGTTTCACTGATCTCAGCTATCGCCAGGGCGTGGTCGTCGGGGCGGTGATCATCATCGCGTACACGTTTGTCGGCGGCTACAAGGCCGTGTCGTACACCGACGTCGTGCAGGGCGTGCTCATGCTGCTGGGCCTCATCGCCGTGCCTGCGGCGGCGATCTACGCGGCCGGCGGCATCGATGGCGTCTTCGCGTCACTGCGACAGCAGGACCCCGCGTTGACCAACATGTTTGCCCCGACGGCAAACGGCTTGTCCGGCTGGGTCGCGATCATCAGTTTCGCGGCGATCGGCCTGCCGTTCCTGGGTGTGCCACAGATGCTGATCCGCTATATGTCCGCGAAAGACGACCTGGCCGTACGGCGTGCTCGGATAATGTCGCTCGTCATCATGTTCCTGTTTCTCGGCGGCGCGATTACGGCAGGCGTCGCGGGGCGGGCGTTGTTCCCCGGACTCGAAGACCCTGAAGCGATCTTCCCGACAATCGCCACAAATCTTTTTCCGGCCCTCATCGCGGGTCTGCTGCTCGTCGTCGTGCTGTCG
Source organism: uncultured Woeseiaceae bacterium (assembly GCA_945788575.1). GTDB lineage: Bacteria > Pseudomonadota > Gammaproteobacteria > Steroidobacterales > Woeseiaceae > UBA1847. The sequence goes on from CALZMR010000020.1 coordinate 4,611, forward strand.
GCGATCATGTCGACGGTGGATTCGCTGTTGTTGCTGTCCTCGTCGGCCATCGTCCGCGACACGATGCAGAAGATCTTCGGTAGCCCGCGCAGCGACAAACAACTCTCGAACTACGGCAAGATCGTCACGATCCTGATTGGCGTCATCGGCATCGTCTTCGCGATCCCGAATCCGAAGTTCCTGTTCTGGTTCATCCTGTTCGCATGGGCCGGTCTGGGCGCGGCATTCGGCCCGCCGATACTCGGCCTGCTTCACTGCCGGCGTATCACTCGCCAGGGTATCGCGGCCGGCATGGCCGGAGGGTTCCTGACGGCCATGGCCTGGGATCTGTTCTTCAAGGAAGCGGCCCACGGGCTGTACGAGGCCGTACCCGGGTTCATCGTCGGTCTGGGGCTGACATGGGGTGTGAGTTACCTCACCTGGCGCGAGCCTGCCAACTAATTTCACATCAAGTGCCGGATAGCGGTTTCCGGCCTGGGGAAGCTGTTCATGGAACTATTCACGCTCGACAACCTGCTCACGCTGGCCATGCTGACGCTGCTGCAGGCCGTGCTCGGTTTCGACAATCTCCTGTACATCTCGCTCGAGTCGAAACGCGCTCCGGCGGAACACCAGGCCTTTGTCCGCAGAATCGGAATCGCGCTCGCGATGATCCTGCGCATCGGGCTCCTGTTCCTGCTGGTAAACGTCATCGACATGTTCCAGGCGCCGTGGTTTGGCGTGCATTGGTCGGGTGTCGTCGAAGGCGAGTTCAACTTCCACGCGATCATCGTGCTGTTCGGCGGCGCCTTCATCATGTACACGGCCACCAAGGAGATCTGGCACATGATGCAGATTCAGGATCTCGGACATGAGAATCGCAAGCCGAAGTCGGTCGCGAATGTGATTCTTTGGATCGTGCTCATGAACCTCGTGTTCTCGTTCGACAGCATCCTGTCCGCTATCGCGCTGACCGACGTGTTCTGGGTCATGGCGGCCGCCATCTTCATCGGCGCGGCGCTCATGATCTGGTTGTCGGACGGTGTCGCGTCATTCCTCGAGAAGAACCGTATGTATGAGGTGCTCGGTCTGTTCATCCTGCTGGTCGTCGGGATCATGCTTCTGAGCGAGGGAGGACACCTCGCGCATCTGACGCTGTTCGGCAATGCGATCACGCCGATGACCAAGACAACGTTCTACTTCGTCATCGCGGTGCTGGTGCTAACCGATATCGTGCAGTCCCGGTACCGCAAGAAGCTCATGGCGCAGCGGGCCGCGGAGGGCGCGGCCGTGTAACCAATCCGGGCAATCGCCGCTATAAGCCAGCAGAACCGAACAAATATGGAGCATGACAATGCGTAAAGCACTGGCAATTTTTCTGATTCTGCTGATTCCGGTCGGCGCATCAGCTGGCATCGAATCCGGCGACCTGCCGCCGGGGTCGACCTGGTATCTGCATATCGACCTCAACGAGATGCGGGCCTCCGATGCCGGCAAGGGCATCTACGAGTGGCTCGATGCCGAAGTCATCGAGGAAATCAACGAGGAAACCGGCATCGATCTGTACGCGGAGCTCGACCGCCTGACGGCATTTTCCGTCAATGGCGACGGCTTCGTGCTGTCGATGGAAGGTAACTTCAGCCAGGACACGAAGGACAAGCTGCTGGCCCTTGCGGCAACCGCCGAGGACTTCGAGCAGAAGGGTACTCGTAACCGCATCTACTACTACGTGCAGGGCGACAACGACGGCGAAATCCAGATCGACGGCGCGGACGGCGCCGCCTATTTCAGCTTCGCCATCGACAACCGAATCCTGGTAACGGCGACCGAGGAGCAGATGCAGGATCTTCTCGAGAATCGCGGCCGGATCAGCGGCCAGCAGGGCCACGACGGTGCGCTGTTCGTGCTGACGGCCGAGCGCAGCTTCGTTCAGGCCGGCATGGACACGGATGAATTCGACCACGAGGACAACGGCTTCGACTCGAACATTCTGCAGAACACGCGGGAAGTGGCGCTGATGATCGCCGACGTTGCCGGCAAGATCGCGATCGAAGCGCAACTCATTACTACCGAGGCCGAAGTTGCCGACTCCCTGGCCAGCATCGTTCGCGGACTGATCGCGCTGCAGATATTCAGTGACGATATGGAGCCCGGGATGGCCGAGGTGCTACGTAGCGCTCGCGTCGACGTCGACGACAACCGCCTGAAGATCAGCGTCACCCTGACGCCCGAAGCCGTGACCGCGGTACTCGATGAGGCGTGACGGCGCGGACAGACCCTAAGATGAGCGAAGAGCTCACACTGATCGATTCAGCTAAGGCCGGCTCGGTGGGCGCATTCACGGAGCTGGTCGGTCGTTACCGGGGCGGCCTCCTGCGGTTCCTGATTACGCGCTGTGCGAGCGTCGCCGACGCGGAAGATGCACTCCAGGACACGATGATCAACGCGTATCGCTACCTGGCATCCTACGATCCCCGCTGGCGGTTCAGTACCTGGTTGTACCGCATCGCAATTCGCAATGCGGCGAAGCAGCGGCGCGATGGCTTTGCCGGTATCGACGACGTTGCCGATCAGGGACCCGATCCGCTTGCGATGTGCATAGACGCATCCGAGCGCGAGAACCTCTGGGTGACGGCAAAGCGGGTGCTGAACGACGACGTTTACACCGCGATGTGGCTCCGCTACGTCGAAGACATGTCGATCAACGATGTCGCTGCCGTTCTTGAACGGTCCGGCTCGTGGACCAAAGTCAATCTCATGAGAGCAAGAAAGGCGCTCGACGCGGAGCTCAACGCGCCGGGCACACAAAGTGAAGCCTATGGATAAACTTACTCGCAGACTGCGCGACGACGCGTCGCAGATAAGAGCGGACGTCAGTCCGGAACTCGACGCACGTATTCGCGCGTCGCTCGAAGCGGTCGAACCCGTTAATGCAGAATCGCCGAAGCCGGCACCGCGAACGCCATCGATGTGGTGGTGGTCGAGTCTGGTAGGCGCGACAAGCGCCATCGCCGTGATTGTTCTGCTGAACCTCGGTACGCAGCCAGAGCTGCCCGTACCCACCGAGAACGGCGTACCGACGCTTGCACCGTCGCTCAACATAGAGCGAGCCGTCCTCACGGCGCCGCTCGAGGCGGAACTCGAGAATCTCGAGTCCGATCTAAGGAAGGCCGAAGAGGCGCTTAGAGCGGATATCGGGCTCGATCGACGCGCCGAGGATACGCCGGACGGTTCCTGAGATTCGCGCCACACATCGCTTGTACACGCTGCGTTCTGTGGAAATCACGTATTGATTCGCTTATTCTCGGCGACGGGGATCAGTTCGCCGGTGTCGAAAGCGCGAGACAGCGCAACAAGAACTTGAAGATACCGACGGAGAACAAACGCAAACGGGGAACAAGCGGCTCTAAAAACGCGAACTGGCGATAAGAATACCGGCAGCGACCCCGTCGTGGCCGGCATACAGACAGCTCTATAAGGATGCATGAAGTATGCCTTTCGCCGTTGTTTTGATTCTGCTGGTCGTCGGATCCATCCTCTTTCATATCTTCAGCCCCTGGACGTTCACTCCACTGGCTTCCAACTGGAGCATGGTCGACTTCACGGTCGATATCACGCTCTGGGTGACCGGCATCGTCTTCGTCTCGGTCAACCTGTTCATGGCGTATTGCGTCATCCGCTTCCGCCACAAGAAAGGCGAGGCGTCCAAGGCGAAGTACGAGCCCGAGAACAAACGTCTGGAAAGCTGGCTGACCGGTTGGACGGCGCTCGGCGTCGCCGCGATGCTGACACCGGGTCTGTTCGTGTGGGCCAAGTTCGTCGACGTACCCGAGGAGGCGCGCGAAATCGAGGCTGTCGGCCAGCAGTGGCACTGGACCTACCGCTACCCCGGCGAGGACGGCAAGTTCGGCGAGGTCGATGCGGAACGCATATCGGCCGACAACCCGCTCGGTATCGATCCGGAGGACCCGCACGGTCAGGACGACGTCATTGTGCTGAGCCCCGAGGCGCATATACCGATCAATCAGCCCGTAAAATTCCTGCTGCGCTCGAAGGACGTGCTGCATAACTTCACGGTCGCGCAGTTCCGCGTGAAGATGGATCTCGTACCTGGCATGACGACGTACATGTGGCTCGAGCCGACCGTGGCCGGCCGCTACGAAGTCCTCTGTGAGGAACTCTGCGGCGTCGCGCACTACACGATGCGCGGCGCTGTGGTCGTCGAAGACGACGCGAGTTTCCGGGCCTGGCTGGCCGAGCAGCCGACGTTCGCCGAAACTCAGAACAGGGTGGCGGGCAATGCCGCGCTGGGCGCCGCACAGTACGCGATTTGTTCGACCTGTCACGGTCAGCAGGGTGAGGGCATGCAGGCGCTCAATGCGCCGAAACTCAGCGGCCTGAGTGGGTGGTACCTCAGACGCCAGCTGCTCGCGTATCAGAACGGATTGCGCGGCGCTCACGAGGACGACGTCTACGGCGCGCAGATGGTGGGCATGGCCAATATGCTTGCCGACGACGCGGCGATCAGCAACGTCATTGCGTACATACAATCGCTGCCCGATGAGCCGGCGCCGACGACAATCGACGGCGATATCGACAACGGCGCGCGCCTGTACGCGACCTCCTGCAGGTACTGTCACGGCGAGGACGGCATGGGTAATCAGGCCACCAATGCGCCGCGCGCCGCCGGCATGAGCGACTGGTACATGGCGCGGCAGTTGCAGAACTTCCGCGACGGCGTGCGCGGCTCACATCTCGAGGATTACTACGGCATGCAGATGGGCTTCATGGGCCGCATGCTGCGAACGGACGAGGCGATCAACGATATCGTCGCCTACATGAACACATTGCAGCCGGTCGTTGCCGACCAGCTAACGGCAGGGACGACGGGGAATAACGAATGAGCTACGTAGCGATAGCGGACCGCGACCACGAGGTCGAACATCACGACCCGCAGACGTTCATTACCAAATACATCTGGAGTCAGGACCACAAGGTCATCGCCGTGCAGTACGGCATGACGGCGATCTTCGTTGGCGTGATCGCGCTGATCCTGTCGGCCATGATGCGACTGCAGCTGGGCTTCCCGGACAGCTTCTCGTTCATCACGCCTGAATCCTATTACCAGTTCATCACCATGCACGGGATGATCATGGTGATCTACCTGTTGACCGCGTTGTTCCTCGGCGGCTTCGGCAATTATCTGATTCCGCTGATGTGCGGTTCTCGGGACATGGTATTTCCGTACCTGAACATGCTGAGTTACTGGGTCTATCTGCTGTCGGTGATCATCCTGCTGATCAGCTTCTTCGTTCCGGGCGGCTCGACGGGTGCTGGCTGGACGCTGTATCCGCCGCAGGCGATCATGCAGGGCACGCCCGGCGTCGACTGGGGCATCCTGCTCATGCTGTTGTCGCTGGCGGTGTTCATCGTTGCCTTCACGATGGGCGGTCTCAATTACGTAACAACGGTGCTGCAGGCGCGCTGCAAGGGCATGACGCTGATGCGCATGCCGCTGTCGGTCTGGGGCATCTTCATGGCGACGGTGCTCGGTCTGCTCGCTTTCCCGGCACTGCTGGTCAGCGCCATCATGATGCTGCTCGACCAAAATCTCGCAACCAGCTTCTTCATGCCCGCAATCAGTTCGATGGGTGCCGACCCGGGCTACACGGGCGGCAGCCCGATCCTGTTCCAGCACCTGTTCTGGTTCTTCGGCCATCCCGAGGTTTACATCGTCGCGCTGCCGGCCTTCGGCATCGTCTCCGATCTGCTGTCGACGCATGCGCGCAAGAACATCTTCGGTTACCGGATGATGGTCTGGGCCATTATCGCCATCGGCGGTCTGTCGTTCGTCGTCTGGGCACACCACATGTACGTGTCCGGCATGCACCCGTACTTCGGCTTCTTCTTTGCGACGACGACGTTGATCATCGCAGTGCCGACGGCGATAAAGGTCTACAACTGGGTCTTGACGCTATGGGAGGGCCACATCCATCTCAGGGTGCCCATGCTGTTCGCGATCGGCTTCATATTCACGTTCATCCACGGCGGCCTGACGGGTCTGTTCCTCGGTAATGTGACGATCGATCTGCCGCTGTCGGATACCTACTTTGTCGTGGCTCATTTCCATATGGTGATGGGCGTGTCACCGATACTCGTGGTGTTCGGTGCGATCTATCACTGGTGGCCGAAGATCAGCGGCCGGATGTACTCAGAGACACTCGGCAAATGGCACTTCTGGATGACCTTCCTGGGGACCTACGCCATTTATCTGCCGATGCACTACCTGGGCTTCCAGGGTGTCCCGCGCCGCTATTTCGCGATGGGCAATACCGAGTTCCTGCCGGCGTCGGCCCAGGATCTCAATGCCTGGATTACGATGTCCGCACTGTTCGTCGCGGCGTCGCAGATTCTGTTCTTCGCAAACATCATCTGGAGTCTTACGAGAGGGCCCAAGGCGGATCCGAACCCGTGGGGCGCGACGTCGCTCGAATGGCAGACGCCGGATACGCCGCCGAAGCACGGCAACTGGGGTCACGACCTGCCCGAATGCCATCGCTGGGCTTACGACTACAGCGTTCCCGGCTACGCGGATGACTTCATCCCGCAGAACGTGCCTCCCGACGAAGCACCGGCAGGCCGGCAACACGATGTGGACGAGCACTAGCGGGGCTTAGCGGACGATGGAATTCATCCTCGTTGTTCTCGCCGTCATGCTGGCGATCCTGCTCGGCTGGCTGTTGAAGCAGTCGTTCAACACCCAGCCATGGGTTGCCGAGGTGGTCGAGGAGGGCGCTCACCGGGCGCCCATGAACGCCAATGCGAAGGTCATTGCGCTGGCCGCACTGCTGGCGGTCATCACCTCGTTCTTCGCCCTGATCATGAGCGCTTACGCGCTACGGATGGACCTCGGTGACTGGGCGCCGCTGACGGAGCCGCAGCTCCTGTGGATCAACTCGGGCGTCCTCGTGTTGGCCAGCATCACGTTCCAGTGGACCCGTAACGCGGCGATGCGCGGCGACGCGTCGAAGCTTCGGCCCGGCATGATCGTAACGGGCGTGCTGACGACCGCTTTTCTGATTGGCCAGTTCGTCGCGTGGCGACAGCTCAACGCCTCGGGCGAATACATCACGTCGAACCCGGCCAACGCATTCTTCTTTTTCCTGACCGGCGCGCACGCCGTGCACATCCTGGGCGGCATGTACGTCTGGGCACGTGCGACGATCCGCCTGTTTACCGGCAGGGGCGCCCAGACGGTCCGTCAGAGTATCGAACTCTGCACGGTCTACTGGCACTTCCTGCTGCTCGTATGGATCGTCATGTTCGGACTGCTGTTGTCCACCTGAAACTAAGGAACAAGCCATGTCAGAAGCCGTAATGGATACTGCTGCCGAACCGGAAGGCAAAGACGGCGTCGTCCACGATTTCGCGCGCGACAAGCAGGTATTCGGCGTCCCCTGGGGCAAGGCCATGATGTGGATCTTCCTCCTGTCGGATACCTTCATCTTCAGCTGCTTCCTCGTGTCCTACATGTCGGTGCGCATCACGACTGTCGACCCGTGGCCGAATCCCAGCGAAGTATTCGGACTGACCATGTTCGGCCAAAGCGTGCCGCTGCTTCTGATCGCGATCATGACGTTCGTCCTGATCACCTCGTCGGGCACGATGGCGCTCGCGGTCAACATGGGCTACCGCAAGGATCTCAAGAAGACGTTCTGGCTGATGGTTGCGACGGCCTTGCTCGGCGCGACCTTCGTCGGCATGCAGGCCTTCGAGTGGACCAAGTTGATTTCGGAAGGTGTGCGGCCCTGGGAGAACCCGTTCGGCGCGGCCCAGTTCGGCTCCAGCTTCTTCATGATCACCGGCTTCCACGGCATGCACGTGACCGCTGGTGTCATTTACCTGTTGGTCATTGCGAACAGAGTTCGCAACGGTTTCTATGAGAAACGAGGCGGCAACTACGAGATCGTCGAGATCACCGGGCTCTACTGGCACTTCGTCGACCTTGTCTGGGTCTTCATTTTCGCATTCTTTTATCTCTGGTAAGGGGCGTCCGAATGGCAACGGAAGAAGGACAACAACATCCTCTGAAGGTCTACTGGATCATGTGGGGTGCTCTGTTCGTGCTGAGCGGGTTTTCCTACGCAACCGACTTCATGGGCGACGGCGCGCTGCGCACGTTCCTGATACTGCTCTTCATGATGCTGAAGGCCGCCGGTATCGTCCTGATTTTCATGCACATGGGATGGGAGCGGCTGGCACTCAAACTCGCGATTCTCGGCCCGCCGGTGGCGCTCCTCGTGCTGATCGGCCTCATGGCCGCGGAAGGCACCTACACCGAGGATACGAGGCTCGAGCAGTACGGCGAATCCACGCTCGAGGTCGTTTCTCCCGGCCATCACTAGTCGGGAGTAACGCCGGCACTAGACAGATCCGATGGCGCTCGTCGGAATACTCACCGTTCTCGGTCTCGCGTACGTCCTGTCGACGGCACGCGGCAGCATCAATCTGCGCACGATCGGCATTGCGTTCGCGATTCAGGCGTCGCTGGCGGCATTGATCATTTACGTGCCCGGCGGGCAGCGTGTGCTCGCGGTCGTCGTCCGCGGCGTTAGCCATGTCATCGACTACGCGGGTGACGGTATTGCATTCGTGCTGGGACCGAATATCGAGCCGACGCTGGGGATCACGATCGCGTTCAGCGTACTGCCGGTCATCATCTTCTTCGCGGCGCTGATGTCCGCGCTTTACTACCTGGGTGTCATGCAGCGGGTCGTCGGCATTCTCGGCGGTGGACTGGAGAAGTTGCTCGGGACCACGAGGGCGGAATCGGTGTCGGCTGCGTCGAATATTTTCGTCGGCCACACGGATGCTCCACTTGTCGTGCGGCCTTATCTGGAAAAGATGACGCAGTCGGAGCTCTTCGCCGTGATGACCGGCGGCTGCGCCACAATCGCGGGTGGCGTCATGATGGCCTACTCGAGAATGGGCGTGGATCTCGGTTATCTGATTACAGCAAGCTTCCTGGCGGCGCCTGGCGGACTGCTGATCGCGAAGATCATGATGCCCGAGACAGAAACGCCGAGCGAAGCCACAATCGAGGTTGCTCCAGAGGATCAGCCGACCAATATCTTCGAGGCGATCGGTAACGGCGCGATGACTGGGCTGAACATCGCCGTCAGCGTCGCGGCGATGCTGATCGCGTTCGTGGCGATCATCTTCATGCTCAACGGGCTGCTCGGCGCCGTTGGCGGGCTGTTCGGCTTCGAAGGCCTGACTCTGCAGTGGGTGCTCGGCAAGCTGTTTGCGCCGATTGCCTACGTGCTGGGCGTCCCCTGGGCCGAGGCGGCGCAGGCCGGCAGTCTCATCGGTCAGAAGCTCGTGCTGAACGAGTTCTATGCGTACACGGCCTTCATTGAAGTGAAGGATAGCTTGTCGCCGTACACCCAGCTCGTGGTGACGTTCGCGCTGTGCGGGTTCTCGAATCTCGGCTCGATCGCCATCCTGCTGGGCGGACTGGGTGCCGTGGTTCCCAGCCGGCGGCACGATATTGCTCGCCTGGGCCTCCGTGCCGTCATAGGCGGAACGCTCGTCAATCTGATGAACGCAGCATTGGCCGGCTTGTTTTTCTCACTGCAAGGCCTATAAAGAGCCCTATGGGCCGCGTAGTAATACTCGTCATGGATTCCTTCGGCATCGGAGCGACCGATGACGCCGAGCGCTTCGGCGACACAGGCGCGGACACCCTCGGGAGTATCGCCCGAGAGCGGGCGGCGTCGGACAAAGGCCCCCTCGTGCTGCCGAACCTTGCCAAACTGGGCCTCTTTCACGCCAGTCGCGAGTCCACCGGAGAGTTGCCGGCCGGGTCGAGCGACGATGTCGACGTCATCGGCACCTATGGGTTTGCCGAGGAGCTCTCGAGCGGCAAGGACACGCCGAGCGGGCACTGGGAGATCGCGGGCGTCCCCGTCCTGTTCGACTGGGGCTATTTCACGGCCAAAACGGATACGTTTCCGCAGGAACTGCTCGACAAACTGATCGAACGCGCAGATCTTCCCGGTGTGCTCGGCAACTGTCACTCGTCGGGCACGACGATCATCGCCGAACTCGGCGAAGAGCACGTCAAGAGCGGCAAGCCGATCGTCTACACGTCGGCGGACAGCGTCTTCCAGATTGCCGCCCACGAAGAGGCATTCGGGCTCGATAGACTCTACGAGCTCTGTGACATCGCTCGCGAACTCGTGGACGAATACAACATCGGTCGCGTCATCGCGAGGCCGTTCGTTGGCGACGATGCCGCGAGTTTCGTACGCACGGGTAATCGGCGCGACCTGACCACGCCGCCGCCAGCGCCGACGGTGTTGGATCGGCTCGTCGAGTCGGGCGGCGAGGTTGTCAGTATCGGTAAGATCGCCGACATCTACGCGCATCAGGGCATCACGAAGAAAGTCAAAGCGACAGGTAACGCGGCTTTATTCGACGCGACACTCGAGGCCTTCGATGCGGCTGTCGACCGCACTATCGTGTTCACCAATTTCGTCGATTTCGACATGCTCTACGGTCATCGCCGAGACGTGGACGGGTATGCGGCGGCACTCGAGTATTTCGACGGGCGTCTGCCCGAACTCCTCGAGAAGATGAATGACGACGATCTGCTCGTCATCACGGCCGATCACGGCTGCGATCCGACGTGGCCGGGCTCGGATCACACCCGAGAGCATATCCCTGTCATCGCATGGGGCGGCGGACTCGAGGCAGGCTCAATCGGCAAGCGCAAAAGCTTCGCTGACATCGGTCAGACCATCGCGGACTACTTCGATCTGCCGGCGCTCGACTACGGCGACAGTTTCCTCAACTAGCTGCGTATCGTGTTCGAACAGGCGTGGCCATTTCAGGACGATCTGCTCGCGCTACCCGTGGCCGACATCGATGAGGCTGCGGGTTGGTACGGCACCTATTTCGGATTGACCGAATCAGAGCGGCAGGATCAGCCTCACAACACCGTCATCATGGAAAGAGACGGTGTCCGGATCGGGTTTACCGAGAACGGCGGGAACAGTGCGGAAGACGGCGCCGCGATTCTCGTAAAGGACATTCAGGGCGTCCGAGACGAACTCGAAGGCAGGGGCGTCCGAACGGCGAACTGGCGGGTCGACGAGCGAGACGGCAAGAAATTCCAGGTGTTCTTCGTGGTGGCGCCGGACGGACTCTGCTACTACTTCCACGAGCCGCTCGACGATTGACCGCCCGGATTCGGGGTAGATTAAACCCACTCCGGATTCCGCTGCGTTTGAGTATGTGCGGGACGATGGAGGTTTTGGCATGAATACGCGAATGCTGGTTGCACTCTCATGGCTGCTCGTAGCGTCCCCCGTGGTGGCTCAGGACGAGGCGCAGGCCCCCGACACCGTATCGCTCGAAAGAGTCCTGGATGGAGTCGCCCGTCGAGAAGACCTGAGTTTCGCCGTGGACGCCCGTGCCGAGGTCGATATCGTCGTCGGCCAGCTGGATCCGGACGAGATCACCTACGACCAGCTGCATACCGTGCTGACGAACAACGAGTTGGCCGCTGTTGCGGTCGAGGATATCGTCAACATCGTGCCGATACAGTTGATTCGGCAGTATCCGCTGCCCACCCTGTACGAGGCGGACGACTCGATCGCGGACGACCAGTGGGTGACGTTCGTGTTCCGTCCTGAGCGGGCGAATCCCGCCATGATGGTGCCGATACTTCGGCCACTCCTGCCTCAGCAGGGCCACCTCGCCGCACATCCTGACTCCGGCACGCTCGTCATCGTCGACCGCTACGCCAACCTTCTGCGAGTCCTGGTGCTCATGCGGGAGATCGACGAACACTCGACGGCGGACTCGCAGGGCGAGTAGAAGCGGCGCCCGAGGGCAGGGCGCTACTTGGTTTCCTACATAATCCGGAATTTAGTTCGCGTTGATTTAGCGGAGGTCCTGACATTCCAGAGACCGCCGCCGTCTGGACTGCTGAAACCACAAACAGCGGGAGAGACCAATGAACAAATTTCACTTCAGATTCGCAGCCATCGCGCTGCTCGCACTGACGGCTCAGGCGAACGCGGGCATCAACCCGGAAGCCCTGAACCAGATTACGTTCCAGAACAGCACCGGCCAGACGATCGAGTACGTCTTCGTCTCGCCGAGCGACAGCCAGCACTGGAGCACCGACATCCTCGGCTCGAGCCGTGTCATGCACAACGGCGATTCGCTGGGCTTCTTCATCCACTACCCGAATCGTTGCAACAGCTTCGACATCATGGCGATCGGTGAGTATGGCGATGCGTTCACGATGTACGACTTTCAGATCTGTGATGACTCCGAGGCGGTCGTACCGCTGCACCCCAGCGCACTGAATGATGTCGCACCGGACTTCGATATGGTCGAGGTCGTGTTCGAAAACGAAACCAGCTACGACATTCAGTACCTGTTCTTTTCGCCTGGCGACTCCGCGATGTGGGGCATCGACCAGCTCGACGAAAGCACGATTCTTCTTCCCGGCCAGTCGGTGAGCCTGCTGGTACCCGCCGGTGACGCCGACGTGCGCTACGACGTGCAGGCCGTCGACGAGGACTGGGATAGCTACTCGTTCTACGTCAGTGTCGATAACTCCCGCGATCGATTCACTTTCGCCGTAGAACCCGGGGATCTGGACTGATAAGTCTGTCTGCTCGACACGGATCCCCATCCCGTGGCAGCCGCTCTCCGGAGCGGCTGTTTTTTTTGCCGACAGGAAACGTTCGCGACTCCCGATGATCGCTGTACCGCGCGGACGCGCTGCCTTAAGCTCCGCAACAAGACCATGAAACCCAGTACGCTGAGAATCGGCAGGCGATATCGCCCTGGCCGGCTGGCAGACGATTACGACGCCGTCGTCATTGGCTCCGGGATGGGAGGGCTCACCACGGCCGCATTGCTGTCCAGCCTCGGGCAGCGGGTCTGTGTCCTCGAGCAGCACTATACGGCCGGTGGCTACACGCATTCCTACGAACGTAACGGCTACGAGTGGGACGTTGGTGTGCACTACATCGGCGACGTCGGTGCGCCAACCCGGACCCGGAAGATGTTCGACTTCCTATCGTCGGGTCAGCTCGAGTGGGCACCGATGGACCAGGAGTTCGATCGCTTCTTCTTGGGCGATCGGGTCTACACGGCGCACGCAGGCAAGGACGCCTTTGTCGACAATCTGGCACGCCAGTTCCCCGACGAGCGCGCGGCCATCGATCGCTACATGGAACTTCTCCGCCAGGCAGGCAATGGAATGTCCGCATTCAGCATGGGCCGCATGCTGAAACCCTGGCAGCGGGCGCTAACAAAGCCTTTCGTCCGCACGCCGGAGCTACTGTTAGCGCTCGGCTTTCATGGTGCACGCGATGATCGCCCGGCACTATCTGTACGGCGGCTACTATCCCGTCGGCGGCTCCTGGCGCATTGCGGATACGATCATTCCGCGCATTCAGGCAACCGGGGGCGAGGTGTTCACGTACGCGCGCGTCGCCCGCATCCTGAGCGACGGGGGTCGCGTCACCGGCGTCGAAATGAGCGACGGTCACGTCATACAGTGCGGAACGGTCGTCTCGTCAGCCGGTGTCGCGAATACCTTCGGCAACCTGCTCGACGCCGAGGTCGCCGCCGATCTCGGCTACGCGGAAAAACTGGTATCCGTCGAACCGAGCTTTGCGCACCTTGGCGTTTACATCGGTCTCAAGGACACCGCCGAGAATCTCGGCCTGCCAAGGACCAATTTCTGGATCTACCCGAGCAACGACTTCGATGCCGACGTCGAAGCCTTCGAACGCGATCCCGACGCCGAGTTTCCGGTCGTCTACATTTCCTTTCCGTCGGCCAAGGACCCCGACTACGAGAACCGTCATCCCGGAACCGCGACCATAGAAATCGTGGCGCCGGCGCCGTACGAGTGGTTTAGGCGATGGGAGGGCAGTACGTGGGGTAAGCGCGGCGACGACTATGACGCGTTCAAAGCGCATCTGGGCGAACGGCTCATGGAGCACCTGTACGACAAGTTGCCGGCACTCCGCGGCCGGGTCGACTACTACGAGGTCTCGACGCCGCTATCGACCAACTGGTTCGGTGGCTACCAGCAGGGCGAGCTCTACGGGCTCGAGCACACCGCCGATCGCTTGCGTTCCGACTGGCTAACACCGAAAACTCGCCTCAAGGGTCTGTGGCTGACCGGGCAGGATATTCTGACCTGCGGCGTAACCGGCGCGATGATGGCCGGACTCATGACGACGACGGCCATGGTGGGCTTGCGGCGCATGGGGCCGCTGATGAAACGGATTTTCAACTAAGCCGCCGCGTTCGCGACGGCCATGTCGCAAATCAGCCCGCCGCGGCGTCGGCCTCTTTTGCTTTCAGCCGGGAATCCCGGCGCCGTTCGCCTTCCTTCAAGAGCCTCTTTCTGAGCCGAATGCTCTGCGGCGTGATCTCGACGAGTTCGTCGTCGTCGATGAACTCGAGCGCGTACTCAAGAGTGAGCTTTATGGGCGTCGTGAGCTGAATGTTCTCGTCGGTGCCCGCCGCGCGAATGTTCGTGAGCTGCTTGCCCTTGGTCGGGTTGACCGGCAGATCGTTGCCGCGCTTGTGAATGCCGACAATCATGCCCTCGTATACCTCGGTACCGTGGCCGATGAACAGCTTGCCGCGGTCCTGCAGATTGAAGAGCGCGAAAGCCAGTGCTTTCCCTTGCACGTTCGACACCATCACGCCATTGATGCGCTGGCCGATGTCGGACCGCACCTTTGGCGCGTACTTCTCGAATACGCTGTAGAGCAGCCCCGTGCCCGAGGTTGTGGTCAGGTACTCGGTGCGGAAGCCGATCAGGCCACGCGAAGGAATTCGGTACTCGAGCCGTACGCGGCCGCGGCCGTCGGGCGCCATGTTGAGAAGCTCGCCTTTGCGGTCGGCGAGCCGCGTCATGACGCCGCCCTGGAACTCCTCTTCGAAATCGACCGTGACCAGCTCCCAGGGCTCGCAGAGCACGCCCTCGATCTCTTTCTCGATCACCGTCGGTCGCGAAACGGCCAGTTCATAGCCCTCTCGGCGCATCGTCTCGATCAGGATCGCGAGATGCAATTCGCCGCGGCCCGAGACGCGGAAGCGGTCCGGGTCGTCGGTCTCCTCGACGCGCAGTGCGACGTTGTGCTTGAGTTCCTGTTCGAGGCGGCCGTGGATCTGCCGGCTGGTCAGGTACTTGCCCTCGCGGCCCGCGAACGGCGACTTGTTCACCTGGAACGTCATGCTGATCGTCGGTTCGTCGACGTCCAGCGCCGGCAACGCTTCCACGTTGTCACGCTCGCAGAGCGTGTCGGAGATCTTCAGGTCTTCGATGCCGCTGAAGACGACGATGTCGCCGGCGCTGGCCTGTTCGATCGGCACGCGCTCGAGGCCGATGAATCCGTAGAGCTCGGCAAGCCGGGCGTTACGCGCCGATCCGTCCGGGCGGACGATGCTGATCGGCATGTTCTGCCTGGCTCGCCCCCGAGTGATACGGCCAATGCCGAGCACGCCGACGTATTCGTTGTAGTCGAGGCTCGACACCTGCAGCTGCAGCGGGCCTTCGTCATTGACGGGCGGCGGCGGCACGTTTTTGACGATGGCTTCGAGTAGCGGTACTACGTCGCCGTCGCTCACGTCCGGCTCGGTCCCGGCGTAGCCTCTGAGAGCCGAGGCGTAGATCACGGGAAAGTCCAGCTGCTCGTCAGTCGCGCCGAGGCGGTCGAACAGCTCGAAGGTCTGATCGAGCACCCAGTCCGGGCGTGCGCCGTCGCGATCGATCTTGTTAATGACGACCAGCGGCGTGAACCCGTGCGCGAAGGCTTTCTGCGTTACGAAGCGAGTTTGCGGCATAGGTCCGTCCACGGCGTCGACCAGCAGCAGCACACCGTCGACCATCGACAGCACGCGCTCGACTTCGCCGCCGAAGTCCGCGTGTCCCGGCGTATCGACGATGTTGATAAGCCACTCGTTCCAGCGAATCGCGGTGTTCTTCGAAAGGATCGTGATGCCGCGTTCACGCTCGAGGTCGCTCGAGTCCATGAGGCGTTCGCCCAGGTTCTCGCGCGCATCGAGCGTGCCGGACTGACGCAGGAGCTGGTCGACCAGGGTCGTCTTGCCGTGGTCGACGTGCGCGATGATCGCGATATTTCGGATTGAGTCAGTCACAGCAGGGCCGCCGCCAAAAGCGCGGCATTATAGCGGCAGATCGCGAAGAAAGAGCTAGTCGCGTCCGTCGTGGACCATGCGGCCGCCGACGATCGTTGCCAGCACGCGGGTCTCAGGGATCGTCTCGGGTTCTACTGCGGTGATATCGCGGTCGAGCAGGACCAGATCGGCCAGCATCCCCGCGCGAATCATGCCTTTTTGGTCTTCCTCGAAGGAGGCGTAGGCGCCCGCGATCGTGTAAGCGCGCAGCGCTTCCTCGACCGTGATCTCCTGTTCGGGCACCCAGCCGTCGGGATAGGCGCCGTCGATCGTGCGCCGGGTGACGGCGGCGTAGATCCCCTCGAGCGGCGTTGCCGGGGCAACCGACCAGTCGCTGCCAAAGGCGACATGGGCGCCGGTGTCGAGCAACGAGCGGAATGCGTAAGTCGTCTGAATACGCTCGGGTCCGATGACTCTCTCCGCCCAGCGGCCGTCGTCGATCGCATGATAGGGCTGCATGCTGGCGATGACGTCCTGCACGGCGAAGCGCTCGATGTCGCTCGGCCGAATGTGCTGCGCGTGCTCGATACGGAAGCGTCGGTCGCGTTCCCCATTTGCCTCGACGGCATCCAGGTACATGTCGAGCAGTTCGGCGATCGACCGGTCGCCGATCGCGTGCACGTTGACGTGCAGGCCCGCGGCATCGGCGTCGATAATCCAGCGGCGCATGTCATCGAGATCGTTGATCATGAAGCCGCTGTCGTCCGGCGCATCCGTGAACGGCTCGAAGAACCAGGCGGTATGCGAACCCAGCGAGCCGTCCATGAACCCCTTTAGACCGCCGGTTCTGAGCCACTCGTCGCCAATGCCGTTCTCCGCGACGTCGTCCCGCAGCTGTTCCCACTCCGCGAGCGGTACGATCGAATAGATGCGGGTAATCAGTTCGCCATTCGCGTGCAGACGCCGATAGGTCGCGAGGCTGTTCCAATCCTGCATATCGTGGACGGTCGTGACGCCATTGCCCGCAACATGCTGCATGGCGGCGCGCACCTGGCGATCCATGAGTGCGTTGTTGGCCTCGGGTAGGGCCTCCATCACGGCATACATCGCATTGTCTTTCAGGACGCCGGTGGGACGTCCGTCTCCGTCGCGGACGACCTCGCCACCCTCAATGTCCGGCGTATCGGCATCGACGCCCGCGGCTTCCAGCGCCAGCGAGTTAGCGAGGCCCATGTGGCCGTCAAGTCGACCCACCCAGACCGGATTCTGCGGCGTCACGGCATCGATCCAGTCGCGGGTCGGCAGTTCGCCGCCCCAAAGTTCGTGATCCCAGGTGCCGTTCAGAACCCACTCGCCGGGTTCGAGGCCGGCCGCAAACTCGCCGATTCGCCGAGTGAACTCATCCGGCGTTGCCGCGTCGCGAAGCTGGACCGAAGCGAGGCCGGCGCCACCGTCGACGAAGTGCACGTGCGTATCGATGAAGCCCGGAACGAGCATTCCGCCGTCTGCCGTAAGCACTTCGGTATCCGGGCCAATCAGTCCCGCCATGTCGTCGCTCGTGCCGACGGCGACGATGCGATCGCCGGATACCGCAACGGCCTCAGCCCATGGACGATCCGTGTCGCCGGTCCAGACGCGCACGTCGGTGACGACCAGCGAAGCGGTATCGGGGCCGTCTTGCCCGCAGGCGGAGAGCAACAGGGCAGCCGAGAGGAAAAGGGCCGAGAAAAAAAGGGACATACGCCACGAGGACAAACGGTTCATCATTCGATTTCTCTTTTGCAGGTCATTCCCGCCAGGCTGGCGGTACGCGAATAGCGATGACCTCGCCGGTCGCGGTTGTCTCGCCGCCTGAACTCAGGTCGCAGGTCAGGACCGTCTTCTTATCGCCGGCCTCGACGATTCTGGCCCGCAACTCGATCGGCGCGTCGATCGGTGTCGGTGCCAGATAGTTCACGGTAAGCCGGCCCGTGACGCACCAGATCTGCTCTCCTGCTCCGATCTCGCGCCCTTCGCGGCGGTAGTGGTTCGCCATCGCCGTGTTGACGCAGTGACAGTCGATCAGGCTCGCGATGGTGCCGCCATACACGTACTGGATCGGTCCGGCACATTGTTCGGGCTTCGGCAGGTAGGTGCAGACTGATTCCTCACCGTCCCAGAAGCTCTTGATCTGCATGCCCTTCGGATTCTCGGGGCCGCAGCCATAGCAGTGATTGTCGGGTACGCTGTCCTGGAAGGCGCTCATTGATCGCCGGCCGGCTCCAGCTTCGGTGCGACACGAGTTGCCAGCCAGGCGGCCAGCAGGATGAGGACCGGTCCGGCCGCTGTAACCCACAGCGGGTGCGGTATGAGAATCAGATTCGAAACGGTGGCTACCAGCACCAGGCCAGCAACCAGGATTGCGAACAAATAGCGCTGGGCGCGGCCAATCAGGCAGGCGAGAAAGACGCCGTCGAAGGCCGCAACGAACCAGCCGGAGATCAGGACGACCAGGGACTCGATCGGCGCCGAGCCGATATGCTCCGCGAGCGCCGCGGAGTCATTCTTGTCCAGACCTTCGGGCATCGGATGCAGGAAAAGAGCGATCCAGTCGAACAGGAGTATCGTGGCCAGCGCAACGCCGATGCCGACGACGGCTGCCAATACGTTACGCATCTTCCTTTCCTCGCGTCATTCCGCATTCCTCGACTCGAGCGCGCTCTGAATGCGAGCGGCGAGGGCAGTTGCTTCGTCCCTCACGCGTGCGGTATCGATGGTCAGCATATCGCCGTCCAGCATTAAGATCTGTCCGTCCACCACGACGGATGAGACGTCCTGTTCGTCGGTCACATACACGAGGTGCGATACAACGTCGTAAGTCGGCACATGATGCACGTCGTCGAACGCCACCTGAATGACGTCAGCCTGCTTACCGGCCTCAAGCGAACCGATACGGTCGCCAAGTCCGATTGCCTGTGCACCGCCAGCAGTCGCCATGTTGAGTACGCTTATCGCCGGAAGCGCCTCCGGATTCATGGTTTCGACCTTCTGCAGGAAAGACGCCAGCCGCATCTCTTCCCACATGTCGAGATCGTTGTTGCTGGCGGCACCGTCCGTCCCGAGCCCGACTCGCACGTTGGCATCGAGCATGTCCACGATCGGTGCGACGCCGGATGCGATCTTCATATTCGAGGTCGGATTGTGAATGACACCGACTTCGCGCTCGGCAAGGATCGATATTTCGTTGTCCGTCGGCCAGACGACGTGCGCCGCGATCGTCGGCCCTTCGAAGAATCCGATCGACTCGAACATCTCGATGCTCGTCGTGCCGTAGGTGTCCTGCGAGTACTGAACCTCGAACGGTGATTCCGAGAGGTGGATGCTGATGGGTACGCCAAGCTGCATGGCGGCCTGACGGGTTGCGGCGAGCTGCTCGGCGTCGAGTGTGTAGTTCGCGTGTGGGCCGAAGATCGGCGTGATGCGCGGGTGACGGTTCTGCCAGCGATCGATGAAGCCGACGCCTTTGTCGAGTCCGTCGCTGGCGCTCTCGGCATCGGGGCTGCGCTGGTCGATGACGGTCGCGGAGATCAGCGCGCGCATGCCGCATTGTTCGACGACCTCGGCAATCGTATCGGGGTAGTAGTACATGTCGACGAAGGTCGTCGTGCCGCCTCGGATCATCTCCCAGCAGGCGAGTTCGGTGCCGATGCGCACGAACTCCGAATCGACGAATTCGACTTCGGCCGGGAAGATGTAATTGTTCAGCCAGTCCATCAGCGCGAGGTCGTCGGCGACGCCTCGGAGCAAGGTCATCGCGGCGTGCGAGTGGCCGTTCACGAGGCCCGGCATGACGATGCGTCCGTCGCCATCGAGCGTCTGCCGCGCGGAGTACGCGGCGTTGATGTCTTGTGCCGTTCCGACGGCAAGGATCACGCCTTCGTCGACGGCGACCGCTCCGTTCTCGATGACGCTTGCATCGGCGTCCATTGTGACGACGTAGTCACCGGCGATGATCAGGTCGATGGCGTCATCGGGGAACGTGGATTCCTCCGTTGGTGCGCCGCAGGCCGACAGGGTGCCGACCAATAAAATCGATACAAACCAGCGTCTTAGAATTATCATTCGTGCTCCTTGTGGCGCCGATTGTAGCATCCGTTCCGAGCGCACAAAAAAAGAGCCGGTCGATGACCGGCTCTTCATAGTGCGTGCGTGGTTCCTTAGTTGAAGTCTTTGGTGAACCTCACCCCGAACTCGCTGGCGTCATTGCTCAGGATCACGAGCAGGTAGTCGCCCGTGTTGAGCCGTGCGTTGTCGTAGCGTTCATCCGTTACGTTGCGACCGTAGAGACCGGCCGTCCACGTTCCGTCCGCCGACGTGTATGAAATATCGACGTTCAGGATGTCGCGGCTGTCGATAAGTGTCAGACGGCCCGGATCGGAGCTGGGCTCGCCGAACATGTCGTCGCGATACGACCAGTCGGCACGAAC
Source organism: uncultured Woeseiaceae bacterium (assembly GCA_945788575.1). Taxonomy (GTDB): domain Bacteria; phylum Pseudomonadota; class Gammaproteobacteria; order Steroidobacterales; family Woeseiaceae; genus UBA1847. The sequence continues at coordinate 25,244 of CALZMR010000020.1, forward strand.
CACGACCTCCCCGCTTCCCGCTATTGGGAAGTGGATTTCGGGGCTGAGCGATGCGGTGAGCTCGGGCGTGAGCGGTGCCACCGGCTTCGTGCCGCCCTGCTCGTCGACGTCTACGTCGATGTAACCGAGCGAGGCCTGCAGCAGGAAGTTCTCGGTGAAGTAGACCGTGTTTTCCCACTCGAAGCCGAGCGAATCCTGATCGACGATCAGGTTGACCGTATTGAAGCCGCCACCGGCCGTCGTGCTGACCTGATAGGGGAGGTCCGAGTACTGCGTGAAGAACACCGTTGCGGCCATCTGGAAGTTGTCGAACGGCTCGCCCTTGATACCGACCTCGTAGTTGATGGCGGTAATGTTCTCGCTGGCCTTGAAGCAGTCATTGTCGTTGCCGGGGCCGTCAGCATCGCCGAACAGGCAGAACGGGCGCGCCGGGTACTGACCCGACTGGTAGCCGCTCTGGACGCTGCCGTAGACATTCATGCCGTTGTCCATCGTGAAGTTCGCCGACAGATCCCAGCTGACCTCGTCATATTCGACGTTGTCGTCGTACAGGCCGTTGCCCACGTTGGTAAACGCCGTCTTCTCGTCCTCGGTGTAACGCAGGCCGGCCGAGATGCGGAGCTGATCGGACACGTCGAACCCGAAGTTGGCGAACAGCGCCTGACTCGTAACGTCCTGCTGCAGGAAGAAGGTGCCCGGGAAGGTCAGGAAGATCGTCGGGTCCTGGTTGTTGCCGCCATCTTCCGTGAAGTAGTACAGGCCGGATACGAAGTCCCAGTT
>CALZMR010000021.1 GCA_945788575.1 uncultured Woeseiaceae bacterium
GCCAACCCCTATTCGGCGATCGCGGCGGGTGTCGCGGCGCTGTGGGGCCCCGCCCACGGCGGCGCCAACGAGGCCGTTCTCGACATGCTCGAGGAGATCGGTGACGTCAAGAACATCGGTAAGTTCATCGACAAAGCCAAGGACAAGAACGACCCGTTCCGGCTGATGGGTTTCGGCCATCGCGTCTACAAGAACTTCGATCCGCGCGCGACCATCATTCGCGAGATGGCGCACAAGGTGCTCGAGCAACTCGATCGCAAGGACACCCCGATGTTCGATCTCGCCCGCGAACTCGAGGAGATCGCGCTCAAGGACGACTACTTTGTCGAGAAGAAGCTGTACCCCAACGTCGACTTCTACTCGGGCATCATCTACAAGGCGCTGGGTATCCCGACGTCGATGTTCACGGTGATGTTCGCGATCGGCCGCTCCGTCGGTTGGGTCGCGCACTGGCGAGAGATGATCTCGGACCCCAAAGGCAAGATCAGCCGTCCGCGTCAGCTCTATACCGGACCCGTGCAGCGGGACTACGTCGCCATAGAAAAACGATAGTCACCCGCAAGGCCTGGTGTCTTATGCGACCCGTACCCGTGGCGGAGCGCATCTCGGTTTTCTGCTGACGAGTGGCGGGCCCGGAAGCGGCGACTGCATCTTCAGGTCGACGCCGTTCGAATCGAACAACTTCGACACACCGGAGTCCGAGTACCTGTTCGCCCTACAGCAGGAAGGCGAGTTTCAGTGGCGTGGGACGGATGCGGTTGCCGGATTTCGGACCATCGAGGCAAGCTCATTGCCTCGATCAGGGATGGTAGGCTGACCTCAGCGGAATTCTGCTGCGACGTCGAGCGTCTCGGAAAAGGCGCCTAAGGCTCCTGGGCGGCGCCGCCTTCGTCGATCAACCCCTTTACGCGCGCGGCGTCCGCGCGCTGCATCGGCTTCCCGTCGATCGGGCTCAGCGGCGCCTGACGGATACCGTCGACCGGGAACACGGTGGCCTGAACGTCTGCGCTCTGATGATGAAACTCGAAGCCGGCATAGGTCTCCGTCACATCCCGGTTGCGTCGCAGCCTGCGCTCGTAAGGCTTGTAGGAGATCGCCATCGAGTCGAGCTGCACGGCAACGGTTTCGGGTTGGTCTGAAAAGACGTGCAGGTTCACCGCCGAGTTTGCGTCCGCCGTGCCGTTCAGGACGGGTCCGACGAGGCGCGGCTCGAATGTCGACAGCATCTGCATCGCGGACAGCGCCGCTTCGCGCGCAGAGCGCAGCAAATCCGTATGTGAATCGCCGCCGAAGAGCTGATGATGCTCGCCGAGCGCCTGCTCGATCTCGGCATTGTTCGGCAGCGAACCTCGCGAACTCATGCCGAGCCGCTCCGCCGCCTTGAGCTTGGCCGCCCGGTAATCGCGAATACCCTGATTGACGATGATCCGCGCCGCCTCCTGTGCGAGCAGTTGGCGCGCTCGCTCGTTACTGTTTCCGTGGCGCTTACCCCTCGGGGAAACCTGAGTCTCTTATATTAAAGAGTTCTAGAACAGCGTTTCGGGCTCGACGTCCTCGTCTGCCTCCTCGGCGTCGGATTCGTCCTGTTCGTCGAGGGGGTCGATCGTGGTATCGGCGTCTTCCTCGCCAGTCGTCGCACCGGCGTCTCCGGCTTCGCCACTGTCGTTGAACGGATCGACGACGTTGCCGCCGTCTTCATCGACCTGATTAAATTGGTCCATGATATCGCCCAAACCTGTGGTGTCGTTGAAGATGTCCGGCGCGTCCTCAGCGGTATCGCAGACGGGCACCTGATCTTCGAAGAATACCTCGAACATGGTGCCCGGTTCGCCTGCACGTGCCGGGCAGCCGTCACTACTCCTGATGAGCCGCGTCACGATGCCCTCCGGCATCGGCATCTGATTCTCGGGGGCGCCTTCCAGCGCTATCCGCGAGAACGAGATCCAGACGGGCAGCGCGGTGCGTGAGCCCTCTTCTCCCGGTCCGAGCGGCGTGTCGTCGTCGTATCCGACCCAGACCACGCTCGCAAGGTCGCCGTTGAAGCCGCCGAACCATGCGTCTCGACGGTCGTTCGAGGTACCCGTCTTGCCGGACAAGTCGCTGCGGCCGAGCACACGCGCGCGCCGCCCGGTTCCGCGCTGCACGACGTCACGCATCATGTCCTGAATAAGGAACGCGTTCTGCGCCGAAATTGCACGAGGCGCGGCAACGATGCTGGCGAAGAACTCCGGTGATACTTCAGGGTCCGGCCGATAGTCCAGCCCGATCATCGCGATCTCTTCGAGCGTCATACCACCCGAGGTCATGTCGGGCAGCAGAGCCTCGACGTCGACGGCCGATGGCTCGCTGAATTCATATGCTTCGAGCACCTCGTTGTCGAGATCGACGAACTCAGGGACCTGGTTCCGCAGGGCCTCCGCCGCGATCTCGCACTCGGGACACACGATCTGCGGTTCGGCACGGTAAAGCGTTTCACCCTCCGGACCGTAGATCGCATCGATGACGTAGGGTCGTATCGAGTAGCCGCCGTTGGCGATCGTGGCATAGCCCTGCGCCATATCGAGCGGCGACGCCTGGCCGCCGCCGAGCGCCAACGAGCCGTTTCTCGGCAACGCCGCGTCGCCGAATCCGAACTGACTAATGTGCCGTACCGCATTGCCGATGCCGGTCTCGAATATCAGAAGGCGCACCGAGACCAGATTCATCGAACGCACGAGTGCTTCACGCATACGAGTCGGGCCATAGAAGCGGCCGCTGTAATTGATCGGCCGCCACACCGCTTCGAGTTCGGAGGAGTTGATGACGACGGGCGCGTCCAGGATCACGGTGGCAGGCGTGTTGCCATGTTCCAGCGCCGCCGAATAGATGAAGGGTTTGAACGAAGAGCCGGGCTGACGATAGGCTTGCGTGGCGCGATTGAACTTGCTCGTCGCGAAGTCGAAGCCGCCGACCAGGCTGGTGATCGCGCCGTCGACCGGGTCGATTGAAACGACCGCGCCCTGCGCGTCCGGCACCTGGGCGAGAGCCCAGAATCCCGCGGTTGTAGGCATGACATGAATAACATCGCCGACGGCGAGTACGTCGGCGACGGCCTCGGGCGCCGGCCCGGTCGTTTCGCGATCGATGAACGGTTTTGCCCAGCTCATACCGGCCCACGGCATGCTCGACTCGACGCCATTGTTAAAGAGTATGTCCGCACTGTTGTCTTCGTTGACGGCGGTGACGATCGCCATCGATAAACCACCCGGCGCATAGCGGTCGAGATCGTCCTGGATTTCCTCCGGCCATTCAGAAATGTCGGCAGCGAGTACTTCGGTCGTCAGCTCGTGGTTCGCCACCGGGCCCCGATAGCCGCGTCGGCGCGTGAATTCGAGAAGCCCGTTTCTCAATGCGTAGTGAGCTCCAGCCTGGAGCCGTGAATCCAGCGAGGTGACGACCTGGTAGCCGGCCGTATAGGTTTCTTCGCCGAAGCGTTCGAGCATATCGCGGCGCACCATCTCCGCGACGTAGTCCGCGCGCAACTCTATGTCTGTGCCATAAAGACGAGACTCGAGCGGCTGGCCCATTGCCAGCTCGTATTCTGCTTCGTCGATGAAGCCCAGCACGCGCATGCGGCCCAGCACGTAGCCGCGCCGCCGCTGTGCGTTGGTGGCGCTGCGCACCGGGTTGTATCGAGATGGCGCGGGCAGGACACCGGCCAGCGTTGCGGTCTCTGCGATGCTCAGGTCTTCCAGCGGCTTATCGAAATAGACCTGAGCCGCGGCCGCCACGCCGTAGGCGCGCTGACCGAAGAACATCCTATTGAGGAACAGCGCCATGATCTGTTCCTTCGTGAACTCCTGCTCGATGCGAACGGCGAGGGCCATCTCCTTGAACTTGCGTTCGATCGTCTGATCGAGATTCAGGAAGTAGCTGCGGGCAAGCTGCTGCGTCAGCGTACTGCCGCCGGCTTCGATGTCGCCCGTCGTGACGAGCTGGAACATGGCGCGCAAGACGCCGACGTAGTCGATTCCCGGGTGCTCCCAGAAGCGCCGGTCCTCGGCCGCGACGAACGCGTCGACGACGCGATCCGGCAAGTCATCGAATTCGATGAGTATGCGCCGGCGTTCGCCGATCTCCTGGATCAGCCGGCCATCACGGCTATAGATCCGGAGCGGAATCTGCAGCGGGATATCGCGGATCGTCTCGGCCTGTGGCAGCGACGGTTCGACGTAGTAATAAGCCCCGATGACGGCTGCAATGCCGCCGATCGCGCTGATCGTGCCGAGGCCGAACATCACGACAGCCATCCGCATCAGGCGCCTGCCCGACAAGATGCGTTCTTTGCGGCGAGATTTCTCTGTCATTGGCTAAAACGTTTCCGTGCGAACGCCGTGATTAGACGAAGCGCTTGCCTACCCTATTAAACGTAGTCTGATGTCAGTTTGGTGCGCAGAAAGTGGCATTTATGTGGCGCCGGCCCAATCGGCGCGGCCGATGATAGCGACCGAGGGGTTTGTACTGCAACGCTACATGCTTTTCCCGGATCTGTTGAGAAGGCCCTAATCGCAGCCGTATCGGGGCAATTCGGTGTCTCAGCCGCAGCCGCCGACCAGTTCACAGAACAGCGGCCTTCGCCGCAGTACCATGCGTTCCCGGGTTCGTGAACAAAGTCACGTTTTATTTAACATTTTCTTGATATATAGTTAAATCGAATTGCTCAGGTCAAGCCGATATTTGCCTCGCAACTCAGCGACTTAGAAGGGAAAAATAGTGATTTTCGGAAAGAAATCTCAACCCCTGTTGGGACTCGATATAACGACTTCGTCAGTCAAGCTGATCGAGTTGTCGCAAAGCGGAAAACGCTACCGCGTCGAGTCATATTCAGCAGAGCCCACCCCGCCGAGTTCGGTCAGCGAGAAAGCCATCGTTGACGCGAAAGCCGTGGGTGAAGCAATCCGCCGCGCCGTCAAGCGCGCCGGCGCGAAAGCCACCGACGTCGCCGTTGCGATCTCCGGTGATGCGGCCATTACCAAGGTCATCCAGATGCCGGCCAGCCTCTCCGAGCGCGATCTCGAAGGGCAGGTCGAAATTCAGGCGGACCAATACATACCGTTCCCGATGGAAGAAGTCAGTTTCGACTACGAAATCGTCGGGCCGAACGACAAGGATCCCGAACTCCTCGACGTACTGCTGGTGGCGACACGTACCGACAACGTCGAGCAGCGCCAGTCAGCGGTAAACGCCGCGGGCCTGGCGGCACAGGTCGTCGACGTCGAAGCCTTCGCGCTCGAGAATGCCTGTCAGCTCCTGTCGCATCAGATCCCGGACGGCGGTATCGGTCAATCGGTCGCCGTGGTCGATATCGGTGCTTCGTCGACGACGTTCAGTGTCCTTCAGGACCTCAAGGTCATCTATACGCGTGACTTCAACTTCGGCGGTCAGCAGCTGACCGAAGAAATCATGCGCACCTACGGGCTGTCGATGGAAGACGCAGGCCGCGCCAAGAAACAGGGCGGCTTGCCGAGCAACTACCAGCCGGAAGTGCTCGAGCCGTTCATCGACGACATGACGCAGCAGGTCAGTCGTTCGTTGCAGTTCTATCTCGCTTCCGGCGGTGGCCGCGAGCAGCCGGACATGCTTCTGGTCTGCGGCGGTTGCGCCAATATCCCGGGAATCGCAGACGTTATCTCCTCGCGAGTAGGTATTCCGACAGAAGTCGGCGATCCGCTCGGCCAGATGAAGATATCGTCAAAAGCAAAGTCGCAGGGCGTACATAAGGATGCTACGGCACTCTTGACCGCGTGCGGCCTGGCACTGAGGAGCTTCGACTAATGCCACGCATTAACCTACTCCCCTGGCGCGAGGAAGAACGCAAGAAGCGCCAGCGCGACTTTGGCGTCGCTACAGCCGGCGCGGTCGTCGCAGGAATCGCCGTCGTCATGTCGGCGATGTTCGTCTTCTCGCAGATGATCGCCGCGCAGCAGCGCCTCAACACTCGTCTAACGGAAGAGATCACCATAATCGAGCAGAGTATCGAGGAGATCGACAATCTCGAGCGCCAGAAAGAACGGCTGCTGGCACGTATGGAGATTATCGATCAGCTTCAGAAAAGCCGCCCGGAGATCGTTCACTTGTTCGATGAACTCGTGCGGCAGCTGCCCGAAGGCGTCTACCTGACCAGCATGAAACAGACAGGCACGCGCGTCGAGTTGCAGGGCGTCGCCCAGTCGAGCACCCGCGTTTCGGCATTGATGCGTCAGATCGACGAATCGCCCTGGCTCTCGAACCCCGAAGTCGAGCGCGTCGAGACGACGACAAGCGGCGCGGCGCGGCAGGCGGAGTTCGTTGTCTATGCGAGGCAGGTTAGTGGCGATTCGGATCAGGAGGGCGTCCAATGAACCTTATCGACGAAATCCAAAGTCTGGATATCAACGACGTAGGCCGTTGGCCGTTGGCGTTCCGTCTCGCTGTCATTGCGCTCGTATTCTTCCTTGTTGTCGGCCTGGGTCTGTACTGGACGATCTGGCAGGACAAGATGGTGCTGCTGGAGCGCGCCGAGCAGGAGCATGAAGAACTGCGCCTGGCGTTCGAGAATAAGCAGCGCAAGGCGGCCAACTACGATGCATATCGCCAGCAGCTCGAACAGATCGAGCAATCGTTCGGTACCATGCTGCGTCAGCTGCCGGGTGAGACCGAAATCCCCAGCCTGATCGTGGACATCTCTCAGACCGGCCTCGCTGCCGGCTTGCAGGAGAACCTGTTTCAACCTCAGGCTGAGATACCGCGTGATTTCTATGCCGAGAAGCCGATCATGATCCGGCTCTCCGGCGGGTATCACGAAATTGCGAACTTCGTCAGCGGAATCGCGGCACTGCCGCGTATTGTGACGCTGCATGACATCACGATTACTCGCGAGAACCAGGGCGACTTCGACACGTTGAGCCTCGAGGTCACCGCGAAGACCTATCGTTATCTCGAGGAGACGCAGTAATGACGGCCAACCTCAGAAGCGGTCTGATCGTCGTCCTCGCCATGAGCGCACTGTCTGCGTGCAGCGCGGACATGGACGAACTCGACGCCTACATCAACGAAATCAAATCGAAGCCGGGCGGCCGTATCGAACCGCTGCCCGAGATTACTCCTTACGAGACGTTCACTTATACGGCCGATGTCGAGCAACTACGCTCGCCATTTCAGCCGGATACGCCGCAGGCCGCCGGACCGGCCAGCGGAGTGACGATCGCAGAGGACCGTCTGCCGGAGTTCCTCGAGCAATTCCCGCTCGATACGCTACGGATGGTCGGCACGCTCGAGCTCGGCGAGAACGAGTTCGGGCTCGTGCAGACGAATGACGGTCTGATCCATCGTGTCATCCCCGGCAACTATGTGGGGCAGAACCACGGGCGGATCGTCGAGATATCAGAATCTGAAATTTCATTGATAGAAATTATTTCCGACGGGATCGGCGGTTACATCGAGAGGGACGCCGCTCTGGGTCTTTCTAACTGATGCCTGAATGGAACTGGGAGTACTAGGAATGATGCTCAATAGCAAACCGACAGCCGGACACCGCAGTACGCTGCTGCGACTGGCTGCACTGGCACAGGCCGCCGTCCTGATGTTTGCGGGTCTTACCGCGAACGCGCAGGAAGGCAATCGCCTGCAGGACATTCAGGTTCAGAATCTGCCCGGACAGCGGGTCGAGCTGACGCTGATCATGAGCGGAACGGCTCCTGAGCCGATGGCGTTCACGATCGAGAACCCGGCGCGCATAGCGCTCGATTTGCCGAACACGGAGCTCGGCCTTTCGCAGCGTCGTCGCGACGTCAACATGGGTCCGTTGGACACCGTGCTGGCGGCGGAGGCCAACGGTCGCACGCGCGTCGTACTGAATCTCGACACCATGGTCGCGTATGAAACGCGTCGCAGCGGCAACAGCGTCATCGTCACGCTGGGCGCCGGAGGAGACTACAGCGCTGGAGTCACCCAGTTCGCCAGTGCGTCTGACTCTTCCGCCTCGTCCAGCACATCGTATACGCCGCCCACGAACCGTGGCATCACGAACGTCGATTTCCGCCGCACCCGTGACGGTGGTGGCCGCATCATTGTAAGCCTCACAGACCCGGGCACGCCGGTGGACATCCGCCAGGAAGGCGGCCGAGTCGTTGCCATCTTCAAGGACACGTCGCTTCCGCCGGAGCTCATGCGCCGTCTCGACGTGAACGATTTCGCTACACCGGTCACGACCGTCGATACGCTGCGCACGAACATGGATACGCGCATCGTCATCTCGGCCGACGGCCGCTATGAGCAACTTGCTTACCAGTCCGACACCGAGTTCTCGATCGAAGTGAACCCGGTTGCCCAAGAGGACGACGCTGTTTCTTCGGTGTTCTCCGAGACCCGGGAATACGAAGGCCAGCGCCTAACACTGAACTTCCAGGACATCGAGACACGCGCCGTACTGCAGCTTCTTGCAGAGACGTCCGGCCGCAACATCGTCGTCTCCGACACGGTGCAGGGCAATGTGACGCTGCGTCTGCGTAACGTACCTTGGGACCAGGCGTTGGACATCGTCATGACGACGAAGGGTCTGGACATGCGTCAGAACGGCAACGTCATCATCGTCGCGCCGGCTGAAGAGATCGCCGCACGTGAGACTGCCGACCTCGAAGCACAGCAGGCAATCAGCGAGCTCGAGCCGCTTTACTCCGAGTTCCTGCAGGTCAACTACGCCAAGGCCGGTGATCTCGCGCAGCTCATCAGTTCCGATGGCGCGAACTCGATGCTCTCAGAGCGCGGCAGCATCGCGGTCGACGATCGAACCAACACGCTGCTCGTGCAGGATACGGCGCTGCGGCTGCAGGACATCCGCCGCATGGTTCGCACGCTCGACGTGCCGATCAAGCAGGTACTCATCGAGTCGCGGATCGTGGTCGTAAATGACGACTTCAGCCGCGATCTCGGCATCCGCCTCGGTGTCACGGCGTTCGAAGAGAACAGCACCGACGGACTGACCGTACTGTCTGGTAACGGTACGGGCACCGATACGATGATCAACTCCGCGCTGGCTAATCTGTCCGATCCGGCGAACGGCACGCCGTTCCCGGTTCAGATTCCGTCGCTGTCGAATCGTTACAACGTCAACGTACCGATCGAGAATCCGGCCGGCCGCTTCGCTCTGGCCGTACTCGAGACCGACTACCTCGTCGACCTCGAGCTGTCGGCGCTGGAAGCCGAAGGCCGCGGTGAGATCGTTTCGACGCCGCGCGTCATCACGGCGAATCAGAAAGAAGCCATCATCGAGCAGGGTGTCGAGATTCCGTACCAGCAGTCGGCTTCGTCCGGTGCGACGACCATCCAGTTCAAGAAGGCCGTGCTGAGTTTGACGGTTACGCCGCAGATCACGCCCGACAACAACATCATCATGGATCTGCGCGTCCACAAGGACAGCGTCGGTGACATCATCTCTACTGGCGGCCTTGGCGGTACGGTACCGAGTATCGATACTCGCGCGGTCCAGACCCAGGTGTTGGTGGCGGACGGCCAGACCGTCGTCCTCGGCGGTATCTACGAGACTGAGCGCCGCGAGACGATTAACAGAGTTCCGTTCCTCGGCGACCTGCCGATTATCGGCCAGATGTTCCGTAGCACGCAGCGAGTAGACAATAAGGCAGAGCTGCTCATCTTCGTGACGCCGCGCATCCTCGAGGAAGGTGGCAGCATCTACTGAGGCTGCACTATCTGAACGACACGGAAAGCCAACCTTCGGGTTGGCTTTCTTGTTCAGTAGCTCTGCGAGCAGACCATGAAGCAACCGAATAATGTCTTTCTAATAGGGCCGATGGGTGCCGGCAAGTCTGCCGTAGGCCGCCAGCTCGCGCGGATGCTCAACAAGAGCTTTCTCGACAGCGACGAGGAGATCGAGGCGCGGACCGGTGTCGATATACCGTTCATCTTCGAGAAAGAAGGCGAGGATGGGTTCCGCAGGCGCGAGGCAAAGGTAATCGACGATCTGACGTCGATGGACGGTGTCGTTCTCGCAACCGGCGGCGGAGCGATCATCGACGCGGCGAGCCGCAGCAACCTCGGAGCGCGCGGATTCGTGGTCTATCTCCGCACCAGTGTCGATCAGCAGCTCAAACGCACGAGCCGCGGCCGGCAGCGCCCGCTCCTCGAGCAGGAGGACCCGCGTGCGGTACTAGAGGGCCTGCTGGCGACTCGCGAGCCCATGTATCTCGAGGTCGCTGACCTGACAATCGACACCGACGGTCGCCGGGTCAAGGCGGTCGCGGAGGATATTCTCGAGTCGATTAACTGAAGCAGCGGCGCCACCCTGAGGAGACGCAGATGACTGACGAGCAGAATCCCCAGGTAGAGGTGAACGGCGACGAGGAAAACTCCGAAGCCTACGATTTTTGGATTTTCGTCATTGCGATAGCGGGCGCTATCGCCGGTTACGTCGCGGGTTCCGAGTTAGGCTTCACGCTCTGGCCGAGTCTCGGCTTCGCGCTGGTCGGGCTGATCGTCTTCGGCAGCATCGCCTACCGGTTCCGCAAGATCATCGCCATCGTCGGCGCGGTCCTGATCGTCATCGCGATCATAGCTGGGATCGTCGAAGGCATTCTGACGGCATAGTCTCCACCCTCGGGCCGCACAGCGGCTTCTCTTTGCGCTAATCTACGCGGCATGAGCGAACGCATAACCGTCGAACTCGGAGAACGGAGCTACCCGATCGTCATCGGCCGCGGGCTCGTCGGCGGGGAGTTCGATCTAACCCAACACCTGGCTGGCGGCGATTGCCTCGTCGTCACCAATCAGACCGTCGCCCCCCTGTACCTCGAATCCTTGCGGCGAAATCTCGAGGGAGCGTCGATTCAGTCGGTCTCTCTCGAAGACGGGGAAGCTTTCAAGACGCTCAGCGCCGTAGAGACGATCCTCGACACGCTCGTTGAGTCGCGCGCTAATCGCGATACGTCCGTCGTCGCCCTCGGCGGCGGTGTCGTCGGCGACATCGCGGGTTTTGCCGCCGCCTGCTACATGCGCGGCGTCGCGTTCATCCAGGTGCCGACGACGCTGCTCGCACAGGTGGATTCTTCAGTCGGCGGCAAGACCGGCGTCAATCATCCGAAAGGTAAGAACCTGATCGGGGCCTTTCACCAGCCGCGGATCGTGCTCATCGATACCGACACTCTCGAGACATTGCCCGATCGCGAACTCAAAGCGGGGCTGGCGGAAGTCATCAAGTACGGGGCCATCGCCGATATCGAATTTTTCGACTGGCTGGAAGAAAACATAGAGTCCCTGCTGTCGAAGGAGCCGGGCGCACTCGCACACGCGATCAAACGTTCCTGTGAGCTGAAAGCGCAGGTCGTCGCGGAAGATGAGCGCGAATCGGGCAGGCGCGCGATCCTGAACTTCGGCCATACCTTCGGCCATGCGATCGAATACTGTCTCGGCTACGGCGAGTGGCTGCACGGCGAAGCGGTCGCGGCGGGCATGCTCATGGCAGGCGAACTCAGCGGCATCGCGGAGCAACAGTTGGCGAGATTGCGCGATCTCACCGAGAGGGCGGGCCTGCCGACAAGGCCGCCGGCGCTCGGCGCGGCAAAGCTGCTCGACGCCATGTCGCTCGACAAGAAAGCCCTCAATAAGAAGCTGCGCTTCGTCCTGCTCCGTGACCTCGGTGACGCTTACGTGACCAGCGACTACAGCGAAACCGGTCTCCAGACCATCTGCGACGCTGGCAGCTGACAGCCGTGGCCGATCTCGCGCCTTACGCAGCGAACGAAGAGAACAGCCGCGGCCGGTTGTACGAGGAACCCGCTGCGCGCTATCGCGGCGAGTATCAGCGGGACCGTGACCGGATCATCCACTGCACGGCATTTCGGAGACTGGTCTACAAGACCCAGGTGTTCGTCAATCACGAAGGCGACCTGTATCGCACACGGCTCACCCATTCGATCGAAGTCGCACAGATCGCGCGCACGGTTGCCGTCGCGCTGGATTTGAGCGAGCCGCTGACCGAGGCGATCAGCCTCGCACACGATCTCGGTCATACGCCGTTCGGGCATGCGGGTCAGGACACGCTCAACGAGTGCATGCGCGACTACGGCGGCTTCGAGCACAACATGCAGTCGCTGCGCGTCGTTGACCGGCTGGAGGCCAAGTATGCGGATTTCCCCGGCCTCAATCTGATGTTCGAAACCCGCGAGGGCATCCTCAAACACTGTTCGGCGAAAAACGCACGCGAACTCGGTGAACTGGGCGAGCGCTTCCTGCATCGCACCCAGCCCGGGCTGGAGGCACAGGTTACCGATCTGGCCGACGCGATCGCCTACAACAACCACGACGTCGACGATGGGTTCCGGGCAGGCCTGATAAGCCTCGAGCAGCTACGGACGCAGTCTCTGTTCGGGGATCAGTACGATGCCGTGCGCGCGCTACACCCGGATCTCGAAGACCGGCGCCTCATCTACGAGATCATCCGCCGCATGATCGACCGTGTCGTATCCGACCTGATCGAGCAGACCCGGAGGAATATCGAAGCAGAAGCCCCGGATTCGATCGACGCTGTCCGCGGCGCCGGACGCCGGCTGGTCGAGATGTCGCCCGAAGTCTACGAGCAGCACGTCTCATTGAAGCGCTTTCTCATGAAGCATCTGTATCAACACGAGAAGAAGCTGGAGATGACGGCGCGCGTTCAGGCGATCCTCGAGGACTTGTTCGCAAGCTTCATGGGAGAGACGAGCCTGATGCCGGCCGAATTCGCGAATGCCGCGGAAGAGGGCGACGAAACTGCGCGCGCGCGCGTAGTTGCCGACTACATCGCTGGCATGACGGACCGCTTTGCAATGTCCGAGCACACACGGATTAGGGCCACCTAAAATCCGCCGACCGCAATGTCTGAGCACACACGGATTACGGGTTCCTGCAAACCGCCGGCCGCGATCGCCGGGCACGAATGCACAAAGGGGTGAAACTGGTAGAATCCGCCGTCACGCTGATCGGCAGACACGAAGGCAGCCAGTGACACCGAAGAACATTCCCGCCCGGGACCGCCTCATCTTCGCGATGGACGTACCGGACTGCGACCGAGCCCGAGCGCTCGCCGAGGAACTCGGCGACGCCGTTACCTTCTACAAGATAGGCCTCGAACTCATGATGAGCGGCGGCTATTTCGAGCTGCTCGACTGGTTGCTGGCGAAAGACAAGAAGGTCTTCTGCGACCTCAAATTCTTCGACATACCGGCGACCGTGGGCTCCGCGGTGCGGCAATTGAAGGACCGCGGAGCGAGTTTCGTCACCGTGCACGGGAATCGCTCGATTATGGAGGCGGCCGCCGAAAACAAAGGCGAGTCGCTGAAGGTGCTGGGCGTAACGGTACTCACCAGCCTGGATCGCGGTGACCTCGACGATCTGGGTTTCGACTGCAACGTCGAGGAGCTGGTGCTGTCGCGCGCCAAACAGGCGCTGGAAGTCGGCTGCGACGGTGTGATCTCCTCGGGCCTCGAAGTGCCGAGGCTGCGGGAATTCGTGGACGAGAAGCTCGTCGTGGTGTCGCCCGGCATCCGCCCCGTGGACAACAAGCCGGTCGGGGATCAAAAGCGCGTCGTAACGGTCGAGACGGCATTCTCCAACGGCGCCGACCACATCGTCGTGGGCCGGCCGATCCGCGATGCGGAAAGCCCGAGAGCTGCCGCCGAAGCGATGCAGGCGTCGATCGCGGCACAGTTCGACTGATGGCGGCCGAGCTGAAGAACGATCTGCTGCTTCGCGCATTGATGCGCGAGCCCGTGCCGCGCACGCCGATGTGGATCATGCGCCAGGCGGGGCGCTACCTGCCCGAGTACCGGGAAACCCGCGCACAGGCCGGTGACTTCATGAGCCTTTGCCGCAATGCCGAACTCGCCTGCGAGGTCACGCTGCAGCCGCTCCGGCGCTACAAGCTCGACGCGGCGATACTGTTCTCCGACATTCTGACGGTTCCCGACGCGATGGGTCTCGGCCTCTATTTCGAGACAGGCGAGGGCCCGAAGTTCGAAAGACCGCTGCAGAACCGGGTGGCGATCGAGCGGCTGCCCGAGATCGACGTTCACGATTCGCTGGGATACGTCTTCAACGCCGTGCGGACCATTCGTGCTGCGCTGGATGGCGAGGTGCCGCTGATCGGTTTCGCCGGCAGCCCATGGACTGTCGGCACGTACATGGTGGAAGGCGGATCGAGCCGGGAGTTCCCGCTCATCCGCGATCTCGCGCGCGAAGCGCCACAGCTACTCGACAGCCTGATGGCCAAAGTTGCCAGGGTCACCACCAACTATCTCAACGCGCAGATCGAGGCTGGTGCGCAGGCCGTGCAGATATTCGATACATGGGGCTCGGCGCTCGAGCGTGACGACTACCGCCGCTTTTCGCTGGCGCCGATGCAGCAGATCGTCGACGGACTCACGCGCGAGAAGGATGGCCGCCGGATTCCGGTGATCCTGTTCACGAAGGGCGCCGGTCCGATGCTAGAGGACATGGTCGAGACGGGCTGCGATGCACTCGGTGTCGATTGGACGACGAGCCTCGCGGATGCGCGGCAGTACACGAAGGACAAAGTAGCGCTGCAGGGTAACCTTGATCCGGCGACCTTACGTGAGGACGCGGACACGATCCGGAGGGGCGTGGCCGATACGCTGGCGAGCTACGGTGAAGGTCCGGGCCATGTTTTCAACCTGGGCCACGGAATCACGCCCGACATCGACCCGGACAACGTCTCCGTGCTGGTGGACGCGGTCCACGAGATGAGTCCGCAATACCACCGCGATTGATCGGGGCGGTCGTTCTCGATCGACGAGCGTCAGGCTACTCCGCCGGCTCTGAACGGTAGGTATCGATACCTGCCTCGTCGCCGTCCAACGGCTGTCGCCCCTTAAAGAGCAGCCAGATAAGGAACAGCGCGACGAGATTAACCCCCAGATTGAATGTGAGTGGCAAATCGCCAGCCGCGAATCTGAATCCTCCGGTGTTGAGGAAGGCCGAGACACCGAACTCGAACCCAGCCTGCGCTGCAACATAGACGTAACCGGATATGGCCGACGTCAGGCTGTACTGCAGGAACCCGGATTGGAGATTGATGACCTGCAACGCGAGGACACCGATCGCCGGGCGATGTCCCCAGTCTTTCTGTTTCCAAAGGCCATAGCCAGCCAGGGTCGAAACGCCGACGTAGAGAACGCCGAATCCCCACAGGGCGTAAGCAAGCCACCCCAAAGATTTCGGCATTTGTGTGCCCATGTTGAGGAGAATTAGCGGCGCCCCCATCAGATAGAGGCCGATCCACTGTCGAGCCCCGCGCGCGAAGCGCCGCAGGTCTTGCTCCTGCGAGCGGGTTTCCCGCTCCTGCTCCTCCATTTCTCGTTCGACTTCACCCGAGTCGACGCGAGCCTGTAGCTCCGCTTCCAGAGCCGCCTTGTTGTCCGGATACTGGTTGCCGTCGACCGAGGCGAGCGCCTCGCGAAGTTCGGCGATCGTGTACGTCGAGTAATCGTGCGGCATCATTCGAGCAGTTCCACCTCTACAACATGACACTCCTGAATGACGTTCGCCGTCCAGCCGCCGCGGCTGCCCGCCGGTGCCCATGTCGGCGTGCCGAATTTGAAGTCCTGCATGCGCTGGCCGCCTTCGCCGTCGTCTTCGAGCCATGCGCAGGCGTTCAGATAGACGACGACACGGTCGGGCTGCGACATCAGCGGTTCGGTCTCGCCATTGCGGATGGTCCGCTTTAGTACCCGCACGCGATCGTTCTCAAAGGCGAGCTCGTAGATATGTGGCGCCACCTGCACCGGGTCGAGCGCGGTGGGGACTGCCAGAACGCCCGCAGCAAATGCGAGCAGCATGAGTAGTACGACGTAGCGTAGAGGCATGGAAACTCTCTCCGGTGTGCGGTGTGGCGCCGGGTTGGGCTCTACTCGTCCCGCAGCGCGCGGCGCAGAATCTTGCCGACGTTGGTCTTCGGCAAGTCGTCGCGGAACTCGACTTCCCGTGGCCGTTTGTAGTTGGTCAGATTCTCGCGGCAGAAGTCGAGGACGTCCTGCTCGGTGATGGAATCGTCGGTTCGCACGGCGAAGACTTTGACAGCCTCGCCGGATTTCTCGTCCGGCATCCCGATCGCCGCCGCCTCGAGAATGCCATCCATCTCGACGATGACGTTCTCGATTTCGTTCGGATACACATTGAAGCCCGAGACGAGGATCATGTCTTTTTTGCGGTCCTCGATGAAGATATATCCCTGTTCGTCCATTCGGCCGATGTCGCCGGTACGTAGCCAGCCGCCCGGCAACATGACTTCCGCTGTCTCGGCGGGGCGCTGCCAATAGCCCTCCATGACCTGCGGACCTTTGATGCAGATCTCGCCGACCTCGCCGATGGCCAGTGGATTGCCATCCTCGCCGGCGATCATGACTTCGGTCGACGGCAGCGGCAGCCCGACCGTGCCGGTGAAGGTGCTGCCGACGGTGTTGCACACGGCCGAAGGCGAGGTTTCCGTCAGCCCGTAGCCCTGAGCGATCTCGCAGCCGGTGACCTCGAGCCACTGCTTCGCGACCGCGGGTTGCACGGCCATACCGCCGCCAATGCACACCTTGAGGTGGCTGAAATCGACGTCCTTGAATCCTGGCGTATTCAACAAAGCCGCGTACAGTGTGTTAACCGCCGTGAAGAAGTTGAACGCGTGCTTGTGCAGCTCCTTGACGAATGCCGGGAAGTCGCGAGGGTTGGTAATCAGGACGTTCTCGCCGCCCAGGGCCATCATGGTCAGGCAGTTATTCTGCAGCGAGAAGATGTGATACAGCGGCAGAGCCGTGATCGCGATGATTCGATCGACACCCTCATAGACGTTCGACTGCCAGGCGATCGATTGGTCCACGTTGTAAACCATGTTTCGGTGGCTGAGCATCGCGCCCTTCGAGACGCCCGTCGTGCCCCCCGTGTACTGGAGAAACGCGATGTCGGCGTAACCGAGTCCGACGAACTCGAGCGTCTGGTCTTCACCATCCGCAATCGCTTTACGGAATCTGACGGCGCCCGGGATGCGGAAGCTCGGCACCGCGCGCTTCACGTAGCGCAGGACGAGGTTGACGACCCAGCCTTTCGGTTTCGCCAGCAGGTCGCCTGTGCTGGTGGTGATGACATGCTCGACGTCAGTGTCGGCCATGACCTCCTCGAGGACGTGCCCGAAATTCTCGAGGATCAGGATGGCGCGCGCGCCTGAATCCTTGAGCTGGTGTTCGAGTTCGCGCGCCGTATACAACGGGTTGACGTTAACGGCGACGAGGCCGGCGCGGAAGATTCCGCACAGCGCGACCGGATACTGGAGAATGTTGGGCAGCATAACGGCGACGCGTTCGCCGCGCGTGAGTCCGAGCTTCCGCTGCAGGTAGGCCGCGAACTTCATGGACAGCTCGTCGAGCTGCCGATAGCTGAGCGTCGTGCCCATGTTCGTAAACGCCGGATTGTCCGGGTATTTGCTGAAACTCCGCTCGATCATGTCCCGGAGCGAGCGGTGTTCAGGCTCCGGCACTTCCGCCGGCACGCCCTCGGGATAGGCGTCAAGCCAGATCTTCTCCAAAGCGTTCCCCCCTAGCGCTACCAGGCCCGAGCCCGGTCAGTCCGTCAGTGTCTGCGAGATGATCGGCCAGGCGTTGTCCAGCAACAGCG
>CALZMR010000022.1 GCA_945788575.1 uncultured Woeseiaceae bacterium
CCACTGCTCCGGCAGCGCAGACAATCCCGTCAGATGAAGAAACACCGTGTCGCCGCATTGCGTCGACTCGATCAATGATCGAAGCCCCTGGACGAGCTCAGGCAGCGTCGGATCGCGAAGGACCGAAACCTCAGCGCCCTTCTGTGTAAGGACGTCCCGCAGCAGGCGCAGGTCGTTGTCTACGCCGTCACGATCGAAATCCAGAGTCGCAACGCGGCCCACACCGACCAGTAGTGCTCGCGGTTGGCCAGGGTTGCCCGGCTCGCAGTCGGCCGGAACCGCGAAGGAGATCGGCGGCGGCTCCTCGACGACCCCAAGCGCGTCGCCAGCATCGCTCACCTGCGCGGCGAGTAAGACGACGATAGCTAACGTCGCCAATCTCAGCCGGCCGAGACGTCTAGTGTCAGCGAAGTGCTTCGTTACTTTCAAGGTTGCGGTCTCTGGCGCGGAAAATTTACCGGCCCGCTAGTTATAGCCTAATTGGCGCGTGGGTGCGCCTCGGCGTCCAGCGGAACGCTCCAGGCACGTGAGAGAGTGTCCATATTCCTGAGCGTGAGTCGGGCACTCACTGGCTTGTGTGGCGACCCGAGAAACAGCCCGTTGCCCGTACGGATCGGGCGTTGTCGACGTCCGCGGCTGCGTGGGTCGCTGAACCGCTATAAGTCTAGCCGTCGCCGGACGATTGCCGCCTGACCCAGGCGTCGCTGTAGCGCCTGATGCCGAACGTGCCCACTTTGTCGCCGTTCTCGAACTCGGCGCCTCGCGCCGTCACCTCGATCATTGCCTCACCGATTTCTCGCGCGCGGACCGATGCACCGACAGGGCGGAAGAACCAGTACAAGAGATTCTGACCGAAGTTCGCCTCTTCGGCGGTCGGTCCGATGTAGTCCGGCCGGTAGGCGATGACGCGGAGATTCGTTCCCTCGGCAAACGCGAACAGCGATTGCTCCGCGCGCCACTTCTCCCGCGCCCAGTTGGCACTCGAGTCCTCGGAGATGTCGCTCGAACTGATGTAGTGGAACGAGATGTCGTCCTTTTCGCTGACACTGGTCCACTCGCGAACGAACTGCACCGGGAAGTCCACGTGAATGATCCCGTAGGTCTCCTCGTCGACGTTGAACGTGCTCGTGCCGATCGCCCAGTACACGGCATCGGCTTCCGCAATCTGCTCGTGAACCGCCGAATAGTCCAGATAATCCATGTGCAGCGTCATGCGGACTCGCGCGGTGTCGCACGCCGAGTGATGACGTGAATACGGTCGATGCTCGGGTCCGCCAAGGCTGCTTTGAGAATACCGTCGCCTGCGGTTCCGCTCGCGCCGAAGATCGCGACGGTCTCATGCGGAGCCGGCGGCGTTTCGAGCACGGCGATCGTCTCGTTGTTCATGGCGACGATGACCGCGCCTGTCGCGTAGAAGAGCGCGAACAGCACGACAGGGATGAGCAGGATCGTTCGAAGTCGGGGCAATTTCATGTCCGGAGGATACCAGCAGGCATTCGCCACATAGGCGGGGCAGGCGATTGTAAACAAATGTTTGCCCAGTTAACCTATGTTTATGGCTACGCAGCGCGAGCAGCAAATTCTCGATCTGATAATCGCGGATCCGATGATCTCTCAGCAGTCGATCGCCGACCGCCTGCAGATCAGCCGCTCCGCCGTTGCCGGGCATATCATGAAGCTCACCGGCAAAGGCGTCATCAAGGGCCGCGCATACGTCGTGGATCAGGCGCCTTTCGTCGTTGCGATCGGCGGAGCCAATATCGATGTTCATGGACGGCCGTCCCGGTCGCTGAAGCGGGCGGTGTTGCCCGCAATATCGCCGAGAATCTTTCGAGACTTGGCGTCGAGACCCGACTCATTTCGGCCGTCGGCGACGATTATCACGGCCGGCTGGTGATCGAGCACGGACGTGCGGCCGGGATAGACATGCAGCATGTACTGGTGTCAGACAGCGCGCCGACCTCGAGCTACGTTTCCACCCTGGACCGTTCCGGTGACATGCACGTGGCGATCAACGACATGGCCGTCATCGAGGAACTCAGCGTGGGTGTGCTTCAGTCCCACCAGTCGATTCTGCGAGAGGCCGAACTGGTCGTCGCCGATACCAATCTCCCGGTTGAAGCGTTGACGTGGCTCGCCGAGTCACTGAACAAGACTCCGCTGTTCATCGACACCGTATCCGCAGTCAAGGCACCGAAGATTCGGTCGCTGCTGGGATCGATCCACACGCTCAAGGCTAATGAGCCCGAGGCGGAGGCGCTGTCGGGAATTTCGGCTCGAAGGCAGGCGGACCGGCGACGGCTCGCCGACTGGTTTCATGTGCGCGGCGTCGAACGCCTGTTCGTAACGCTGGGCAAGCGCGGCGTCTTCTACAGTACGGCCGGCGGCCAGGGCCTCGAGAAGCCCACACAGGCGGGCGAGTCGTCTGGCAACACGGGTGGCGCCGGCGACGCGTTTCTTGCCGGCCTCGCATTGGCCTGGATCGAAGCTCAGCCGCTGCAAGAGTCCGTGCGGTTCGCGCTCGCTGCAGCGGGGCTTACGCTTTCCGACGACGCGACGAGCAGTATTCGAATGTCGCGATCTGCCGTCGAACGAGCGATGGCCTGAGCCGATGAAAGGACGCGATCTGAACCCGCATCTGGACATCTCACCCGAGGTGGCTTCGGCCCTTGCCGAGGGCCGCCCCGTCGTTGCGCTCGAGTCGACGATCATCAGTCACGGCATGCCGTACCCGAGGAATGTCGAAACCGCTCGAGAGGTACAGGCAACGGTAAGGGCGCACGGCGCGACGCCGGCCACGATTGCCATTATCGGCGGCCGGCTTAAGGTCGGCGTCGATGACGAGGGCATCGAGCTTCTTGGCAGGAAAGGTCGGGAAATCGTCAAAACCAGCCGGCGCGATCTGCCGATCGTCGTAACGCGAGGCCAGGACGGCGCCACGACGGTCGCGGCGACGATGATTGTCGCCGCGATGGCAGGTGTTCGAGTATTCGCCACTGGCGGTATCGGCGGCGTGCATCGGGGCGTCGAAGAGAGCTTCGATATATCCGCGGATCTGGATGAACTCGCGCGTACGAATGTCGCGGTCGTCTGTGCCGGGGTGAAATCCGTGCTCGATATCGGCCGCACCCTTGAATACCTCGAGACCAGGGGCGTTCCCGTCGTCGGCTACCAGACAGATGCCCTGCCCGCTTTCTACACGCGTGACAGCGGCTACGGTGTTGACTATCGCGCGGAATCGGCACAAGACGTTGCCGAGGCCATGGCGACGAAGTGGACACTGGGTCTCGACGGAGGAATGGTCGTCGCGGCGCCGATCCCCGAGGAGTACGCGCTCGACAAGGGCGAGATGGACGCGCTCATCGACGCCGCGATCGACGAGATGAATTCCCGCGGCATCACCGGCAAAGAGACGACGCCGTTCTTGCTTTCGCGTATCGCGGAGTCCTCGGAGGGCCGCAGCCTCGACGCGAATATCCGGCTCGTGCTCAATAATGCTGCTTTGGCCGCGAAGATCGCCGTCGCGTACGCCGAAAGGAACGACAGAGTGCAAGGCCTGGAGGAATCATGACCGCCCATGACCGCGCAGGCAGATCGATGTCGGCAAGTACTTCGTCGATACCGTCGGTGGACCTGCAGGCTTTCCTGACGGGCAGCTCGGATGACCAGATGCGTATTGCGGCAGAAGTAGACGAAATCTGCCGGACGCTCGGATTTCTCGTCGTCGAGAATCATGGCGTGCCCGAAGGCGTAATCCGGAATGCGTGGGACGCCTCGCAATCATTCTTTGAGCTGCCAATCGAGGAGAAGCTCAGGGCGAAGCCCGACGACCCAGAGTGTCCGCGCGGTTACTTTCCAATGGCGGCCGAAGCGCTTGCGAAGTCACTCGGCGTCGAGACGCCGCCGGACATCAAGGAAAGTTTCGGAATCGGACCGCTGCACGCGCCGCCCTACGAAGTCGACGGCGCAGATTACGAGTTCCACTACGGCAAGAACATTTGGCCTGAACGACCGCTGGAGCTGCGCAGTGCATTGACCGCGTACTTCGAGGCGATGACTCTGGCCGGGTCACGCATATTGCGCTTGTTCGCCGCGGCGCTCGACTTGCCGCAGGAGCATTTCGAGCCTTATCACCGCTCCCCGATGTGTGCCCTGCGATGCATTAACTATCCCGCATCCGAGACGCCGTTGCTGCCCGGCCAGAAAGGGGCAGGAGAACACTCGGATTACGGCAGCCTGACGATGTTGAAGTCCGACCCCAATGTGCCGGGCCTGGAAATTCGAATGCCCTCGGGCGAATGGGCGCGGGCGCCGCTCGTCGGGGACGCGTTCATCGTCAATATCGGGGATCTCATGGCTCGTTGGACGAACGACCGCTGGGTGTCGACCCTGCACAGGGTCGTACTCCCCGCTGAAGCCGGCGGTCGGCGGCGACAGTCCATGGCGTTTTTCCACAACACGAGTTTCGATGCGCGAATCGAGTGTATCCCGACCTGCCTGGCCGCGGGCGATGCCCCGAAATACGAGCCGGTTCTTGCAGGTCAGTACCTGGTGGATCGCTTTACGTCCGCGGTCAACGACGACTAGGTCAGTCGCTGCCTCGTCGCCGATAGTCCATCATCTCCTCTCGGACCTCGTCGCCATGGCGCATCGCGATGTAGCCAACGAACTCGTCAGGCCCGGTTCGGTAGAAACTCAGGCCCGAGAAGTGGATCGCATCTTCCTCGATCGCGACCAGGCGGAACGTAAGGTGCTCGGTCTTCTCTTCCCATGCGCTGAAGTCGGCATTGAAGTGCTTGACCTTGAGGTTCAGCGAACCCTCTTCCTCGACGATAAGCATGATCTCGTAGAAGCCGACCTCCTCTTCGAAGAACTTGAAGAGGCCGACCATGGAGCCCGCTGACGGAGGGTTCCAGACTTCCTCGATCTGTGCCCCGAAGGCGGTTCCGACCCAGTCTCCGACCAGCCAGCTGACGTCTTCGAGCGTTGCGGTTGGCTGGTTGGCGGGGTCGTCGAGTTGATACGTGTGCTCCGTACGCGCGGATTGCGCGTGGGCCACACCGCTCAGCAATATCCCAAACAACAGGACCGAGGCGATATTCCGGTTCGGGCTACCCATCGCTTTGAAGCATCTGGAAGAACATGAGCGCGTTGTCGTCTGGGTCGAAGAATGTCAGCAACCTTACCATCTCCTCGATCTGGATCACGTCGCCGTCGATACGGACGTCCTTTGACTCGAGCCAGGCCTTTGCCGCCTCGATGTCCTGAACACCGAAGGTCGGCACCGCTCCGCCAGGATTCGGTTCCTCACGGGCACTCAGACCTACATTGACGTCCTTGACCGACGACTCCAGCTCACACCAGCCAAGGTGATCCATACGGTATTGAAGCTTGAAGTCCAGTACGTCTTCGTACCAGGCGATCCCTCGGTCGAGATCCGAAACGGATATGGATAGGGTCAGGCCGGGCGCATAGTTGATCTTCTCAGCCATCGTTTCGTCTCCTCTCTTGGTGACAGTGGTTCTATTTTTATACTTAATATACTATTAGTCAAGTGGAAGGCAAGCCGACATCCGACAAGCTGGCGCCGCTGATTGAGTTCGTTCATCGGCGCTGGAACATTCCCATCGTCGCGGAGCTCTACGAGCGGCACGGCGCCAAGTTCGTGACTCTGGCGAATTCCCTCGAAGTCGGGCGCGCAAGCCTGACGGCATCGCTGACTCATCTGATCGAGATGGGACTCGTCAAGAAGAATCCGGGGCACGGCCATCCGATGCGGCCGGAGTACGTACTGACCCAAGAAGGAAATGCGATCGGAGAGACCTGCCTAGAGCTGACCAGGGCGCTCAAGAGCGCTGCCGACATCGACCTCGCATTCCGCAAGTGGACGCTGCCCCTCGTTGCAGCGATAGGAGGCGATGTCCGTCGCTTCAATGAGCTCCGTCGGGTACTGCCGGACGCCACGCCGAGAGCCGTAACGCTCGGGCTCAAGAGTCTTATCGGTCAGAAGTGGGTGAATCGTACGGTGATCGATGACTACCCGCCGACCGTCGGCTATGAACTGAGCAAGAAAGGGCTTCGAGTTCTCGACCGTATCGTTGGTCTGCTCTAGTCGCCGCTTGCCGCAGCAGTACTTCCGTAGTTAGATGGACGCTATCCTGATCTGGATGGGGCAGCGCGATGAGCAATACGCGGCGCCATTATTCCGTGCGACCGGCGCGAGCCGATGACCGCGAAGAGATTCTGGCCTTGATGCCGCGGCTTGCCGCGTTCGACGTGCCGGAATCCCGGAATCCGAAACACCTGTGGATGTCGGATGCGCAACTTCTGGAGCGCTGGTCCGAGGGGGATGAAGATGCTTGCCTCGTTCACGTTGCCGTCAGCGTCAGAGGCGCAATTGTCGGGCTCGCGATGGCGACCCTGCGCCCGGAGCCGCTCAGCAAGGAAGCCAGCTCGCATCTCGAAGCCATCGCCGTAGCCGAGGGCATGAGCGGCAAGGGTATCGGTCGGCTGCTACTCGATGCAGTAGAAGACGATGCGCGTGCACGGGGGGCTCAGTCAATGACGCTACACGTATTTGCGAGCAACACTCGGGCCAGGGATTTCTACGAGCGCTCGGGCTATGACGGCGAGCTGGTTCGTTACATCAAGTCGCTGCAGAATTGACCAGCAGCTGGCGAGGTCCTAGGCGGCGAGCCGCGTGGAATTGCGACCACTCTCCTTGGCGCGGAACAGGGCGTCGTCCGCACGCTGCAGCCAGTCTCCGCAGGACTCCGAGTCTAGTAGCTGAGCGACACCGAGCGAGATCGTCACCGCTCGATCGGGCACCAGTTCGTTCGCTTCGACCAGCGTGCGGAGCTGCTCTGCCAGGTGCGCTGCTCGATCGATTTCCTGACCCTCGAGCACGACGACGAACTCCTCACCGCCTATGCGATAGAGACTGTCGGTCGCACGGATACGAAGATTGAGGATTTCTGTCACGCTGCACAGGATCTGATCACCGACAGCATGGCCGTGTGCGTCATTGACGGCCTTGAAGTGGTCGAGATCGAGAATGATCAACGACGCCGGCACGTCGCTTCGCTCTTTCTTCGCCACGAGTCCCTCGAGCTTCGTTTCGAGCGCACGCCGGTTGCCCGTCCCAGTCAGCGGATCCTTGGTCGCCATGCTGAGCAGGAGCGCCTGCTGACGATTGGTGATCACGGCAAATGCGTACGCAAACGTCCCCATGACGATGGTGGTAATCGCGAATACGATCGACTGAATCCCCATTCCTGACTGCAGGAGCTGCGGTGCCAGCGCCGCAAGCATGCCGAGAATGAGTACGACGGCCTCGCGAGGCTTTACCAGATAGAACGCAACGATCGTCGCCGGATAGGCCCAGTACAGCTGCTGCAAACCGATCAGATAGACCGTTGCGAGGACCCCCAGAACGCACAGAATCGATATCGCGATACTTGCGAAGCGGATCTTACGCGTGCGGTAGACCATGATCCCGAGTCCGAGCAGACTGACAACAAGCACAGAATCGAGCACCGCGACTATGTACTCACCGTTGAGAAAACGCAGGACAGCGAAGGGCGCGACCCCCGCGGCACCGATAATGCTCAGCAGGATCGGCAGGTAGACGGCAATACGGTCCGGCGCCAGATCGGACCGCGCAATATACGTCCAGGACTCGAGAGCGGAGCTTTGGTCTTTCACAGAGTTGCGCCTTGTTCTTGCGACAGTCGCCGCTTTAATAGTTACACAGGTCGGGCTCTATAAGAAAAGCGTTCCTTCGTTCAGAATCCAATCACGTCCGCCCTGCTATTCGCGGTCGGCTCGACCCGACATGTGCATTATGTAAGATTACGGAGCGGCCGATACACAGATATCATCGTGCTGCCTCCCAATGATTGAACAGACGAATGCAGGCGAGAATCCCGGGAGACTCCCGCTTGGTAGCAACATGGCGCCGCCGCCCGCACCCGTGTCGCCTTTGAGACGACGATGACTGAACTCGAAGCAGAGCTATCGCAATTCTACGAGCGCCACGGCTTCGGCCCGACACTCGGCGCACGCCCGAGATTCGTTGGCGTGTATACGGGCTGCGCGCTTGTCCCGATGCCGAACATCGAGACGCGGAGACACTTCCTCAAGCAGCACGATCTGCATCATCTGACGACAGGGTATAGCGTCGGCCGAATCGGCGAAGGCGAGGTCAGCGCATGGGAACTCGCAAGCGGTTCGATGAGGGTCTCTCCAGTTCTCGGCCTTATGAATCTCATTGCGCTATCAACGGGCTGGTTCGTCGATCGCAAACGCATGTGGAAAGCGTACTGCCGCGGGCTTGAATCGAAGAATCTCTATTCCGACTCAATGCGAAAACGGCTCGCAGACGGCGAGTGGCAATCGATGGATGAGTTGCGCTCGGAGTTGCTCGACAGCAGACAGAGCGCGGCTGTCGGTCTTTACGATCGCTTTCGCTACGCCATGTACGTAGCGATGAGCATTCTGGTTCACGCGCCGCTCGTCCTTCCGGCCATCATCGCTCGCGTCACGACGGACGTCCGCAGCGGCAAAGGCGTCATTGCCAGCCTCAAGCCCGTCAAGCGAGTGGACTTGTTCTGATCGGCCTATGCGGCGTCGTCACCGCAGGTAACGTCGAAGCCGGCTCGACTATCCGAGCTTCGAATGGCCTGCTTCAGAAAAACGATGCAATCGTCGGTCGATATCGATCCGCCGACCGGAAGTCTCGCCCTTTCACCGTTCAGGACCACATCCGCCGCTGTGCTCCACGTTCGAGTGAGGCCAATCACATGCCTTCTGTCGCCGATACTGACGCTCTCACCGACGGCCAACCAGAAATCGGCGCCGCTGGCGAACCCGTGCTCGGCGAGGCTCTGTTCTCTGAGACTCGCGACCTGATTACCCAAGAATTCAAGTTCGAAATTCGCCTTCTGTCGGAGCTCGTCCTGGCGTTCGAGGAGCGCGACGATCTCGCCGAGTTCGCGAGCAAGTTCGGGATCATCAGTTGCAGCCTGCAGCGTGTCGAGGCGCGAGTTAAGCTCCTCGAAGTTCGTCTCCTGCTCAGCGAGCAAGGATTCGACACCCGGCCCGAGCATGCCTGTACTCTCGACGCCAACCTGCACGGCGATGCCAACGATAGCGCCGACGATCATTCCCCCGAGCGCCAGCGCGCCGCCAATGAGATTCTTCCGCGTAAGAAGAGTTCGTATTCCCTTCTTCGTAGTCATAGTGAACATCCCCCGGGTTGCCACGAGCAGGTTCTGAGCCTGCATGAGCAGATTGTCCTTATACAACAGCAACGATCCGCTCGGCTACGACCAAGCGCGTTAGTGACGCTGAGAATGGTGATCCCGGGTCCGCGCGCCATCCCCGACCGGCATAGCCTTGAATGCCGACCGCCGATTGCCGATGATTGAGAGCCATTGAACGAGTGACTGCTGTGAATAGCACAAGATTCCTGGTTCTGATCGTGCTGGCGGCCATTCTCGCCGGCGCTGGCTGGTACTTCCGGGACGCACTATTTCCCGTCGAGAGCGAACCGGACGCCGTCCCGGCAGAGCCTGCAGTCGAAGAATCACGTGCGCGGCTGGGCCCGATTCATCCGCTGCCAGCCCTGGAACCCGGATCGTCGGCCGAAGGCGAGCTAATCCCACTACCGCCGCTCGACGACAGCGACGCATATTTCCTGCTGGCTCTAACCGATCTCTTCGGCAGCGACATTGGCAACATGCTGGTCGACGAAGCGTTGATCGACAAGTTCGTAACGACCGTCGACAATCTGCCGCGCGGCCAGGTCCCCGAGAGAATCCGGCCTATCGGCCGATTGGCCACGAATTTCGACGCAGTCCCGGTGTCGGATGAGCGCTACTATCTCGGCGAAAGCAACTTTGCCCGTTACGACATAGTCGTGAGCCTTGTGACCGCAGCGAATCTTGATCAGGTGGTCGACGTCTACCGAAACTTTTACCCGCTGTTTCAGGAAGCGTACGTTCGCCTGGGCTACCCCAACGGCTATTTCAATGACCGGGCAGTGGAAGTCATCGATCATCTGCTCGAAACGCCTTCACCCGCTGGGCAAATTGCACTCGTGCGCCCCGGCGTGCTCTACGAATTCGCAGACCCCGAACTGGAAACATTATCGAGCGGGCAAAAGCTGCTCATTCGCATGGGTGGCGAACACGCGGAGAACATCAAGCAGGTTCTGCGACAGCTGCGCAGCCGCATTGCGCAGGCCTCTGAATAAGCCAAGCCTAATGTGAGCGTGTCCAGAATGCCCAGGACAGCTGCAGCTTCGAAACGACGCCGACGACGAGCACTCCGTGCACAAACCACGGTACGTCGCCCCAGATAATCAGAACCGGCAACAGGCTGAAGAACAACGCCATCGCGAAGCGTCCGAACTGGAGGTGCGGAATCGCATAGCGTTTGTGCCTAAGGCGCACGGTCGTCATGTAGATCTCGAGTACGAGGAAGATCGGCAGGTACGGCAGCCAGTAAGCCGAAACGAATCCGGGGACCAGCAGCCACAGCCAAAGGAGCGTTGCGAAGCTCAGGATCAGGTCGGCGATACCGTCGAGGTCGGCGTCGCTCTTCGATGGCGCGCCGCGGCGCGCGAACCAGCCGTCCAGCAGATCGGTCAATGCAGCGGCGATGTAGATGCCGAACACCCACCACTTCAGCTGATAGAACGCGAAGACCGTAATCGGTACTACACTGAAGATGCGCGCCCACGTCAGCGCGTCGGCGATCGTTCTTGCGGCCTGCTTGTCCATCTGGATGCTACGGATATAGCGATCGGCCAAGCATACCGCGCTGGCGCTCATATGGGACAATCGTGCAGGATGGAGGCGATATCGGGGGAGAACGATGAAAGACAAAGTCACACGCCGTGATTTCCTGAACGGCACACGAGTCGCAATTGGCGCATCGCTGCTCAGTCCCTGGGCCGAGGTATTCGGTTCCAGCGGCACGGATTTCACCCTGCCCCCGGACTACTATCCACCCGCCGCCACCGGCATGCGTGGCAGCCATGACGGTGCATGGGAAACGATGCATGCCCGCGTCAACGGTGCTTCGTGGCCGATCAGTGACCCGGAAGAGACGGTAGACCTCGTCGTCGTCGGCGGCGGCATCAGCGGTCTGGCCGCCGCCGGTTTCTACCGCAACGAACAACCCGATGCCCGGATACTGGTTCTCGACAACCACGACGATTTCGGCGGTCACGCCAAGCGAAACGAATTCCAGGTGGGCGGCGATACCCATATTGCCTATGGCGGCACCGAGTCAATCGATACGCCGTCGGCGTACTCGGAAGTATCGCGCCAGATGCTCGTCGACATCGGCATCGACGTGCAGCGCTTTTACGACTATTACGATCAGGACCTCTACGACTCGATGGGCCTGTCGTATGCCATCGCTTACGACAGCGCCACCTACGGTGAGCGCAGCCTGGTCCGCGGTTACGGCAGCCGGCCGTGGGAGGAATTCGCGGCCGACACGCCGATGAGCGACAAGGCGAAAGCCGACTTCGTCCGCGCTTTTACGGACCCTGTCGACTACCTGCCGGGCATGAACCGCGAGGAGAAGGTCTCGCTGCTCTCCCGAATCAGCTACCGGACGTATCTCGAAGACTACGTCAAGGTAGACCACCAGGTGCTGGAGATGTACCAGCGCTGGGGAATGAGCTACTGGTGCGTCGGCATGGACGAAGTGCCGGCGATCTACATTCTCGAATACACCGATGGCGGCGGCTTGCCCGGACTCTCTCATACGGTGTCTCGAGCCGGCGGCCGCGGCAACGAGCCGTACATCTTTCATTTCCCGGACGGCAATGCATCGGTTGCAAGACTTATGGTGCGCAACCTGATTCCGGAGGCCGTGCCGGGGACGACGATGGAAGACAGCGTTACGGCACGCGTCGATTACACGCAGCTCGACCGCGAAGACGCGCAAACGCGGATTCGGCTGAACAGCACGGTCGTCAACGCTGAGCACATAGGTAACTCGAATGCCGTAGACGTAACTTATGTGCATCGTGGAAACGCGTACACGGTGCGCGCAAAGCACGTCGTCATGGCCTGCTACAACAGCGCGATCCCCTACCTGTGCCCAGAGCTCTCCGAACAGCAGCGCGCCGGACTTGCCTACAACGTGAAGGTCCCGCTCACGTACACCAAGGTCATGGTGCCGCACTGGCGCTGGTTCGCCGACCTGGACACGCGCTACGTGTTTTACACGAATGACTTCTTCAAGCAGGTCGAACTCGACTATCCGGTGTCCATCGGCGATTACCAGTTCGGAGCATCGCCCGACGAACCCATGGCACTGCACATGTGCTACGTCCCGTATTTCGACGACATTCAGGGCCCTGAGCAATGGCGAGCCGGACGGCGGCGCTTGCTGGAGACACCATTCTCGACGTTCGAGCACCATGTCCGCGACCAACTCGATCAGGCATTGGGCGGCGCCGGCTTCGACGCCGAGAGAGATATCACCGCGATCACGGTCAATCGCTGGGCCCACGGGTATTCCTACAGTCCCGATCTGCTGTGGGAGCCCGAATACGCCTCCGAGGCAGAGAAACCCTGGGTGGTCGGCCGTCAGCCTCTGGGACGCATCACGATCGCCAATTCGGACGCCGATGCGGCATCGAATACAAACTCGGCAATCTCGAACGCTTATCGGGCCGTGCGCGAGGCGCTCGACGCTTAGCCAATACGAAAACGATACGGACGCTCGGCGTCTTCTTCCGCGTAGTCAACGCCAACGCGCGGGCCGACGATGATCTGCTCGCGTTCGACCGCTCGTCCGTGATCCTCGATCCAGATTCGGTCAGCAAGAAGACTTGTACCCGTCAATTCCGTCGTGATACCGAGCGCCTGAGTTAGCGTCCCGGGCCCGCCAAGGACCAGTCGATCGTCTTCAGGCTTGCCTCGACGCGCTCGCATGTAGTCCAGGCCCTCGATCGGCTCACACGCTCGAACGAGAATCGCCAGCGGTTCCTCGGCCTCGCCTACCACGACGTTGAAGAGATGATGGATGCCGTAGCAAAGATAGACATACGCTCGTCCGCCTTCCGCGTACATCGGCGCCGTTCGATTAGTACGGCGATCGCCATAAGCATGGCTGGCCTTGTCGGTGATGCCGGCGTAGGCCTCGGTCTCGGTGATAGCAGCCTTCGTCACTTCACCATTTAGCCGCGAGCAGAGAACCTTGCCGAGGAGTTCTTTCGAAACTTCAGCAACGTCGTTACGAATATAGAAATCGAGCGGCAGCTTCATCGCTCTATTTTAAGACACACCCGAGCGGCGACGCCTGTCAGTCTCGCAGGCTGTTCAGCCGCTGTCGTTCGGCCAGTCCATCTTGACGCGCTTCTTCGGCAAGCGCGACTAAACGAGGATCGTCGCGAAGTCCAGTGAAAAAAGGATCGTGCTCTATGAACATATGCTGCAGGAAGTTCTGCTCGTGGGCCGCCTCCAGGTAGTGAACCGCGGTATCGGTGTCACCCTCAACGGCGGCAATTCTCGCCGCCAGGTAATTGAGGTTCAGGCTGGGCCAGCTACCAATGACCATCGAGACAGCGAAGCGGCTCTCGACATACTCCCTCGCCGACTCCGCATGCCGGCGCCACGACTCCAGCCCAAGTTGCCGCTCGGCGAGAGCCAGCCCCACCAGCTCCTCAACCACCATGCCGGTCGGGGCACCTCCATGCCGGTAGTTCAACTGCGACAAAGCACGCTGGAATGACGCGCGTGCGGCCTCCCAGTCTCCCTTGCCCAGGCTGGCCTCACCCAGCCACGCCATGCCGTCCCTCGAAAGACCAAGCTGCCCGGCTCGAAACACGCCGTCCCAGTCGGCATTCCATGCGGCAAGGTAGCGACGAGCCTGCAGTTCCCAGCGATTGTTCGCCCCACGCTCGCGTGCCGCATCCACCCACCGCTGGGCTTCCTCAGAATCACCCATCAGCGCATAGCATGCGGAAATCAGAGCGGCAGCGTACGGGTCGCCTGGACGATTCTCGTGTACGAATTCGTAGGCAATGACGGCATCGGCGAGTCGGCCCTGCACCAGTCGGACATTCCCGAACTCCTCATGCGCGTAGGTATCATCCGGGCTGGTTTCGAGGATTTCGTCCACCATCTCAAGGGCCTCGTCAAGACGTCCCATCTGCATAAGCTGGCTCGCTGTGCGAGAACGCAGGAAGTTGGAAAGAGGATCTCGCTCTACCCCTTCCATCCTAACCTCGAGCGCGCGGACGGGGTCTCCGAGGTCGGCAAGAGTGTCCGCGTACAACGTGTAGGCCTCGATGAATGTCGGGTTCGACGCAAGCGCGCGTTCGAAGAAGTCACGCGCCGCGACCGAGTCCTGATACTTACGCTCCTCGAGAAATCCCATGGCCGTGAGCGCGTCGGCGCGATTCGGATCGATCTCCAGCGCCCGTTGTGCAGCCGGCTCGGCCTTGTCGAATGCTTCCTGGGCCTCGACACCGCCATAGTCCTCGAGCCACACCCACGCCATCGCGATCGCGCCCAGAGCCGGCGCGAAATTCGGGTCGATGTCCAGCGCCTGTTCGAAGTAGCGAATGCCGCTGAGCAGTCCGTCTTTACTCGGCTCCCGCGCAAGCTCACGTCCGCGCAGGTACAGGTCGTAAGCCTCGCCGCTCTCGGAACGGGTTGCCGGTGCGGAATCTTCGAGCTGCAGCTCCAGCTTGAGCGCATCGACGATAGCGAGCGCAATTTCATCTTGCACTGCGAAGATATTGTCGAGTTCGCGATCGTAGCTTGCGGACCATAGGTGAAAGCCGCCGGCGACGTCGATGAGCTGTGCCGTAATGCGAACTTCGTTGCCGGACTTTCTAACCGAACCTTCGAGCACGGTACTCACGTTGAGCGCCGCGCCGATCTCGACGATATCGTGCTCGTCGCCACGAAACTTGAAGGATGAAGTACGCGCCGCGACCATCAGGCCGTCAACGCCGGCAAGCACATTGAGTAGCTCCTCCGAAATACCGTCGGCGAAGTAGGCCTGATCGCCCGCTTCGCTCATGTCCGCGAACGGCAACACCGCGATGGATCGTTGGGCGGTGCCGTCAAGCGCGCTCTGTGCGCCCGCCT
The DNA here is from genome assembly GCA_945788575.1 of uncultured Woeseiaceae bacterium. Classification (GTDB taxonomy): domain Bacteria; phylum Pseudomonadota; class Gammaproteobacteria; order Steroidobacterales; family Woeseiaceae; genus UBA1847. The sequence continues at coordinate 15,126 of CALZMR010000022.1, forward strand.
GCCCGGAAACCGCTGACGATTCGGCGATGTCAGCCGGAGACAAGAACAGGTCCCATGCGGCGAATCCAACGGCGATGAGCAGCAGGGCGACGATGGCGATATTCAGCCGATGCCCGGTGTGTGCGGTTATCGACTGTGAGGCATCGATCTCGGACTCGCGCTTCACGCCCTCGGGCGTCAGTTCGTAGATCCAGGAAAAGACGACGACCGGAATGAAGCCGATTAGGAGAATTGCGAGCAAGAGCGTGAGCGCCTGGTCACTGAGACCCAACGCCTGGAAGAGAACGTCGGCAATCTGCAGCAATACCCAGCTAAGCACCAGGTAGGCGAGCCCCACCCGTATAACATTCCGCCTTTTCAGTTCCTCGAGAATATTCGGCATGCGCCGTGGATTTCCTTCTGGCCGGCTTGCTCTTTTTAGTGCGCACGACAGCGCGTTTCAGCGCGGCATATTACCGCATCGGGCCTCTATTGGCCCATACGGTCAATGAGTTGGAATTGGCAGGCGGCTTGAACCCCAGCTTCCAGGCTCCGGGTCGAAGACCCCCGCAATCGACGTGCCACAGTTATGACAAGCTGCCGCGCTGCCTTTGACATCGAGGTTCCAGTCTCCGAGCTCGTACCAGTCACGGCCGACGGCTAAAGCGCCGCAACCCGGGCAGTAGGTACTCGATCCCGCAGGATCGTGGACGTTGCCCGTGTACACGTACTTCAGCCCGGCACTTATCGCTGTCTCGCGCGCTTTCGTAAGCGTCGATCGTGGCGTACTCGGCGTGTCCTGCATCTTCCAGTCCGGGTGGAACGCGGTGAAGTGCAGAGGAACGTCGGGACCCAGATGCTCGTGGATCCACTGCGTCATCGCCTCGAGCTCGCCCTGACTGTCGTTCTCTCCCGGAATCAGCAGTGTCGTCAGCTCCAGCCAGACGTCCGTCTCTTGCTTCAGGTAGACGAGTGTTTCGAGAACAGGGTCGAGATGGCCGCCACAGATCTTCCAATAGAAGCGATCGGTGAAGGCCTTGAGATCGACGTTCGCGGCGTCCATCGAGCGGAAAAACTCCTCGCGGGGCGCTTCCGTCATGTAGCCCGCGGTGACGGCGACATTGGCGAGGCCCTGTTTGCGGCAGGCCTCCGCAACATCCACGGCATATTCCAAAAATATTACCGGATCGTTGTAGGTGTAAGCGACACTGCGACTGGCGCTATCGAGAGCCATCACGCAGATTGTCTCAGGGGTCGCGGCCGATTGAAGCCGGTCGAACTCACGAGATTTCGATATATCCCAGTTCTGACAGAACTTGCAGGCGAGGTTGCACCCCGCCGTACCGAAGGACAGCACCGGCGTGCCGGGCAGAAAGTGATTCAGGGGCTTCTTCTCGATCGGATCGACGCAGAAGCCGCTGGAGCGGCCGTAGGTCGTGAGCACGATTTCGTCGCCGGAACGGCCGCGCACGAAACACAGCCCTCGCTGGCCGTCGCGAAGCCGGCAGAATCGGGGGCACAGGTCGCACTGCAACCGCCCATTGTCGAGCGGATGCCAGTAGCGGCCCGAGCGGCCGGTGATTTGTGTGTCCTTTTGCATCTCCTTAGTCAACAAATATTGAGGCGCAGGACTTTCGAATCAAGCGTTGCATACACGTAGAGCTACTTATTCACGGATACGGACAGCTGCCTAAAATGGAAGCCCTGTCAGCTGATCCGAGACCGATGTCCGTAATTCGCCAACCCGCTGTTGCCGGTTCATTCTATTCCGCCGACGCCGGCTCTCTGGCGACGACGGTTGCCACGTTGCTGGACGAAGCGCCGCACGAGGAAACCGCGGCGCCGAAGGCCCTGATCGTGCCTCATGCCGGTTATATGTACTCCGGCCCGGTAGCCGCAACCGGCTACGCCCGGCTAGAGCCGCACCGTCATCGTTACCAGCGAGTAATCCTGCTGGGTCCGGCGCACCGTGCGTGGTTCAAGGGTCTCGCGGTGAGTAGTGCCGACGCATTCCGAACGCCACTCGGCGACGTGCCGCTCGATCGGGCCGGACTGACAGCCCTCGGTGTCGACGTCATGGATACGCCTCACCTGCACGAGCACAGCCTTGAAGTGCACTTGCCGTTCCTACAGTCCGTCCTCGGGGAATTCACGCTTGTTCCAATCGTCGTCGGTGACGCCACACCCGATCAGGTTGCCGCGGTATTGGATGCCCTGTGGGGCGGGCCGGAGACGCTAATCGTCGTCAGCTCCGACCTAAGTCACTACCTCCCTTACGACAAGGCCGAGAGCATCGATGCGCGGACCTGCCGAGCGATCGAGGACCTCGACGGCAGACGCATCAACCACAGCATGGCGTGCGGCGCGACCCCCGTCGCCGGACTATTGATTACCGCGAAGCAAAAAGGTCTGAGCGTAACCACGCTGGATCTGCGCAACTCTGCCGACACGGCCGGCGATCGCAGTGCCGTGGTCGGCTACGGCGCGTGGATGCTTGCCTGACGTCGCTCAGGCCGCGGCCCGAGTAACGGCCTTCGACAGAACTTCCCCCTCCTCCTCCAGACGGTAGCCGATGCGCATGTGCGGTCTATCGATGTCGATGAGTCTGGTCAGGTCGATTGGCGTAGCGATCAGGACCAGATCGCAGTCCACCGCATTGACGGTTGCCTCGAGGTCCCTCACCTGCTGCTCGCCATAGCCCATTGCCGGCAGCAGCGGACCCACGGACGGGTACTTCGCGAAGGTATCGGCGAGTTCGCCGACCGCCCACGGTCGGGGGTCGACCAGTTCTGCCGCGTCGTTTCGTCTCGCCGCCAGCGTACCCGCCCCGTAGGCCATTCCGCCGTGCGTAGTCGTGGGCCCGTCTTCGATGACCAGCACGCGCTTCCCGCGTATCTCACCCGGATCGGGGATGTCGAGTGGCGACGCGGCGCGAACGACCTCGGCGTTCGGGTTCAGCCTGGCGGCGTTGGATTCGAGCGCGGCTATGCCTGCTTCATCCGCCGAATCGACTTTATTGATGAGAATCAGGTCGGCCCGCTCGAAATTGACGTTGCCGGGGAAATAGTCGAGTTCGTGACCCGCCCGATGCGGATCGGTCACGGTGATCCAGAGATCGGGTTTATAGAATGGCGGGTCATTGTTACCCCCGTCCCAGACGATGACATCTGCCTCTTTCTCGGCTTGTTCCAGTATCGCCGCATAGTCGACGCCCGCATAAACGACGACTCCGTTTCGTATGTGCGGCTCGTATTCCTCACGCTCCTCGATCGTACAGTCGTGGGTAAGCAAATCGTCAATGGTCGCGAAGCGCTGAACGGCCTGTCTGACGAGATCGCCATAAGGCATCGGATGACGGATCGCGACGGTACGTTTACCCATGGCGATCAGCATCTTGGTGATCCGACGTGACGTCTGGCTCTTGCCGCATCCGGTGCGCGTCGCAGTGACCGCGATAACCGGCTTGTTCGATGGGAGCATCGTCGTCTCGACATCGAATGTAGAGAACTTCGCACCGCAAGACTCGACCAGCTTGCGGCGCTCGTCGACATAGTCATTGCGTACATCCGAGTACGCGAACACGACCTCATCGACGTTCTCGTCCTTGATGAGGCTTGAGAGTTCAGATTCCGGAACGATCGGCACGCCTTCCGGATAGCCCTCTCCCGCCAACTCCGGCGGGTACCGTCGATCGTCGATATGCGGTATCTGCGTTGCCGTGAATGCAACGACAGTAGCCTCCGTGTTGCCACGATAGCAGCAGTTGAAGACGTGAAAATCACGCCCTGCCGCGCCCATGATGACCAAGCGTTTGCTCATCGCAATATGGTAGCGCGGGACTGGCGCATCAAACGTAAGGACATTCCGCAGCCGATCGTGAAGGTGGAGATAAACACGACAACACCAAAGTCGGAAAGCACATCAGAAGTCGAGATTCATCCGCCGCACCAGGTTCTCGTACATTGGATGATCTCCCGCAAACAGCGGCGCAACTCGGAGGTAGGGAAGAGTCGGGTCGTGCTGGTCGTAGGCCGTTTCGAGCCAGTGGAGTGCCGCTTCCATATCGCCGCCCAACTCATACAGCGCCGAAATCTCGACGGCGGGAACGTACTCTGTCTCCGCGAGTTCGGCGAGCACCGCTGCCGTTTCAAGCATCGCCCGCTCGAATCCGCCGTCCGCGTAGCCA
>CALZMR010000023.1 GCA_945788575.1 uncultured Woeseiaceae bacterium
AGGCCTTGCAGCACGCAGGCTTTGCCGTATCGGATCAGCGCGCTGTCCGGGAAATCCCGTTCGGCTTGCTCGACGATGTCCAGCGCCTCGTTCGTGTCCCCGCAAGCGTTGAGCGTGGCCGCGAGGTTGTAATGTGCATCCGGAACGTCCGGCGTGAGTTTGCAAACCAGCGAATACTCGCGCACAGATTCGTCAAGCTTACCGATGGCGTAGTAGTGGGCGGCGAGCTCGCCGTGTGCCTTTGCGTCATCGGGATTTCGCTCGATTGCTGTAAGCAGCGCCGATTCGCGGTCGTGTGCCTCAGTTGCCAATGGTCAACGCCCGGAAAATCGTGTCTCGCCAGTCATCGGCCTCGAACTCGCCGCGGACGAGTTGTGCGTAAGCGGCTCGAACGACCTCGTCCTCTTCATCGAACACGTCCAGTCGGTCCAGTAGCATCGTCGCATCATCATCCGTCCAGGCTTCCCCCAACAAACGAAACACATCGGCTCGATCGTGTGCACACATGAATATGGATAACACCATGCGCGTTTCATCCGACGAGAACTGCTGCCGAAAGTCGTTCTCGGTCTGTAAGCGAATCGCCTCAGCCAGTGACGGCAGAATCAGATCTGCATGATCGCCATGTCGTTCGCGAATGACGTCGACGAGCTCGTCGTTGATGTCGGGGTCGAAGACCGCGGAGATGAGCCGAACCGAGGTCTCGAAGTTTGCATGACGCAGGAACTCATGCAGGCGATCGACATAACCAGGATCACCCGCTGATCGCAGCCAGCCAAACATCTGCAGCTGCCGCGATAGCCGATTATCGGACGCGTCCATGGCGAGCGCCATGTGCGGCGGGAAGTAGCGGTAATACTCCACTGTGCGAATACTGCGGATCACCATCGACACCGCCGGGTTTGTCACGTGCACGAGAGAGTGAATCAGCGGATAGCGAATTAACGAGAACGGTATGACACTGCCAGCCTCCAGCAAAGTCAGGCGCTCTGCCTTGAGTTCGCCGATTGTCACCCCGGTGCCCAGCCGCTCGCCCAACTCGAAACTATAAACATCGTGCAGTGATCGGCCGCGCAGAATTGTGAAACAGCCGCAGAACGGATGGTTGTGGATGGCGGGAACGGCGTTGTTCCAGAAATAGACGTCGACGACGAAACCGTCGCCGTAGTAGAGCGTAACGCCCGGCTCGCCAAACGCGCCGGCTGGCGCGAGCTGGGTTGTCAGCTCCCGGTCGGCATCCAACAGGTCAGCGGCGATAGAGTCAGGAAGGTTCGGAGGCGGAGGGAACCTGGTCAGCGCTTCGCAGGCAATGTCGGGTAAGGCCTCTTCGTCTCTGTTTCGTGCAGCCCAGGCTTCCTCGATGTGGTCGCCAAGCTCGTCGAAATAGTCCACGAAACGCTACTCTTTACGCACGGAAATGCTCGAACGCGATAATGCCACAATCGCCTGACACCAAGGCGGCTGCAGGGCGGACGTCGACAGGAATTGGGGTCAGCCCCCAGATCTAGAAATTGGGGTCAGAGTCAAAATGGCACGATCTGCAGGAAATTGGGGTCGGAGTCAAAATGGCACGATCTGGGGTCTGTGAACCGCGCCGGGTTTCTCGAAGGGTCGATTCCTTGAGACCCCAAATCTCGACTGGACCCCAAATCTTCTGCTATTTCGACTCCGACCCCAAATCTCCGACCCCAAATCGCTTGGCTATTTCGACTCCGACCCCAAATCGCTCGCGACCCCAAATCGCTGCGGAAAATCTCTGGCTATTGCGACTCCGACCCCAAATTGCTGGACTCCAAATCGCTGACCCCAAAAGACTGAACGAGGAGCCCGGTTCGTTGTCCAAAATACTCAAGGTTGTTGTCAGCCGCGCGCTGCCAACCTGCCTCTGGCGAGGGCAATTCCCAACGATTTCCCCACCTGTTGATGCAATGACGGCGTTTTAACGTCGACTTTGCTTTTTGTCTTGTTTGGATACTTAGGTTTTATATGATTCTTGATGGCTTCCTGAACCTGTCCCCTTGGGCATACGTCGGCGTCACGCTGCTGCTCACGCACATTACTATTGCGTCCGTTACGATTTTTCTGCACCGGCATCAAGCGCATCGCGCCCTGACCTTACATCCGGCCGTGAGCCACTTCTTCCGCTTCTGGCTGTGGCTGACGACAGGGCAGGTCACCCGGGAATGGGTGGCGGTGCATCGCAAGCACCACGCTAAATGCGAGACTCCGGACGATCCGCACAGCCCCCAGACCCGCGGCCTTGCAAGGGTCCTGTTCGGAGGTCTTGGCCTGTATCGGGCGGAGTGCAGGAACGCGGAGACCGTTGCGACGTTCGGCAAAGGCACGCCGGACGACTGGCTCGAGAACAACGTCTATGCACGTTTTCGTCATGTGGGGCTGCTGTCGATGCTGGCGCTCGACATTGTGCTGTTCGGTTGGGTCGGCCTGATCATCTTTACGGTGCAGATGCTGTGGATTCCGTTCTGGGCCGCCGGCGTCATCAACGGCATCGGACATTTCTGGGGCTACCGTAACTTCGAGACGCCCGATGCATCGCGCAACATCGTCCCATTTGGTCTGCTGATCGGCGGTGAAGAACTGCATAACAATCACCATGCGTACAGGCAATCAGCCAGGTTGTCGAACAAGTGGTGGGAACTCGACATCGGCTGGGTCTATATTCGGCTGCTGGAACGGCTCGGGCTGGCAAGCGTCAAACGCTCCGCGCCGAAGACAGTGTTTCGTCCCGCCAAGAACGCTGTGGACTTCGAGACCATCACGGCGCTCATTCGCAATCGCTTCCACATCCTGAAGCTCTATGGTGCTCAGGTCATCAAGCCGGTGATGAAAGCGGAATTGAGCAGCGCCTATGCGCGCAGGCAGCTACGCCGGTACCGAAAGTGGCTGACTCGGGAAGACCTTACTCTCGACATCCGGCAACGCGAGGATCTGGATGAGGCCTGCAAGGAGAGCAACACGCTCAATGTCGTCGTCGAGTTCAAGGCCCGGCTCAAGGCGTTGATGCAACCGTCCGTTACGGATTCGGATCGGCTTGCACGACTTCAGGAGTGGTGTGTTAGGGCGGAGGCCGCGGGCATTGAGGCGCTGCGTGAGTTCGCAACCCAACTGCGCGGTTACAGCATGCGAACGGCCTAGTGAGTGACCCACGCGGAGTGGGCCAGACTCTTGTTGTTCGATCCTGAGACGTCAGCTTTGGCTCATTGGCGAATTGTCACTCGTACGAGCCGTCGTCCCGATAACCCTGTGCCTTCAACGCTTCCACTTCTTCATCTGACATTGGCTGGGGGATGTCGCAGCCCGTCCTTCCGTCCGGCAAGTTGCCACAGATTACCCTACCGCACCGTAGTCTTGTCGAACCCGGATTATTTGCGACGCATTGAGAGATGGCCGCTTGCTCTGCCTCATCAAAATCGTACGCGTAAACGTCAAAACCATAATCTTCAGAGAATGCTGCACCCGATATCAGTATCAGTCCAAGAAATACCGCAACGCTTATTGTTTTCATTATTGCACTCTGTTGATTAATCGTGCGACAGAATCCGAATGCGTATCTGCCGGTCACCGAGCCTAACATGTCCCAAAACTTTCGCTTAAACGACATCAGGATCGTGCGGCTCGTCGAACCAGCTGCGCGCCTCGTCGAAGTCCCGGAAGACGCTTGTTCTGTAACCTGGTTGATCGCGACGGGACTCGATTACCCGCAGCGCTCCGAAAGCCACGTCGTCCGCCGCGACGAAGGCTACTTTGGATGGACGTTGCCAGAGCAAACGACCTCGGGCCGCCAATTGCAGAATGGCGTCCGAGGTCAATGTAAAGTGGCCGCTGACATCCCAAAGGCGATGGTTCGTTGTCGTCGTCTCTGCCACTTCGTCCATGAGCGCAAGCATCTCGTCGACTGTGTGATCCCGATACAGACGGATAATCGTCAGATCATCTTCGGTAGTAATCGAATAACCGTGATCCATGCCAACCGCGCTTGAGACACTACCGTTCTGATTTTAGCGTGGTGTCAGCCTTTGTGCAGCCGTTCTTGATTGCGCATGAAGCGCCGCCCCGGACCGCACTAAGTTGCGCTGGTCAATAGTGCGCCGTGCGCCGCGAAGCCGTGTGCCGAACCGAGCACGTATAGCGCATCGGCATCGCCGGACCGTACATCGAAGTCGAAACTGCGCGGCCCACTGCCGCGGCCCTTTGTCGTGCATTCGTAGGTCTTGCCGTTGAGCACCAGCCACACATGGCCGACGCCGCCCCCTTCGCTGCCTGAGGCTTTCTTCTTAGCTGGATTCGTCGCGCGAAATGCAATGCGCACCATGTCATCCTTCTTGGACGCCTCGTAGTTGTAGACGTCTTCCTGACTTACAAACTCGTTGCCCGAGACCTTGCGGTACTTCTTATCGTCGAGCCAATCTTGTTGCTTAGAGGTACCTTGAGGAATCCAGATATTGTGGCTGCTACCCTGATAGACGACATACTGGACATAGCCCGAGCAATCGAGGCCGGCGCGCTGGCGGTCGAGTGTCCCCACGTCGGTGGCGAGATTGCCCACTTTGCCCTGCCCGGAACTCTTGCCGCGGCTATACGAGATCCTTGCTGCGGCAAGGTTGCTCAGCGTCAGCCAAAGCTGACCGGTGTTGAATGTCATCATCATGATCTTGAACTCGTGACTTGGGAAGAAGCCGAGGGCGTTGGCAGGACAAAGCGGCGGTTTGCGCAAGCAGCAAAACCAAGTGCCCGCCAATCGCCGGAAGAGGAGCGGTAATCCAGGATACCCACAGATTGCCGTCATACTAACAGCGGCAGGACAGACCACCCACTAATCGACAAACGAGTAATGTGAACTAACGATCGCCGGGGCGCCCGCCATTTGCGGCGTCGGATACCGGGGACGGCTTTGCTCTGAGTACTTTTGCCACCAATATCAGCGCGCCCCCGACAAATGCGAGTGCGACGAACAGCGTCTCCGGCTGGCCGTGCGGAAAATCTTCGATGAACAGTTTGACGCCGACGAGTATCAGAACCGGATAGACCAGCCAGCGTGCTTCCGGCCATCGCCGGAAGCGGCTTGACAGCGCGAGCGTCACCGACGACGTCGCCAGCACAACGGTACGCAGCGCAGCCACTATGGCCAGATTCGGTTCCGTACCGCCCGCGCCGGCAAGAAGCGTGGCCGCGATAAGCACCATCAGCCCGCCGACTTCCCAGACGGACAGTGCCAACACGATCAATTGCGGCATACCGGCCAGGACACCCCAGCGCTCGGAGTGTTGGGCGACCGGCAGGAAGAGGCAGATCACCGTCGTCAGGGCAATACCGAGATGGCCGGGCACCAGCGGCGGCCAGCCTGGAGACGCCTCGCCCGTCAATGCGTGCCAACCGGTCGCTAAGAGGCCGGAGGTTACGCCGGCGGCAAGCAGCAGGAAAGTGCACTGCAGGCTCAATACCACCCGTCCCGTGCGGCCGCTGAACCATGCCATCGTCAATGCCATCAACGACCAAAGTGTCGCGGCCCATGTCGGAGGCATAACGACCGACGTGCCGGTAATCACGAGCAACAAGCCCAGGCTGGAGTAATAGTAGAAGTTCCTGCCACGGACTCCGCGCGTTGCCGGCGCGAACGCCAAACCGTAGCAGCATCCGCCCAGGACTATTGCCGGCACTCCAATCGCCAGCAGAACGAATTGCCCTGCATTTGCCACCGCAGCCCAGTACGCGATGCCAATACTCACAAGGACCTGTACGACCTCGAAGAACCCGAGTTCCCGGTCCTGCAAATGCGATCGGGCCACGAAGCTCAAGACGTACGTCAAGAACAGCGCCGCCGCCAGCAGAAGGGCTGTTCGTGGCTCGACGGACCATTGATCGCTGCCGCTGACGACGATGAGAGCTACAACGCCCACGTTCGCGCCGAGCGCCCCGAGCCACTGCAGCCCCATCCAGCCGCGCCAGTAGACCGTCCACAAGGATCCCAGTCCGAGCAGCAGGAGAAACGCCGATAAGGTAACGGCGCTGCGCGCCACTATCATCACGGCAAAGGCCGTGACGATTCCGCCACCTACGACGAGCCAGCCAAGGCTTCGCAGTCTTCTCTGGGCGGCGACTGCCAGCGCAAGTGCTGAGAACAAGGCCAGCGCCGCAACGCCTTGAGGGCCGGACAGTAATTCGAACGTAGAGATCGCCTCGACAAGCAACGGTAAAGTCAGAAGAACCGAGGTACCGCCGTAGAACGCGGCGTTGGCACGGCTATCGGAGACCGCAGCTTTGCGATAGGCCGTGAATAACCAGAAGAGCGCATAACTCGCGCCCAGGAAGATTCCGATGCCGACAGGGACAAACTGGTATTCAGTAATTGCGCGCAGCAAATACGCGCCGCCGAAGATGAGCAACACACGCCCGATGTGCGTGGACGCATCTGTTACGAAGCCGTCGCCCAATGTTGGCTGGGGCGCCAATTCGCCCGAGCCGGAGCCCTCGGCCGACAAATTCTCGATCGCGCTGAGTCGTTGTTCAACGTTGGCCAATCGGGATTCTAGATCGGCTATATCGGGATGTCATAGTGCATATAACCGGAGAAGGACAATGAGAAAGCCTGACCGCCGATGACGACATTCCAACGCATCATGAACACGCCAAACAACACAAGCAGTAGCGCAAGTACGGTTCGTTTCATCGTTCTTCCGGGTAACAGCAACAATACAAACGGCACAAGATTACCGATCGTGTACTGCAGCACGAAGATGTTCATGAAGTCCTTGCCGTACATCACCGACCGCAAGATGTCCCAGGACTTCATCGCCGTATAACCGCGAAAAATCAGATCGAGCAGCTCGAGGCTGATGGCCGCAACAAGAAATCCCAACAAATATCGGGTCGCTTTCGTAATGACGTCCGTCTCCGCGCCTTTAATTTCGCTGGCCTTACGCGCGCCTCCGTGCCGCCTCTGCCGAAACGCCTGCCACTCCATAATGATGATGTAGGTCAGCATGCACAGTGCGATACCTGAAACGACCGCGGACATGATGAAGATGACGGGCATCAGCGGAGACATCCACAGTGCATTAGCCTTGACCGAGCCAAAGATAAATCCGGCATAACCGTGCAGGAAGCAGGCGACAGGTATGCCGATCGCCGCGAGGATTGTTGCAGCTTTCTTATCGACCTTTATCGCACCGTCGCTGACGTCGTACGCGCCGATTGTCAAAACTCGGTAGACGCTGCGCTTCATGACCGTCGCCAATGCCGACTCCCCTTGCAGGGCATGGACCTGTGCGACGAAATAGCCGCGATAAACGAACCAGATCTCGCTCAGCACAATCAGCCCATAGGCTGTAAATACTATGCCGAAGGCTGCGATCGCAGACGTGAAATGCGGCGTGAGCAGCGGTTCCATCGCTCGCGTGGGTAGCTGCAAATGCAGCAACAACGGCAACGCGGCCACAGGCAACAGTGCCAGCGAAAAGACCAGTGAGAACTGCGCAATCTCCTTCAGGTCTTTTTGTCCGAAGACGTGATACAGAGAGGACAACACGAATGCGCCAGCAACCAGCCCCGTCATGAACGGATACATGACGATCTGAATGCTCCAGTAAATAAATTCATTTGGGTAGACGAAGAGTTCTCTGGTCGTCCACTCCACCCCATGTACGATTGCGTCTGCACTCATGATCTCACCTCACGCTCGCATCAAGACCGAGGTAGAACACGTTCGGGTTGGTGCCATATTCGTCTTTGAGTACGGCGACTCGTTCCGTCATGATTATTCTCGTAACGGGATCATCAGGATCTTCGAGGTTCGCAAGCTGGCGCGCGCCAAACGCACAACTTTCGACGCAGGCTGGCTGCATCCCGTTGCTGATACGGTGGTAGCAGAAATTGCACTTGTCCGCGACGCGTTCTTCCGGGTGGAAGAATCTTACACCGTAGGGGCATGCCATGATGCAGTAGCCACATCCGATGCACCAGTCTCTGTCGATCAAGACGACGCCATCATCGGTCTGGTAAGTGGCGCCGACCGGGCATACCTGAACGCAGGCGGGATTGTCACACTGGTTGCAAAGCTTCGGCACGAAGAATGCTTTGGCTATGTCCTCGGGGTCGATTTCCTCATCACGGATCTTGTCGTCGATGAACCCGTCCCGCCCGCCCAATGGAGAGTCGATATGTGTTTCGCCATCCTTGGTAAGCACGTAGCGCTCGACCCACGTGCGCGTCACCGGCGCATCAAAGGGAATTTCGTTTTCAGTCTTACATGCCGTGACGCACAAGCCGCAGCCGGTACACGTTCGCGTATCGACAAGAAAGGCCCATCTCACCTTCGATCCTTCTACGGCGGCCCTGGCCTCATCGTTGCTCAGAAGTACGAACGCGCTCACTGGCAGCGTTGCCACAAGCGCGCGATCCATTACCCCTTTCAGGAAGTCTCTGCGCGAACACGTCATTCCACATCCTCCCTGGGGTCGTGCGGATAGTGGCATTGAACGCAGTCGCGCCGCCTGCCATGTCGGCGATTGTCGATGCTCGGCACCAATGTCCGGCCGCCGTTCGGGTAATCGAGGTCTGCGTGACACCGGAGGCAAAGCTCGCGGCTCGTATTTAGCGGCAGATGTTCGACGTCGTCCGGGTGGCCGGCGCCGGGTCCGTGGCAATTCTCACACTCGATGTTGACATGCGGCGAGCTATTCAGCGCCTGTACGTTTTCTTCGTGGCACTCGATGCAATACTCGCGCCCTTGATACTTGATCGGGAAGTCTCTCCACTCCTGAACGTTGCTCAGGCGATAGTATCCGTAGGTGAAGCTTTCTCCGTGAACACCGAAGTCATCGGGAACGAAGAACATGCGCGCGATTAGAATCGAAGCTACGATTCCGATCGCCACCCACAACGGGCGTAAGACATGCCACTTCATCTTCGTCGCTCCTTGATTCACTTAGAATGCGACGGGGCTACGAGAGATCGCAAACAATGCTCCGACGACTCGGAGTCTCAGTTGTGATCGAGTAGTTCTTTTTTGCTGGCCTAAGGAATACCTGGCATGCCGCCTACGCACAATACGTATAAGCCCTAGCGAGCGCTTCGGCGATAACGGCTTCGGACGGAATTCCTTAGCCGGCCGTCGAGATGCGAAGTCAGCGGTGTTCTTGTTGGATCGCAGACACGAGTCGTTACCTGCGGAGACCGAAAAGCCCCCGCGAATGCATGAAATCGGGGTCTGGCCCGCCGGGTCGCGTCTCGATTGCTCGCGGTAGTCTCAATTCGACGCGGGTGGTTCGGACTCGGCATCCAGACTGGCGTAATAGTCGTCGCGGTAGCGGTTGAGCAGCGCCTCGGTCCGCTCCGGTGCTCCGAAGCGACTGTTGAGCACCTCGCGCGCCAGATCCAGGCTGGCCTCCAGATTCTCCGACACCGCCAACGTCGCCCCCAGCTCATGCAGCCTTCGGCATTGGTCGGCATCGCGGCCGCGGACCAGTATGGCGACGTCCGGACGTGCGCTATGCAGCGAGGCGACGATGCTCTCGGCCGCTTCGAAGTCGTTCAGGGTCACAATGACCAGTTCGGCATCGGCGGCGCCTGCCGAGCGCAGGACATCGGGCCGGCGGCCGTCGCCATAGAACACGGGATAGTCATTGGCCCTCATTCGCAACACCAGCTCCGAGTCGTCATCAATTGCGACGTAGCGCAGGCCCGCTGACGCCAGAATCTGGCCGACGCGGCGTCCGACGCGGCCGAATCCGGCCAGCACGATCCGTGCCCTGGGGGGTGTTTGCACGTGTTCCGGCGACGGTCGCGCACGTGCGGACGCGAGTCGCCGCGCAAGGTAGGCGAGAGCCGGTGTCGCGAGCATGCTCAGTATGACGACGACCAGCAACTGCTGGAACAGAACAGTGTCGAGCAACTCGGCCTGGTAAGCATAGGCGAACAGAACCAGGCCGAACTCCCCACTCTGCGCGAGCACTATGGCCACGGCGGCTCCGATCTTTGTGCGAAAACCAAAGGCCAGAACCAGTGGCCAAAGGATGACGAATTTGATGCCGACGAGGGCGCATACCATGGCGAGCGTCAGGAGCGGCTGCAAAAGAAGGTGACTGACGTCGAGAGACATACCCATCGACATGAAGAAGAGACCCAGCAACAGCCCTTGGAATGGCTGCATCTCGGCCGAGATCTGGTGACGAAAAGGCGAGTCTGCGATCAGCAGCCCCGCGACGAACGCGCCCATCGCCATCGACAGGCCCAGATGCTCGGTAAGGAGGGCGGCGCCCAGCACGAGCAGTACCGTCAATGCGGTGAAGGCCTCGCTGCTGCCGGTGCGGGCGACGAGATGCAGTATCGGCTGCAGCAGGAAGCGGCCCCCGATGATGACGAGCAGCAGGATCGCAACCGTCTGAACGATTGCGATCGCGATGTCGGTGCCGATCGTGAGTTGCGGCAGTGCAAGCAAGGGCACGAGCGCGAGCAGCGGGACTACGGCCAGGTCCTGAAGCAATAGGACGGACAACGAAGCGCGGCCGTATTCGGAGGTCAGCGATTTTTGCTCGGCAAGAAGCTGAATCACGAACGCCGTCGATGACAGCGCCAGCGCGGGCCCGATTACGACGGCAGCGCGGAAGGAAACATCGAACAAAAAGTACGTCCCGAATGCGAGCAGCGTGCCGGTCGCCACGACCTGCAAAGTCCCGAGTCCAAACACCAGACGCCGCATCAGCCCGAGTCTCGACGGTTTGAGCTGGATGCCGATAACGAACAACAGCAGCACGACCCCCAGCTCCGAGAGCTGACGGATATCGGTGACGTTGTCGATCATCGCGAGCCCGGAGGGTCCGACCAGTACGCCGGCGACCAGAAATCCGGGAACCACGCCAAGCTTTGCGAAGCGGAAGATCGGAATCGCGACTACCGCGGCGGCAAGCAGGAAGGCGATGTCGAGAAGATAACTGGCCGTCATCAGGAAGAGTCCACGTTACTCAGATAAGAATAGCCGTAACGACTCGCCATGTCCCCCTTGCCAGCCGCGCCCCGTTGCAGCGGTCGTTGACCTGTTCGGAGCCGATGAGAACGGACGATCGGAACAATCTATTCGGCCTTCTCCTCGAGAGACGCTCGCCATTCGGCCGGCGCGTGCGCGAGCAGCTTTTCGAGGAATGAGCTCGCCTCATCAATGGCTCGGAGCGCGATGTCTCCCGGCTCGGCCCCCAGCTCGAAGTCCCTGGCCGCGACGTGCAGCAACCAAGCATCCGGCGCCGGCGATTTCATCGTCTGTTCGTAGACGTTGAGCAGGGCCTGCGGCGAGATCGCGTGCGTCGAGAAGTTGCCGTCATTGCTCGGGCCGATTCGCTCCAGCCGAAACCCTTCATCGATCTCGATGCTGGCGTCGATGAACAGCACGGCGCTATCGCCCGTCATATCGGTGACGTGCTCGATGTTGAGTTGGTGGTCTTCGATAACGACGAGCCCGGGCGCTTCCCTGGCTCTCAATCGCTCAGCAAGCATGGGGCCGATCGCATCGTCGCCGCGCGCCGTGTTGCCCCAGGCGAAAACCGTCAGGGTCGGATCAACTGATCTCGCCATTGCTGTCTTTCTGCAGCCGGTCGATCGTTTCGCCGCTGCTGTTCTTGAGTTCGATGATCAGTGGCATCTTGCCGACGGCGTGCGTGGCGCAGGACAGGCAGGGATCGTAGGCGCGGATCGCGACTTCGATGTTGTTGAGCAGGCCTTCGGTCAGCTCATGGCCGCTCAGGTACTTGTCGGCGACCCTGCGTATCGATTCGTTCATCGCCTGGTTGTTGTTGGTCGTCGAGACGATCAGGTTGGCCTTCTTGATGAGGTCGTTCTCGTCGACCTCGTAATGGTGGAACAGAGTGCCGCGCGTAGCTTCGATCACGCCGATGCCGACGCTATTGCGCTGCTCGCCGCGATTGATCAGGTCGGTGCCGAGGATCTCGGGATCGATCAAGAGTTCCTTGATCTTCTCGGCGCAGTGCAGGAGTTCGATCATGCGCGCCCAGTGGTAGGCGAGCGGTGCGTGCAGCATGCCGTTTTCACCGTTGGCCTTGTATTCCCGGCGCTGCTCCTCGGCCTGCGGGGTGTCGATGTAGTCGCAGTTGTTGACGCGCGCCAGTGGGCCCACTCGGTACCAGCCGTTCTCAGATCCCAATGAAGTGAGATACGGGAACTTCATATAACTCCAGCTCTTCACCTCTTCGCGGATGTAATCAAAGTAGTACTGGTCGGAGTGCTGATCGATGATGATGTTGCCGTCTTTGTCCTTGGCGCGCAGCTTGCCGTCGTAGAGTTCGAGTGCGCCGTCGGGCCGTACCAAACTCAGGTAGTTCGACGTCATCGTCCCGAACTCGACGCTCAGCGGCTGGTTACTGAGGTAGTAGTCGCGCGCCAGGTTGACGGCCGCGAGCGCCCACTCGGTGATCTGGTCGATGTCCACCAACAAGGCATCGCGTTCGGAATGACTCAGCGGTTTGTTCATGCCGCCCGGTATGGCACCCGTGCCGTGGATGCGCTTGCCGCAGATCGCGCGGATGACCTCCTGGCCGTACTTGCGAAGCTTGACGCCCTGTACCGCGATGTCCGGATGCGCTTCGATCACGCCGAAGATGTTGCGCTTGGCGACGTCGGCATCGAACCCGAATAGCAAGTCGGGCGAGGCCAGATGAAAGAAGTGCAGCGCGTGGCTCTGCAGGATCTGTCCGAAGTGCACGAGCTCGCGGAGTTTCTTGGCGGTCGGCGTGAGTCGTTCCGCGCCCTCGATGCGATCGATCGCCTTGCCCGCTGCGAGGTGATGGCTCACGGGGCAGATGCCGCACAGCCGCTGCACGACTATCGGGACATCCCAGTACGGCCGTCCCTGGATGAACTTCTCGAAGCCGCGAAATTCGACGATGTGCAGGCGAGCCTCTTGAATGACGTTGTCGTCGTCTGCGAGCAGCGTGACCTTGCCGTGCCCTTCGACCCGCGACACGGGTTCGATAACGATGCGGTTTAGATTGTCGCGGTCTGATGCTGTTTCTGTAGTCATCGTTTTGGGCTCAGTCGAATTGCAAGAGATCGTACGGGAGGTCCGGCTGCCGTCCATCGACGATGTCGGTCAGAATCTGCCAGAACGCATCGGCAGGCGGCGGGCAGCCGGGCAGGAAGAAGTCGACCTTGACGACTTCGTGGATCGGGCTGACTTTTTCGAGGATATAGGGCAGCTCACGGTCAACCGGGATTTGCGGATTCTCGATGCCCCGTCCGTTGATGTAGGACTCTTCCAGCAGGTCTCTGACATCGAGACCGTTGCGCAGGGCAGGGACTCCGCCATCCATCGCACAGGCGCCGACCGAGATCAGGATGCCGCAGTTGTCGCGGAACTCGCGAAGCGTCTCGATGTTCTCGGTGTTGCAGACGCCGCCTTCCACCAGGCCGATGTCCACGGGGCCCGAGATGTGCTTGATGTCGTTGATCGGCGAGCGATCAAAGCTTACGCGTTCCGCGAGTTGGATAATGCGCTCATCGATGTCGAGGAACGACATGTGGCAGCCGAAGCAGCCCGCCAGCGAGCAGGTAGCCACGGTGACTTTCTCGCCCGGCGCCTTGACGAGAGGGGTCTTGATCTCGGGAAGCCGGACTTTGTTGTGCGTCACCTGGCGTGCGTCGTAGTCGCGCTGCCCGATCGGTTTCCGGAATCCCTGGCGCTTCTTGATGATCGCGCCGACCGGACAGACATTGGCCGCCGCGTCATCGACGGTCAGCCCCGACTCGTCCAGCATGCCGTTGTCGGAGTTGATGGCGAGCGACTTGTTTTCCGAGCGCCCGCTGATACAGAAAATGTCCTTGCCGTCCGTGTCCCGCGAGGCGCGTACGCACAGTTCGCAGTAGATGCAGCGGTCCCGGTTCAGCAGGATGTCGGGATGCGTCGCATCGGTTGCGCGGCCGGCCGTGAAGTCCGGGAAGATCAGCGCCGTCATGCCGAGCCGGTAGGCTTGGTTCTGCAGCTCGCAATTGCCGCTGGCCTCGCAGGAGGGACAGTGGTGATTGCCCTCGACGAACAACAACTGCGTCAGCGCGCGGCGTTCGGAGTTGAGTTCCTCCGTGTTGCTCTCGACGACCATGCCGTCGGTCGCTTTCGTCGTGCAGCTGGAGACCTGGCGGCCATCGATCTGGCAGGTGCACAACTTGCAGCTGCCGTTCGCGGCGTAGTCCGGGTGGTAGCACAGGTGCGGGATGTGGACGCCGGCATCATAGGCCGCCTGGATGACCGTCTGGCCGTCGGCAAATGGGATGGACACGCCGTCGATACGAATGCGCCCGCTCATGATTTTGATTCCTCCGCGACAATCTGTCGCGAACGTTCGATCGCGGCTTCGACATCGAAGGCCGGTTTGTATTCGGCGTCACCGATACGCCGGTTGATCGACTCTGGGAATTTCTCGTACGTCGTGAGTATCGGCACCGCCGCGCGCTGGCCTAAGCCACAGTGGCTCGCCTGCGTCATCAGATGATGCAGGCGCTGCATCTGTTCGACATCGACTCTCGCGCCGTGGCCGTCAGCGATTTTATCCGCCATCGCCACCATCAGCTTCGTGCCGACGCGGCACGGCGTGCAGAAACCACAGCTCTCGTGCTTGAAGAACTTCGTGAAGTTGAGTGCCACTTCCAGCAGGTCGCGGGAGCCATCGAAGATGATGAATGAGCCGGCCGTATTGAGGTCGTCGAACGACAGCACGCGGTCCAGTTCATCGGTGGAAATCAGCAGGCCGCCCGGGCCGCCGACCTGTATCGCCTGCACGTCATCGGCGCCGCACATTTCGGTCACCTCACGAATCGTCGTGCCGAGTGGAACTTCGTAGATGCCTGGCGAGCGGCAGTCGCCGCTGATGCTCAGGAGTTTCCAGCAGGGCTCGCTGCCGTCGTGCGCCACGAACTCCGGTCCTCTGGCGACGATGCCCGTTGCGTAGCAGAACGTCTCCACGTTGTTGACGACCGTCGGAAGGCCTTTGTAACCGTGGGTCACGGGGAAGGGTGGCCGGATGCGCGGTATGCCGCGCTTGCCTTCCATCGATTCGATCAGCGCGGACTCCTCGCCACACACGTAGGAACCGGCGCCCATAACGATCTCGATATCGAAGTTAATGCCGTGATGGCCGAGGATGTTTCGGCCCAAGAGATTCACTTCGCGCCGCCGTTCGAGGCGCCGCTCTAGGCGCTCGCGCAGAAACTCGTACTCGTGACGCAGATAGAGATAGCCCTGACTGGCGCCTATTGCCAGGCCGCAAACCGTCATACCTTCGAACACGTGGCGTGCATAGGTGTTCAGGAGCGCCCGGTCCTTGAACGTGCCCGGCTCACCTTCGTCCGCATTGCAGACGACGTAGCGCTGCTCGGTGTGCGTGCTGCGGCAGATGTCCCACTTACGCCACGTCGGGAAGCCGGCGCCGCCACAGCCGCGAAGTCCCGACGCTTTTAGCTCCGCGATGACCTGATGGGAACCGACCTCGATGGCGCGTTCGACTGCCTCGCCTTTACGCATGTGGCTGTCCAGCAGCGGGCCTTTGCGGCGCAGCGCATCGTTGATGACGAACCACTCGAGCGGCCACTCCATGAGTGGAACATTGTGTTTGATTAGTTTCGCCATCTCGGCGACGCGTGCTTCATCGACGCGGTCGATGGCGGTGCCGTTGACGAGCACGGCCGGACCGCGCTCGCAGAGTCCGGTGCAGGACGTCAACGCAACGCTGACGAGCCCGTCCGCGTTCGGTACGCCGAGCTCGACGCCGAGTGCAGCACACAGCTGTGCCGCGCGCTCGCGGCTGCCGAGCATGTGGTCGGTGATGCTGTCGCTGAAATAGATGTCGTATCGGCCGCGCGGCGAGTCGTGCAGGAAGCTGTAGAAGTCGATCAGCGCCTTTATCTTGGCGCGCGGCATGTTGAGGCTCTCGGAGAGAATCCTGATGTCCGAAGGGCGGATGACATTCTGGGCAAGCTGGATGTCACGCAGCATCTGCAGGACCATGCCCGGGTCACGGTTGTAATGAGCAAGCCGGTCGCGAACGACCGCCGAACTATCCACATTCAAAAGGGTTGCTCCCAGCAGTACTGCGCGCAACTCTATCGTATGGGCGGGCGCTGACAAGCGTACTGTGGAAAGCCGTAATTGAAGCGACGGTTCTGACTAGACGTAGTAATCAGGGCTTGCATCAGATTGGTGCAGGGTTGGGGAGTCCGGGCCCGGCCCTGATCATTTGCGCGTATGCGCCCGCCTAAGCTCTCATGAGCAATCGGCCGAACAGAAGCTGGCTGCTCCAGTACCCCTGATACTTCGGAAGGTCGTCGGCAACGTCGACAAGTCGGGACTCATAGAAAATGTGCGCTGACGGTTCCGGGAGTATCTCGTGCTGCCCGATGTTCCGCACCGGTACGATCGTGAGCTTCGGGAGCAGCGGCGGGTGGAAAAGTTCTATAGCCGGTGCGCCGCAGCTAACGCAGGTTCCGCGACGGATGTTCGGCGGCGGCCGCCACCTCTCGTAGCGAACCGAGTCTTTCGATGGCGTGTCGACGTCCTTCGCTCGAAACACCGCGACGTCAGCAAACGGCGCATCATTGAAGCGCTGGCAGATTGAACAATGGCAGATGAGGCGAAACAGGGGTGTGCCGTTGGCCGCGAACGTCGTCGCGCCACATTCGCATGCGCATTTGATATTCGTATCCGTTGAACTCAAAACCGCTGCTCCATCATTGTTTCCAATGTTGGCGAAGATGTCGATCGTAGCGGCACCGCCTCCATTGTTGGGTACGCGTTTGGGAATTGCTCATGATCAAGGCGGCACTCTTTTTGTGAATTTATTTGCTCGACTATTTAATAATAGAGCCATATCGCGTCGAGCATCAAAGGCGCCCCGGGGTCACCCCAACGCCCTGACGTCAGGCCGCACCGCGGCGACAAATCCGCTCCAGCCTTCGATTGATTTCCGTACGTACGAACCGGTCTGGTTGGTCAACAAGTCGACGTGGACAGGTCTGTTCAGTGAAATGGCTTGCCCTTTGCATTCGCGAAGGGGGCGCTGGTCGTCGCGGCGGCCTCAGCAATGTCACGCATCAAGCCGAATCGAAAACGGCGTCCACGGCGCTGATGTGTCGTGCGATGTCATCCTGCGGCAGAAAGCTTGCCGTGAACGCGTTTCTTGCAAGCGTCTGCAATCGACTCGCATCCAATCCCAGCGCTTGCTGTACCTGCAGGAAGTTGTCTCCGATGTAGCCACCGAAGTAGGCAGGATCGTCGGAATTCACGGTCACGCAGAGACCGGCGTCGAGCAGCGTCCGCAAGTTGTGTTGCTCGAGTGTGTCGAAAACCCGCAGCTTGACGTTTGATAAGGGACAGACTGTAAGCGGGATCTGTTCGACAACCAGCCGCTCAACCAGTGCGGAGTCTTCAAGGCAGCGAACGCCATGGTCGATGCGGGCAACCCTGAGCAGGTCCAGCGCTTCGCGGATGTACTCCGGCGGTCCTTCTTCACCGGCGTGCGCAACCGTAAGCAAGCCGGCATCTCGGGCACGATCAAAGACGCCCGTGAATTTGGATGGCGGGTTACCGACCTCGGAGGAGTCGAGCCCAACGGCATGCAAGCGGGACTTGTGGGGCAGCGCCGAATCAAGTGTCGCCATCGCCTCATCGGCGCTCAGATGCCGCAGAAAACACATGATGAGACGGAACGTGATCCCAAGCTGCGCCTTACCGGCTTCGAGCGCCCCGTGGATTCCGTCAAGCACCGTAATGAACTCAATGCCGCGTTCGGTATGTGTCTGTGGGTCGAAGAAGATCTCCACATGTCGCACGTTATCGGCCGCAGCTCGCTCGAGATACGCGTAAGTCAGGTCGTGGAAGTCTTGTTGGGTTTGCAGTACCGCGGCGCCAGCGTAGTAGATGTCGAGGAAAGACTGCAGATCGGTGAATTCGTATGCTTGCCGAATCTCTTCCACACTCGTATAGGGGATGCGGATGCCGTTGCGCTTCGCGAGCTGCATCATTAGCTCGGGCTCCAGCGTGCCCTCAATGTGCAGGTGCAGTTCAGCCTTCGGAACTTCTTTGATCAGCTCTGCGAAATCCATGGTCATGTATGCCGACGGGCCCAACAGGCAGAAGATACGAATCTAGCATTGTGCCCGCCAACCCGTCATGCGATGTCTGCAGCCTCCCTGGGTCAGGTCGACTTGCTCAGTCGCAGAGTGTGAGCCCCGTCTTGGATGTCCGCTACTCGGCCATCACCGCCTCGAGCACTTCAGGGTCACGCCAGCGTCCACCCTTGAGGCGCATCGCATAGACCAGCGCAAGCGAGAGCACGAGTACGCACATGGCGATCCACGACACCCTTGGACTGAACTTGAACACCTTGATGATGAAGAACTGAGCGACGAGCATCGCCCAGTGCAGGGTTACCGAGGCGACCATCAGCCAGCGCGTATCGCCGGCGCCTCGTAAGACACCGCCCGATACGAGCAGTATCGCGTCGGCCATCACGTAGCTGGACAGACCGATCATCATGAACGCCGACAGTTCGCGGATCGCCGTGAAGTCGCCGCTCGGCGGTGCAAACACTTCGACCAGCGGATATCGGAACACGATGTAGACGACGGCGAGCACCGCGGAATAGGCCAGGCCCAGGGCGAAGCCGGCGGCCATGACTTCGTTGGTTCGCTCCATGTCGCGGGCGCCCACGAATCGCCCGATCAGACTGATGACGCCGATGTTCAGGCCGATCATCGGCACGAACGAGAGGATGTCCCAGTTGAAGACGATCGCGGCGGCCGCACCTTCGGCGATTCCGTAGCCCTGGAACATCAGCAGGAACAAGTTGAACGCCGCCACGTTCAGGAACAGTTCCAGCCCGGATGGGAAGCCGAGCCGCCAGAAGCGCTTGAGAATCTTCAAGTCGAGCGAGAACGAGTGCAGCACGCCGAACGCCTCGCGATGCTCCTTCGCGAAGTAGAACGCGACGAACAGCAGAAGGGCCAGGAGCGTGGCAATCACAGTGGAGATGCCGGCTCCAATGATCCCCATTGCCGGAAACCCGAGTTTGCCGAACACCATCACATACGAGAGCGGCACGTTGATGACCAGACCGAAGACGTCGCAGATCATGACGACGTGGGTCCGGCCTATGCCGGCGAAGTACGACGAGATACAGACCTTCGCCAGCGTTATGAGCACGCCGGCCATCAGGATCAGGTAGTAGGTGCGCTCCAGTTCGACCTGCACCGGATCGTGTCCCATGCCCTGGAAGATGCCGGCAACGAGGAACGTGATCAGCGTCAGGAACGGCGCACTCATCACCGTCATGATCAGACCCTGAGTGACGACCTTCGGCGCCTTCTCTGGTTCGCCCGCACCCAGGTACTGTGCCGCCATCGCGTTAGCGTAGGAGAACAGCCCGAGGAAGAAGCAGAATGAGAAGAACGATGCGACACCGCCACCCAGTGCCGCCGCCATGTGCACGGGATCGATCTGCGACATGAAGTAGCGATCGGTAAAGATCATCACCGCGAAGGTTCCCTGCGATACCACCATCGGTATGGCGAGCCTCAGGAGCTCGACCATGGTCTTGCGGCTGAAATGGCGGTTGAGAGGGAACACGGGATTCTTCGGTGCGATTATTCGAGAAGGCGCGCAAGTCTACGCACTCCGTGGCTCGGGTGGAAGACGAAGCCCGATGCCACAGCCCGTTCGGCGGCGTCGTCATAGTTGAACGCTAGCGCCAGGCGACGGACTTCGCCGCAGCACAGTGATGGGGAGTGCGTCCGGGTTAGACATCGTCCGACCAGAATCGTGATTAGGGAAATCCTGGCCCGTCGGTCAGTTTCATCATCGTGACTCGCTTCGCGACTCGTCTCCGGCCATATCACCGCAATCGCATGAGGGATTCTGCGGATTGAGGCGGCTACGGCGCTCAGGTGCAATGGATATCAGCTGCCGAGGCCGCTGCCATGATCACAACACTGACTGCCCGCAACATCACCAAGGTTTACCGAACGGGTGAGGTTGAAGTTCATGCGTTGCGAGGCGCCGATCTGGATCTCTACGAAGGCGAACTCGTCGTCATACTGGGCCCGTCCGGTTCCGGTAAGTCAACGCTGCTGAACATTATCGGCGGCCTGGACACGGCGACCTCCGGCACCGTGCGTTTCCGCGATCACCAACTCACGGGCGCCGACGAGAGCGAGCTTACCCGCTACCGTCGCGATCACGTCGGGTTCGTATTCCAGTTCTACAACCTGATCCCGAGTCTGACGGCCGAAGAAAACGTGGCGCTGGTCACCGAGATAGCCGAACGTCCGCTCGATCCGGCCGAAGCCCTCGGTATCGTGGGCCTGAGCGAGCGTCTTGATCATTTCCCCGCACAGCTCTCCGGCGGCGAGCAGCAGCGGGTCGCTATTGCAAGAGCCATCGCCAAGCAGCCGGATATCCTTCTCTGCGACGAGCCTACCGGCGCACTCGACAGCGAGACGGGCATTCTGGTGCTCGACGCCATAGATCAGGTCAACCGCGATCTCGGCACCACCGCGGCCGTCATTACCCACAATACGGTTATAGGCTCGATGGCCGATCGCGTGCTGCACGTCGCCGATGGCTGTGTCGCAAGGATCGAGAAGAACACCGAACGGCGCACCGCCGCGGAGCTCGCCTGGTGATGCGTGCAATCGATCGCAAAGTTCGGCGCGACCTGTGGCACATGCGCGGTCAGGTCATCGCTGTCGGTATCGTCATCGCGGCAGGTATCGCAGCCTTGATCATGTCGTTGTCGACGCTTCAGGCGCTCGACGACACTACCGCGGCCTACTACGAGCGTTACCGCTTTGGCGATGTATTCGCGTCTGTCAGGCGCGCCCCCGAGAGTGCCGAGCATCGCATTGCCGCGATTCGCGGCGTTCGCACTGTGCAAACGCGTGTGTCGCGATTCGCGACGCTCGACATCGAAGGTTTCGCCGAGCCGGTGATGGGACAGTTTGTGTCCGTGCCCGAGGGCCGCCAGCCGGTACTGAACGGGCTGGCGCTACAAAGCGGCCGAATGCCCGAGCGCGGCAATGCGGACGAGGTCGTGCTCAACGAACCGTTCGCCGAAGCACACGATCTCGTCGTCGGCGACGCCGTCGTGGCCGTAATCAACGGTAACCGGCGCGAACTTCGCGTTGTCGGCATCGCGTTGTCACCCGAGTTCGTCTATGCGCTCGGCCCGGGCGCTCTAATGCCGGACGACAGACGCTTCGGCATCCTCTGGATGGGCCACGAAGCGCTCGCCGCCGCCTATGATCTCCGGGGCGCTTTCAATAATGTATCGCTCGAACTCGAGCGCGGAGCGCGACCGGAACAGGTCATTCAACAGCTCGACCGCATCCTCGAGCGCTACGGCAGCATCGGTGCCATCGAACGCAAGGATCAGCTCTCCAACTGGTTCGTCATGAACGAGATGGAACAACTCAAAACGGTGTCGATGATTCTGCCGACGATATTCCTGGTCGTTGCAGCGCTCCTGACGAATATGTTGCTCGGGCGTCTCGTCGCCACGGAGCGAAGCCAGATCGGGCTCATGAAAGCATTCGGCTATTCGAGCGTCGAGGTGGGCCTGCACTACGCCAAGTTCGTGATCGGCATCGTTGCCGTCGGCAGCGTGATTGGCATCGTTGCCGGCACCTGGCTGGGCCGCGTGAACACCGAGATGTACACGAATCTGTTTCGCTTCCCGCTGCTACTGTATCGGCCGAGCACGACAGCTATGGTGGTTGCCGTCTCCGTCAGTCTCGCGTCGGCGCTGCTGGGTTCTGCCAACGCCGTGCAACGCGCGGCGCGGCTACCTCCGGCACAGGCCATGGTCCCACCGGCACCAGAGACTTTCAAGCGAATGCGGCTTTGGGATACCCGCGCGGCACGTTGGCTCGACCAGGGCTCGCGCATCATCCTGCGCAACATCCTGCGTTCGCCGGTCCGCTCGCTGTTGACGATGTTCGGCGTTGCAGCGTCCGTCGGCCTGCTCGTGCTCTCGATTCAGTGGAACGATTCGCTGGACTACCTGGGGCAGAGTTACTTCTACAACGCGCAGCACCAGGACGCGACGATAGGTTTCGCCGAGCCGCAGGCCGAAACGATCACGCGAGACTTCGAGCATCTACCCGGTGTACTCGCCGTCGAGCCGATGCGCATCGTGGCCGCGGATCTGTCGGTCGGACCCATTACCCACCGCGGCGCGCTCACGGGCCTCGAATCCGACGCTTGGTTGCAGCCGATATTCGACGATGCCACGTCAAGCGTCATCCCGGTCCCGCCAGACGGCCTCGTGCTCGGCACCGTATTGGCCGACAAGCTCGGCGTATCGATCGGCGACCAGGTCTGGCTCGAGGTCCTCGAGGGGCGCCGGCCCGAGCGGTCGCTGCCAGTCGTTGCGCTGGTAGAGACCTACATCGCGATGCCGGCATTCGTGAATATCGATGCGCTGAACCGCATGCTGAAGGAACGACCAAGCGCCGAGTACGTCAGCGTCCTGGTCGATTCACGCGAGGAGGCGGCATTCTACGCCAGGCTCAAGGAGCAACCGCTGGTGTCGGCCGTGATGCTGCGGCAGGCGGCGATCGATTCGTTCTACAGTACGATCGTCGAACACATCATGGTGTTCATCACCCTTTTCTCTGTGCTGGCCTGTGCGCTCGGTTTCGGCGTGGCGTATAACAGCGCGCGCATCGCGCTTTCGGAGCGCGGCCGCGAACTCGGAACGCTGC
>CALZMR010000024.1 GCA_945788575.1 uncultured Woeseiaceae bacterium
GGCCCGGACGGTCCATCGGGTCCGGAGTTCGATCTCGTCCGCGACTTCGCCGACAGACTCGGCGTTGCGGTCATCGTCGAACCAGTCCCGAGCGTGTCCGAGATCGTGCCACGGCTGCTGTCCGGAAGAGCCGACATGGCGGCGGCAGGCCTGTCGATTACCGATGCGAGACAGGACGTGCTCAACTTCGGGCACCCCTACCATGCCGTCGACATGCACCTCATATACAAGCTCGGCACCGGCCGGCCGAACTCGATCGAGGAGGTCCTCGGCCGTTCGATCGAGGTGCTCGCCAACAGCAGCCACTCGGAAATCCTGGCAAGCCTTCAGCAGAGCTACCCCGAACTTACGTGGACGGAGAATCCGAGTACGACCGTCGCCGACCTGCTCGCTGAAGTCGCTTCCGGCGAACTCGACTTCACGATCGCCGACAGCACCGACTTCAATATTCAGCGAAACTTCTATCCGGAACTTCGTATCGCACTCGAGCTCGAAGTGGGTGGACCGATTGCCTGGGCATTTGCCAAGGACAGCGGCAACAGTCTGCTCGCGCGCGCCGACGAATTCATTATCGACGCGGAGCGCAGCGGCCTGCTCGCACGCGTCAACGACCGGTACTACGGCCACATTGAAGATTTCGATTACGTCGGTACGCGCAACTTTATCCGCCATTACGAGAGCCGCTTGCCGAGATACCGGGACATGTTCGAACAAGCCGGCGAACAGTGGGGTGTCGACTGGCGCTTGCTGGCCGCGATCGGCTATCAGGAGTCGCACTGGCGTTCACAAGCAGTGTCGCCGACCGGCGTTCGCGGACTTATGATGCTGACTCAGGCAACCGCCGAGTATCTCGGAATCGACGACCGCGTCGATCCGCGCAACAGCATATTCGGCGGCGCCGAGTATTTCGCCCGGCAGACGGAGCGCATCGCGGACACCGTTGACGAGCCGGACCGCACGTGGATGGCGCTCGCCGCCTACAACGTCGGCTTCAATCACCTGAAGGATGCGAGGACGATTGTCGAGATGCAGGACGGAAATCCGGACACGTGGATCGATATGTCGAGAGCGCTACCCCTGCTGGCGCAGCGGCAATGGTATTCGCAGCTCCCATACGGGTATGCCAGAGGCTGGGAACCCGTGCTCTACGTCAACAATATTCGCGCCTACTACAACATTCTGTTGTGGCTGACGGAGAACGAGACTCCGCCGGACGAAGAAGAGGCAATGGTCTCATCGTGACTCTTTGCGCCGCGCTTCGAAGAACTCCGCCAGCGGCGCGGCACAGTCCTCTTCCAGCACACCGCCGTTGATTTCGAAGCGATGCAGCAACGTATCGCTGAGGTTCGTTGCGCTCCCCGCCGCACCGGCTTTGGGATCGTAGGCGCCGAACACCAGGCGCGCGACACGCGCTTCGCTGAGCGCGCCCATGCACATCGCGCAGGGCTCGAGCGTTACGTAGAGCGTCGCGTTGGGAAGGCGATGATTGCCGAGACTTTTCGCTGCTGCCCGGAGCGCCACGATCTCGGCGTGGCCGGCAGGATCCTGATCGCAGATGGTTCGATTGTGCGCCGTCGCGACGATCTCATTCGATACGCTGACGACAGCGCCAACCGGGACCTCGCCGGCTTCCCCTCCACTTCGCGCCGCTTCGATCGCCGCGCGCATCATGGACAGATCGGATTCCGGCCAGCCCATTCACTCCCACTCGATCGTCGCGGGCGGTTTGCCTGAGATGTCGTACGTCACGCGGGAGATACCATCGACTTCGTTGATGATCCTCAGAGACACATGTTCGAGAAACTCGTACGGCAAACGAGCCCAACGCGCGGTCATGAAGTCCACTGTCTCGACGGCGCGCAGCGCAACGACGTACTCGTAACGACGACCATCGCCCATGACGCCGACGGAACGGACCGGCAGAAATACGGCGAACGCCTGACTGGTACTGTCGTAGAGGTCGTTCTTGCGCAGTTCCTCGATGAAGATGTCATCCGCGAGCTGAAGCAGTTCGACGTACTCTCTTCGAACTTCGCCAAGAACGCGTACCCCGAGACCCGGCCCCGGGAACGGATGCCGGTAGACCATCTCGCGGGGTAGCCCGAGCTCGATGCCGATCTGGCGAACCTCGTCCTTGAACAACTCGCGGAGCGGCTCGATCAGGGACATGCGCATGTCCTCGGGGAGCCCGCCGACGTTGTGATGGGACTTGATGACGTGTGCCTTGCCGGTCTTGGAGCCGGCCGACTCGATGACGTCGGGATAGATCGTGCCTTGCGCAAGCCATTCGATGCTCTCGAGCTTGTGCGCCTCTTCGTCGAAGACCTCGATGAAGTTTCGGCCGATGATCTTGCGCTTCTCCTCCGGATCGCTGACTCCGGCGAGTGCATCGAAGAACCGGTCGGCGGCGTTCACGCGGATGACATTGATGTGCATGTGCTCCGCGAACGTCTCCATGACGTGATCGCCCTCATGATGGCGGAGCAGGCCATGATCGACGAATACGCAGACGAGCTGGTCACCGATCGCTTCATGCAACAGAGCCGCGACGACCGAAGAGTCGACACCGCCGGAGAGACCGAGCAGCACCTGTCCGTCACCGACCTTTTCGCGAACGGTAGCGATCGCGTCGGCGACGATATTGCCCGGTGTCCAGTCGCCGGCGCAGCCGCAGATGTCGTGCACGAAGCGCTCGATCATCCGCTGCCCCTGCGGCGTGTGCGTGACTTCCGGGTGGAACTGGACGCCGTAGTAATGCCGATCGGTGTCTTCCATGGCGGCGAGCGGAGAATTGCCGCTACGTGCCGTCACTCGGAAGCCCGGCGGCGCCTCGGACACGCGATCGCCGTGGCTCATCCAGACCTTCAAGAGTGACTCGTTGTCGCTATCGCTCAAGCCGCCGAACAGCGTGGACTCGTCCGGAACGATCTCGGCATAGCCGAACTCTCGATGACTGGATGCTTCGACGGCCCCGCCAAGCTCAGCCGCCATGGTTTGCATGCCATAGCAGATGCCCAGCACGGGCACGCCGAGTTCGAAGACAGCCGGCGAAACGCGGGGCGGATCGTCGAGGTTCACGGACTCCGGGCCGCCGGACAGGATGATGCCGCGCGGCGCGAATTCGCGGATGTCCGCGTCGGATATGTCCCAGGGGTGGATCTCGGAAAATACGCCGCATTCGCGGACGCGCCGCGCAATCAGCTGTGTGTACTGACCGCCGAAATCGACGATCAGCACACGTTCCGCATGAATGTCGGCCTTAGCCAGGACGTCGGGATTCACGGCCATCGACTGGTCAACCTCCGCCGGAGCGGTAATTCGGCGCTTCTTTGGTAATCGTTACGTCGTGGACGTGGCTTTCGGTCATGCCGGCACTGGTTATTCTCACGAACTTCGGCTTGTTCCGCATCTCGTCGATGTTGCCGCTGCCCGTATACCCCATCGCGGCGCGCACGCCGCCGACGAGCTGGTGGACGATCGCGACCATTCCGCCCTTGTAGGCGACGCGCCCCTCGATACCTTCCGGAACGAGTTTCTCGAGTTCCTCGGTCGCATCCTGGAAGTAGCGATCCGACGAGCCGTGCGACTGACCCATGGCGCCGACCGAGCCCATTCCGCGGTACGACTTGTACGAGCGGCCCTGGTAGAGTTCGACCTCGCCCGGGGATTCCTCGGTGCCGGCGAACAAGCCGCCGATCATGACGGAATACGCGCCGGCGACGAGTGCCTTGGCGATGTCCCCCGAGTAGCGGATGCCGCCGTCGGCGATGAAGGGAATCCCCTTGTCCTTGAGCGCGGCGGCCACTTCCGAAACCGCGGAAATCTGCGGCACACCAACGCCTGCCACCACACGTGTCGTACAGATCGAGCCGGGGCCGATACCGACCTTGACGCCGTCCGCACCGGCTTCGACCAGCGCCAGCGCGGCTTCACCGGTTACGACGTTGCCGCCGATCACCTGCATGTCCGGGTAGGCATCCTTGACCCGGCGCACCCTTTCGATAACGCCTTTCGAGAATCCATGCGACGTGTCCACCACGATCACGTCGACGCCCGCTTGAACCAGCGCCTCGACACGTTCGTCGGTGTCGTATCCGGTACCGACTGCCGCACCGACGCGCAGCGCGCCGCCGTCGTCTTTACAGGCGCGCGGATAGTCCTTGGCCTTCTGAAAATCCTTCGCAGTGATCATGCCCTTCAGCTCGAAGTTGTCGTCGACGACGAGCACCTTCTCGATCCGATGCTGATGCAACAGCGACAAGACTTCGTCCTGATCGGCGTCCTCACGGACGGTCACGAGCCTGTCTTTCGGCGTCATGACGGCCGATACCGGCGCGTCGAGCTGAGTCTCGAAACGAAGGTCGCGATGGGTGACGATGCCGACGGTCTCGCGCTCGTTGACCACCGGAACACCGGAGATGCCCATCGCGCGGGTCAGCTCGATGACCTCGCGAATGGACATGCTCGGATTCACGGTGATGGGATTGCGCACGATACCGCTCTCGAACTTCTTGACCGCAAGCACCTGACGGGCCTGCTCTTCGACGGACATGTTCTTGTGAATGACGCCGAGACCGCCTTCCTGCGCGATCGCGATCGCCAGCCGGGCCTCGGTCACGGTATCCATGGCCGCGGAAAGAATCGGGATATTGAGCGTGATTTCGCCCGTGAGCCGCGTGCTCATGTCGACTTCCCGCGGCAGAACCTCGGAATAGCCGGGCTGCAGCAGGACGTCGTCGAATGTGAGCGCCTCTTTCGCGATTCGAATAAAGTCGCCGGAACCTGACTCAGTAGGCATTTACGACGGATCCCCTGGATGGTGAGAAGACAAGTCTCTCGCTGGTTGCGACGGGGCGCCCCTTGCGAGAGTGAATCGGCCGATTCTACGCTCACGGCATTTGCGGGTAAACGCCTGTTGAGGTGACGGTCGGCTGTTGAGCTTCGCTATACTCCTCCGAGTGGACGATCTACTCGAAAAACAGCCGGCTGAGGCCGCCATCTCGGTCAGCCAGCTCAATCGGCGCGCCCGCGCCCTGCTGGAGCAGGGTATTGCGAAGATTTGGGTGGAGGGCGAGATATCGAATATCGCCAAACCCGCCTCCGGCCACATCTATTTCAGCCTCAAGGACGACGCAGCACAGATTCGCGCCGCATTCTTTCGGCAACGGCAGCGCGGACCGACTCTGGGACTTAAAAACGGGGACCTGGTGCTCGCGTTCGGGCGAGTCAGCCTGTACGAGGCCCGCGGGGACTATCAGCTCATTGTCGAACGAGTCGAGCCCGCTGGCGAGGGCGCGCTCAAACGCGAGTTCGACCGGCTCAAGAAGAAACTCGCCGCGGAGGGCCTGTTCGACGAGGATCGCAAACAAGCCCTGCCGGCCTTGCCGGCGCGCATCGGCCTCGTGACTTCCCCCAGCGGCGCCGCGGTCCGGGACATGCTTACCGTGCTCGAGCGCCGATTCCCTGCCGTACCTGTCGTTGTGTATCCCGCCGCCGTGCAGGGCGATGCGGCACCCGGCGAACTCATCGCCGCGCTGGACCGCGCGGTCGACAGAGCAGAATGCGACCTGCTGATCATCGGCCGCGGCGGTGGCTCGCTCGAGGATCTATGGGCGTTCAACGACGAACGACTCGCGAGAGCGATCGCCGATTGCCCGATTCCCATCGTCAGCGCCGTCGGCCATGAGGTCGACTTCACCATCGCCGACTTCGTGGCGGACCTGCGGGCGCCGACGCCGTCCGGAGCGGCCGAGCTGGTGGTGCCGGACAGCGCGGAATGGCTGCAACGCCTTTCCGGCCTCTCCTCACGGCTGGCCCGCTCGTCTCAGCGAAGCCTCGAGGCTCGCGCTCAGTCGCTCGATTATCTGAGCCGGCGGCTACTGGCTCTCAGCCCGGCCGCCACGCTCGAACGACAGCGCGCGTCTCTCCGGGAACAGACCGCGCGACTGGCCACCGCGATGCGCCAAATGCTCTACGAGCGGCGGAGCGACGTCCAGGTCGTGCGCAATCTGCTGTTGGCCAATTCGCCGGCGGTTCGGGTCGAGCGGTCGATAGGCCGACTCGATGCATTGCTGCGCCGGATGTCGAGCGCCACGCGTGAGACCCTGAGTTCACATCAGCATCGGCTCGAACTGGCCATGCGCGAACTGCACGCCGTGAGCCCGCTGGCCACGCTCGAACGCGGCTATGCGATCGTCATGGACGCTCACTCCGGCACGGTATTGACCGATGCGGGAAAAACAAGTGCCGGTAGCAGAATCCGCGCGAAGCTCCACAAAGGCAGTGTCGAGGCGACGATCGACGAGGTCAGCGATGATTAGCGCCCGAATACTGCTCATGCTGACCGTTGTCCTGTCACCGGCATGGGCCGATGAGGCGCCGCCCGACGCGCGGCCGGGTGGTATTGCCGCGATCGAAGTGGGTTCCGCCACCGACCCGCGGCCGGATGTCCGCTTCGGCGACGACAGGGTGCTGGTCTATCGCGATGGAGAGCACTGGATGGCCGCTGTCGGCTTGCCGCTCGACAGCGAGGTGGGCAATTCGGAGCTGGTGGTCGATGGTGCGCCGATCTCGTTCCAGGTCAACGAGCACGCCTACCGGGAACAGCGACTGACCGTGAGCAGTTCATACGTCGATCTTAGTGACGAGGCACTGGAGCGCATCGGCCGAGAGCGTGTCGTGCTGGATAACGCTCTCGGCAATTGGCGCGAGCAGGATCTCGACTCGATCTCCCTCGCCGCTCCCGTGGACGGTCGACGCAGTTCGAGCTTCGGACTGCGACGCTTTTTCAACGATCAGCCGCGCTCACCCCACAAAGGCATGGATATCGCGGCCGTCGAGGGCACACCGATACTTGCACCACGGGACGGCATCGTCACGACGACGGGCGACTTCTACTTCAACGGCAATACCGTGATCGTCGATCACGGCCAGGGGCTGGTCACGATGTACTGTCACCTGAGCGAGATCGGCGTCGAGTTCGGCCAAAGGGTAACAACGGGCGAGACGCTCGGCGCCGTAGGCGCCACTGGCCGTGTCACAGGGCCACATCTGCATTTTGGCGTCTACCTCAATGGGACTCCGGTCGATCCGGCGATCGTGCTGGAAACCGACTAGCCGGCGAGGTCAGCAGGACTCGAAGAAGTCGCAGATCACGGGTCGAAACGCATCCATGTCGACGAGGAATGAGTCGTGGCCGCGGATGCATGACAGCTCGACGAAATCCGTGTTGGCGCAAACATTGTGAAAGCCGCCGGCGAGTTCACGCTGCTGGTGCAATGGGAACAGGATATCCGTCGTTACGCCCATCACCAGCACACGCTCGAGCTTCGTCCGTTTGAAGCCGGACTCCAGCGAGCCGCCGTGCTCGGCGAGATCGAACAGGTCCGACGCGCGAGACAGGTACAGGTAGCAGTTCGGATCGAACTGGCCGGTAAATTTCAGCGCGTGATTCTCGAGATACGACTCGACGCTGAATTCGATCGTAAACGGATCGCCGACCGGCGTCTCTCCACCAATGCGTTCCCGCCCGAAGCGACCACGCCACTCCTCCGGCGAGCGGTAGGTAATCATGCCGAGCTTGCGCGCAAGCCTCTGCCCGACGATGGGTGGATCATCCGCCGAGTAATGCCCGCCCAACCACTTCGGGTCGGAGCGGATCATCTCGCGCTGCAGCGAGCGGACCGCGATCGCGAACGGCTCGCCACGCGCGGCCGACGAGATGCTGATGAAGCGCTTCACGGCATTGGGGTGTCGAACGCAATATGCGAGTCCACTCATGCCGCCCATCGAGCAGCCGACCACCGTATGCAGGCACTCGACCCCCAGATGCTCGACGACTCCGTATGCGGCTTCCGCGACGTCTTCGAGCGTCAGTACCGGGAAATCCAGCCGATACACCTCGCCCGTCGCGGGATTGATCGAGGCGGGTCCGGTCGAACCAAAGCAGCTGCCAAGAGAATTGACACAGATCACGTAGAACTTGTCGGTGTCGATCGGCAGGCCCGAGCCGATCATCTCCTCCCACCAGCCGGAGGACGAGTCGTCGGCCGAAGAAGCCGCATGCGCCGACGGCGACAGGCCGGAGAAGATCAGTACGGCATTGTCCTTCGCCGAGTTGAGTTCGCCCCACGTCTCGTAGGCGAGCGTAGGTGAATCGAGATGGCCGCCGCGATGCATCGCAAAGCGTCCGTCGAGTACGACCTTTATTCTGGCTCCACTCATCGCTTGTTCTTGACGTGCTTGATCATTCGCTTGCGCTTGCGCTCCTGCCGTGGCGTGAGCTTGTTGCGCTGCCCCTTGTAGGGATTATCGCTGGTTTTGAAGGCCAGGCGCACCGGCGTGCCCTTGAGTTTGAACGCCTTGCGGAAGCGATTGATCAAGTAACGCCGGTATGCCTCGGGAACGCGGTCGGTCTGATTGCCATGAATCACGATGACAGGTGGATTTCGCCCGCCCTGATGAGCGTAGCGCAGCCGAATTCTGCGGCCACGATAGATCGGCGGCGGATGCGCCGACACCGCCGACTCGAGTTCTCGGGTCAACTCGGTCGTCGACATGTCCCGCGTGGCAGCCTCATAGGCTCGCTCCACTGCGGGCAGAACGTCGCCTACGGCCGTGCCGTGGAGCGCTGAAATCGTCATGCGTTCGGCGAAATCGAGGAAGGGTAGCCGCCTGTCCAGATCGTCGCGGACGCGCTTGCGATTCTCCGCGCTGAGCCCGTCCCACTTGTTGGTAACGACGACCAATGCGCGACCGCGCTCCAGCACCAGGCCGAGCAGGCTGACGTCCTGCTCGGTAACGCCTTCCTGGGCGTCGAGTACCGCGACCACGACCTGTGCCCTTTCGATGGCCTGCAGCGCCTTGACGATGCTGAATTTCTCGATCGTCTCGCGGACCCTCGACTTGCGCCGGATTCCCGCGGTGTCGATCAGCAGGTACTTGCGATCGTTGCGCTCGAAGGGTACCGCGACGCTGTCACGAGTCGTCCCCGGTTGATCGTAGACGACGAGCCTTTCCTCGCCCAGCAAGCGGTTGGCCAGCGTGGACTTGCCAACGTTGGGGCGCCCGACGACGGCGATGCGAAGCGCGCGCTCGTCGTCGTCCTGCGGCTCCTCGTCCGCCTCATCGATACAGTCCTCGAGTACCAGATCCATGAGCGCGCTGACGCGGTCGCCGTGCGCCGAGGAAATGGCCACAGGTTCGCCGAGCCCGAGACTGTGAAATTCGCTCGCGGCCATGTCCTGGTCGAGGCCTTCCGCCTTGTTGACGACGAGGATGCTCTTGCTGGCGAACTTCCGCGCCAGCGAGACGACGTGCTCATCGGCCGCAGTGACCCCTTCGCGAGCGTCGACCAGCACGATCGCGACGTCGGCCTCGGTGAGCGCTCGCGAGGTCTGTTCGACCATGCGCTCGTCGATACCCTCTTCGCGCCCCTGGACGCCGCCGGTATCGATGACGATGTACGGGACGGGGCCCAGACGGCCAAATCCGTACTGGCGGTCGCGAGTCAGTCCAGGATAGTCGGCGACAATCGCATCGCGCGACCGGGTGAGCCGGTTAAAGAGGGTCGATTTGCCGACATTAGGCCGGCCGATCAGCGCGATGACAGGCAACATCGGTCATTCACCTAGCGCGGAAATTGCATCAGTTGGCGCGTGAGATCGATCAAAGACTAAGCGAAAGCGCGTCATACTGGTGCAATATCCGGGCTCGCGACGAGGCGTCAGGCGCCCTCGTCAGAGATATCGGGTGCACGGTTCGGCGGCCGTTCGGGTTGCACGACCTCGTAGGCGGCGATGACGCCGCTGTCGCTCTGGATGTACAGACGATTGGCGACGACGATCGGATCGGCTGTTATCGCCGCATTGCCGACACGCACGCGTGCGACCGGTTCGCCGTCGACATTGCTGAAGAAGTGCACATAACCCTCGAAATCGCCCGTGGCGACCGTCGTGTAGAACGGTATGGGTAGCGTGGGTTCGCGCCGGATCAGCGATTCCTGGCGCCAGGTCTCGGCGCCGTTGCGGCGCGACAATGCAATTAGGACTCCGCCGTCCTGAACCGTGTAGAGATTCGCCCAGTCGGCCGCCACGCCTTCGTACGTCGATATCTCACGCGCCCAGAGTACCTGCCCTGACTCGGCAGCAATCGATCCGAGACGTCCTTGATAGCCGGCGGCGTAGACATCCTGGCCAACCGCGGCCATCGCTCCGTCTATATCGGACAGACGATCCAGATCGGATCGGCCGCTCGGAGGCGCCAACAGCGTTTCCCAGCGCGTCTCACCGTCGTCGATGCCGACAGCGACCAGCCGGCCGTTGTCGAAGCCGGCGATGACCGACGATCCCACGATTAGCGGCGAAGCCGAACCGCGCATCGTCAGCGCCGGCATCGATTGAAGCACGGTCCAGCGCTCGGACCCGTCGAAGGCCGCGAGTCCGCGCAGCCGGTTATCCACGGTCTGAACGAGAACGGTGTTGTTTGCGATCACCGGCTTGGCCAGCGACTCGCCGCCAATATCCGCGCGCCAGCGCTCCGCGCCTGTCGCGGCGTCGAGGGCTATGACCACGCCGTCGGCAGACACGACGACGGCAATGCCATCGCCAACACCGGGGCCGGCCGAAAGATCGACGTCCAGGCGCGTCTGCCACTGGGTGTCGCCCGAAGCCGGGTCGAACGCGGCAACGTCGCCGTTATGGGACGCGGCGTAAATACGATTGCCGTCGCCGGCGGGCTGTAAAGCCAGTCGCAAATTCTCCGCGTCACCGCCCAGATTGACGGTCCAAAGCCGATTGACGCGAATCTGCGGATCGAAGTCCACGAGTTCGGCGGGTTTGAGTTCGTCCTCTTTGTTACCGAATACTCCACAGCCTGCCAAAGCCATGGCGGCGATCAGGACACTCAAATTGCGCAGCATCGTCACTCGGCGCCCTCGTCGTCAGACTCGTCGTCGACTGAATCCGTAGCCGCATCGGCTGCCGTCGAGCCGGCGTCATCCCCGGACGCGTCCTCGGCCGGCTCTTCCGACCCGGCCTCCGCGCTGTCTTCGACCGCCTCCTCATCGGGGCTGATGAAAGTACCGGCCGGCAGATCCAGCAATTTCAGCTGAACGAATTGCTGATCGACAGTTGCCGACTGCGAGGGCTCTATCAGCGCCAGGCTATACGCATCGCGTGCGGCTTCGAAGTCACCGAGCTCGTAGTAGGCGTCGCCCAGCGTATCGGAAAAACGGGCCGCAAACGCGGTGTCGCCGGCATTGTCGTCAAGCAGCTCGACCACTTCTTCGGCCTTACCCTGGTACAGGAGGACCTTGGCGAGTCTCAGCCGCGCGACGTTGCGAAACTCCTGATGGGCATCGCTCTCCATGAGCGCTCGGAGCATATCCGCCGCATCCTGGTCACGGTTCTTGTCCATATACAGGCGAGCCATCGCCAGCCTCGCCTGCGACATATAGGCAAGGCCGCTGTAGTCCGCTTCCAACTCCGCGATGACGCTCTCGGCTTCATCCACGTTACCGTCGACCACATGATTGGTCAGCTGGTCGTAGAGCGCCGAGGCACTGTACTCAGCGTCGCGCTGCTGGCCCTGATAATAGTTGTACCCGAACAGTGCGAGCGCGCCGAGCACGACACCTACGATTATGTAAGCGCCGTAGTCGGACCACCAGGCCCGCATTTGTTCTACCTGTTCCTTTTCAGAAAGATAATCGTCCACGTTGATGCCTTTACTTCAACCTACGTTGTGGACAACCGCCAACAGCAGTTGTCACAGCTATTCCGAATTAATCAGCCCCTCTTCGAAGGACCGCTCTTTTCATGTCTCCGCGAGCATCGCGCCGAGGCGTGCCGCAATCTCATCTCGCGCCACCGCCTCCTGGCCCGCGTCGTGCCTCAGCGGCTTGACGCCGATCTGTCGGTCGGCGATCTCCTGCTCTCCCATTATCAGCGCGTACGCCGCGCCGCTCTTGTCGGCGCGTTTGAGCTGCGACTTGAAGCTGCCGCCACCGAGGTTTACCTCGATGCGCACGCCCGCGATCGCATCCCGCAGTTCTTCAGCCACGGCAAACGCTTCTCCAAGCGCTTTGTCGCCAACAGCGACGAGGTAAACGTCGGCCTCGCCCGGCGCGACCTTGCCGCCGCATTCCTCGAACAGGGCCACGAATCTTTCGATGCCCATGGCCCAGCCGATCGCCGGCGTCGGCCGGCCGCCGAGCTTCTCGACCAGGCCGTCATAGCGACCGCCCGAGCAAACCGCGCCCTGCGAACCGAGGGCGTCCGTCACCCACTCGAAAACGGTTCGATTGTAGTAATCGAGGCCGCGCACGAGCCGGGGGTTGACGGTATAGCCTACGCCCGCGCCGTCGAGCAGTGCCTTTAGCTCATCGAAGTGCTGGGCGGACGCTTCGTCCAGGAAGTCCAGCATCACCGGCGCCGCCTCGATGAGCGCCTGCATATCCGGATTCTTGCTGTCGAGAATGCGCAGTGGGTTCTGTTCGAGGCGGCGAATACTATCCTGATCCAGTTGATTTTTCACGCTGGAAAAGTACTCGACGAGCGTGTCGCGGTAGCGAGCCCGGGCCTCGGGAAGCCCTAAGGAATTGATCTCGAGCCGAATCCGGTCGATGCCGAGCCGGCGCCACATGCGCGCGCACATCAGAATGAGCTCGGCGTCGACGTCCGGACCCTCGTATCCGAGCGCCTCGACGTCGAACTGGTGAAATTGCCGATACCGGCCGCGCTGCGGCCGTTCCCGCCGGAACATAGGCCCGGCGGTCCAGAGCTTCTGCCGCTGGTTGTGCAGCAGACCGTTGGTGATACCGGCCCGAACCATGCCCGCGGTCGCCTCCGGCCGCAGCGTCAGGCTCTCGCCGCCGCGGTCCTCGAAGGTGTACATCTCCTTCTCGACGATGTCGGTAACCTCGCCAATGGAGCGCTTGAAGAGGTCGGTCTGCTCGACCAGAGGAAGCCGTATCTCACGATAGCCATAGGACTGCACGATGTCGCGCACGACACCCTCGAGATACTGCCAGCGAGCCGATGCATCGGGCAGGATGTCGGGCATACCTTTGACGGGCCGGGGCTTCACGGGTGCAGTCCTTTAGGGCGACGTGATCGTCAGGCGCGCCGTATCGCCGCGCCGATCCGCCGCGGTAAAGGGCCGGCGTACGCCGTTCACATCCATGACCACATTTTCGGCCTTGCCGAAGAGTACGTTGAGCGGTTCCGCGCCCTCGACCGTGACAATTCGTCCTTCGGTGCCGGAAGCGAAAAAGAGCCGGTCGCCGGCGGCATCCGTGATCTCGGTCCAGCAGTCGCCAGTGAACCTGATCGTTAGCCGGACGGTGCCGTCGGGAATTGGCGCCGGCGCAGTCGCCACGGCCTCCGCTGGCTCCTCATCGAGCAAGACTGCCGGCATATCCTCGACCGGTGCGCTCGTAGTCGCGGGAGAGTCCTGCGGTTCCGCCGCCTGCTGTATTGGTGTCTCGATGGACGTCGATGGCTGAGCCGGCTCGGCAGGCTGGCGCATGACGAAGTACCAGTAGGCTGCTGCTGCCGCTATCAGGATCACGATCACGGCGGTCCAGGGACCCGGGGAGACGCCGCGCGCGGGCTTGCGCACCCTTGCCACCAGCGGCGGCGCAGTGGTCGCGCGGTTCAGCGAGTAGTAGTCGGCCAGAACGTCTTCGATGCTGACGCCGACAAGCTGCGCGTACTTGCGGAGATGCCCTTTCGCAAAAACCGGAGCCCCGAGCACCTCGAAATCGTTGCGCTCCAGTGCACGGACCTTGGGCTCGTCGAGGTGCAGCTCCTTCGCGACGTCGAGAACGGTGATATCGAGCTCGCGGCGTGCGGCTGCAAGACGTTCGCCGGCCAGCGGTCCGGCCGACTCGGACACCTTTACGTCTGCGGATTCGGGCTCGTCGCTCATGTTACTCGGCCTGGAGGAACTGCCGTGCCTCCTGTGACTCCGGGAAATCGCGCAGCAGTTCGTTGGAACACTCGGTGCGCGCACGGTCGTCCTGCAGACTGGCTTCGATCAGAACGCAAAGATAAAGAACACCCGCATCGGTCCGATTCACGCTGCGATAACGCTGCAGGAACGCACGAGCCCTCAGATTGTCGCCTGTCTGATGCTTGATCAGCGCCATCTGCAGCAGCGCCTCGCCGTGCGTTGGCCGCGCATCGAGCGCCCTGCGGAAGTATTCCTCGGCACGCTCATAATCGGGCTTTTGCGCGAGACAGACGCCGGCATTGGTCAGCATGACCTCCGGATTGTCATTGGTGATTGCGCCTATGGATCTTTCGAACTGCACATCGGCATCGTCGTAGCGCTGCTGACGGCAGAGGAAGACAGCGTACGCATTTTGTACGTCGAAGTTGCGCGGCCCGAGGCGTACCGCCCGGTCGTATGCTTCTTCCGCGAGACGCGGATTGTCGAGCATTTCGTAGGCCGCGCCGAGGGTCGACCAGACCAGCGCTCGTCTCGGATCGAGTTCGATCGACAACAGCAAGCGGTCCCGGGCGAGTTCGTAATTCTGATTCTGGTAGTAACGGATACCGAGCTGGAAGTTGACGCCAGCCGCGTCCGCGTCATTCGCTTCGGAGGACGACGAGCCGGTCGTCGTTGAGATACATGCCGATAGCAGCAGGCATGCGGCCAGGACTAGCCATCGTTCGCTCTTGATCATGCTGTTGCCATCCTTATGTTCTTCTCGCTTAGTCGAACGCGCACGCGGTCGCTCACTTTGCCAGCCAGCTGCCCACAGGCGGCATCGATATCGTCGCCACGAGTCTTCCTCGTCGTCGCGACGAGATCGTGGCCGCGCAGCCGCTCCTGGAAGTGCCGAATCGTTTCAGCGGACGATCGCGCAAAGTCGTTCCCGTCGAACGGATTGAACGGAATCAGATTGATCTTCGCGGGCTTGCCCTTGAGCAAGCCCGCCAGTTCGTCGGCGTGCGCTATCGAGTCGTTCACGCCGCGCAGCATGACGTACTCGAAGGTAATAAAGCGGTTCGAATGCTGCTTCGCGTAACGCCAGCAAGCATCGAGAAGCTCGTCGATGGGATGCAGCTTATTGATCGGCACGAGCCGGTTACGCAGCGCGTCATTGGGCGCGTGCAGCGATACGGCAAGCGACACGTTGCAGTCGTCAGCGAGCTTGTCGATGTGCGGAACGATCCCCGACGTGCTGACCGTAACGCGCCGCCGCGACAGTCCGTACGACCAGTCGGAGATCAGCAACTCGATGACGGGCAGGACGTTGCGGTAGTTCGCCAGCGGCTCGCCCATACCCATGAACACGACGTTCGTCACCGCCGGCTCG
The DNA here is from genome assembly GCA_945788575.1 of uncultured Woeseiaceae bacterium. GTDB lineage: Bacteria > Pseudomonadota > Gammaproteobacteria > Steroidobacterales > Woeseiaceae > UBA1847. The sequence continues at coordinate 15,326 of CALZMR010000024.1, forward strand.
CCGTTGGCGCGCGGCGGCAGCGCCTGCATCGCGTACCAAACCTGCCCGAGTATCTCGGCGGCCGTAAGATTTCGATTGAAGCCCTGGGCGCCCGTCGCGCAAAACGCGCAATCGAGCGCGCAGCCGACCTGCGACGAGATGCACAGGGTGCCGCGCGAGGCCTCGGGGATGAACACGGTCTCAATTGCCTGGCCGAATCCGCTCGAGAACAGCCACTTGACCGTCCCGTCGCTCGAATGGTGCATCGACAGTTCCGACGGCAGCCGAATCTCCGACGATTCGCTGAGCCGTGCGCGCAGCTTCTTCGAAAGGTCGGTCATCTCGTCGAAGTCGACGACGCCCCGCTGGTACATCCACTGCATGAGCTGACGAGCACGAAACGGCTTCTCGCCGAGTCCCTCGAACAGACGCTCGAGCCCGTCCTGAGACAGGCCGAGCAGATTCTGTTTTTCAGCTCCCTTCGGCATCACTCAGCGCGTTCGCGGGCAGGTTCCGTCGCTGAAGAAGAATGCGATTTCGACAGCCGCAGTATCCGCTCCGTCAGAGCCGTGCACGATGTTCTCCTCGATGCTCTCGGCGAAATCGGCGCGGATCGTGCCCGGCGCCGCATCCGACGGATTCGTCGCGCCCATGATCTCGCGGTTCTTTGCAATCGCGTCTTCGCCGCTGAGCGCCTGAACCATTACCGGTCCGGAGGTCATGTAGCTGACGAGGTCATTGAAGAACGGCCGCTCTTTGTGGACGGCATAGAAACCCTGCGCCTGTTCTGTGGTCAGGTGCATCATCCGGGCCGCGACCACTTCAAGGCCTGCCTTCTCGAAGCGAGAGTAAATCTCACCGATCAGGTTCTTCTGGACCCCGTCGGGCTTGATGATGGAGAGCGTCTGCTCAACGGACATACGATTCCCTTCCTGTTTGCTTAATCGAATAACGCGCCTCGGCAAGACACCGCAGGCGCAC
>CALZMR010000025.1 GCA_945788575.1 uncultured Woeseiaceae bacterium
ACCATCCCGTCTTCGCCGAGCATGATGCCGTAGGCACAGCGGCCGACCTTCATCTTGCCGACATTGTGCGTGTAGATTCGCTCGAGGAACGTGACGACGTCGGGACCGCGGGCGTCGATCTTGCCGAGTGTCGAAGCGTCCATGATGCCGACTGAGTCACGCACGGCGAGACACTCCCGGGCGACCGCCGCATGCAATTCTTCGCCGTCTCGCGGGAAATACCATGGCCGGTGCCACTGGCCGACAACTTCCATCGGCGCAGCGGCTGCCTCGTGCCACTCATGGATGGCCGTCTTGCGAACCGGGTCGTACAGTGCGCCCACGCTTTCTCCGGCACCGACGCCGAAGGTGACCGGCGTGTAGGCGGGTCGAAACGTCGTAGTGCCGACCTCCGGAATCGGCTTGCCGAGCGATTCCGCAAGAATGGCCATGCCGTTAATGTTGCCGAGCTTGCCCTGGTCCGTACCGAAACCCAGCGCCGTGTAGCGTTTGACGTGTTCGACGTTGCGATAGCCCTCGCGGACGGCGAGCCGGATATCGGCGACGCTCGTATCGTTCTGGAAATCGACGAACTGCTTCGGACATCGGTCCGGCTCATTGCTCGCCGGCACCCGCCACAGCGCCTCCGTCGGACGCATCGACGACGACTTCACGACTGGCGGCGACAGATCCGGCGGAGTGAGACCGAGATGGGCGATGACGTCATTGCCGCAGCGATGCCCATCGGCAACGCACTCCTCGAGCGTCCATTTGCCGTTACTGGCGCCGGCGGACACGGCTTGCTGTGCGGTCTCGCCGGGTACGAAGCAGAGCCGATCGTGGTCCCAGACGTTCTTGCCGCCCGCCTGCGAGTGCAAATGAACAGCCGGATTCCAGCCACCGGACGTCGCGATGAGATCGCAGTCGATCCGGATCGTGTTCTCAACAGTCGACGAAACCTCACCGCCCCATTTCGCAATGCTGGCCGCCTTAACGCACCGGGTTCCCTTCACATCCGTGAGCAGATGTCCTGTGAGTATCGCAACTCCGGCCTCCGCTGCTGACTGCGCCAACGGACCGGCGTTGCCCGCCCGGCTGTCCACCAGCACCACCGTTGCGCCTGCATCTGTAAGATCGATCGCAGTCTGGTATGCCGAGTCATTGTTGGTGAAGACAACTGCTCGCTGCCCCGGCAGTACCGCGTATCGGCGGATGTACGTCGATACCGCCGACGCCAGCATCACGCCGGGCCGGTCGTTATTGCAGAATGTGAGCGGTCGTTCGAAGGCGCCCTGAGCCAGAACGACTTGCTTCGCTCGAACGCGCCACAGACGCTGACGTACATCAGCGTTGGTAGCCGCGAGATGGTCGGTGCAGCGCTCCGCGATCGTCAGGAAGTTGTGGTCGTAGTAACCGAAGACCGTGCTTCGCGGCAAGAGCGTCACATTGTCTGACTCACGCAAGGCCGCGACGGTCTTTTTCAGCCATTCCCCCGGTGATGAATCGTCGACGCGCTCCGTGGAAGCCAGCAGGGCGCCGCCGAACTCATTCTGATCGTCCGCCAGAATCACGCGTGCCCCGGCCTTTGCGGCGGTCAGCGCCGCCATCAGGCCTGCGGGCCCGCCTCCGGCCACGAGCACGTCGCAATGTGCGTTGATGTGCTCGTAAGCGTCAGGATCTTCCTCGGCCGGGGAATGGCCGAAGCCGGCGGACGCGCGAATAAAGCGTTCGTAGTGCTTCCACCAGGATCGAGGACGCATGAACGTCTTGTAGTAGAACCCGGCACCGAAAACGCGCGAGAAGAAGTCATTGATGGCTGCAATGTCGAAACGCAGCCCTGGCCAGCCCTTGGTCGACGCCGCCTGCAGGCCGTCATGGAGCTCAACCTGGGTCGCGCGCAGATTCGGCTCGGTGTGCGCGCCATTGCCTACCTGCAGTATCGCGTTCGGCTCCTCCGCGCCGCTGCCGACGATGCCGCGCGGCCGGTGCAGCTTGAAGCTGCGACCGACGAGCTTGACGTTATTAGCCAACAACGCGGATGCCAGCGTGTCGCCGGCGAATCCCTCATAGGTCTTGCCATTGAAGCGGAAGCTGAGCGACTGGCTCCGATCGATCCGGCCGCCGCTCTCGAGTCGTTTAGACGGCATTGCTACATATCTCCCTGCGATTCATGCAGCAAGTAGCTACGTTCAATGCGGTAGGTCACGGTGTCGCGCTCGACTCCGAACCAGCGTCGGCAGCCCTGTGCGTGATTCCACAGCTCTTTGTGCGGACCGCGCGGATTGCTGCGACAGAACAGATAGTCCGCCCACTCGGCATCTGTCAGCGTGTCGGGCTCTGCTGGCCGTTCGATTCCGGCCTCGCCTCCGTAGCTGAACTCGGTCTCTGCTCGCTCGCCGCACCACGGGCATTCGATCAATAACATCGTCTGGCTCCGTCAGTGCGCCACGGCCGCGGCACCGTGTTCGTCGATGAGCGCGCCGCTTGTGAAACGCTCGAGGCTGAAGGGTGCGTTGAGCTCGTGCGGTTCGTCATTGGCAATCGTGTGCGCGAAGACCCAACCGGATCCCGGCGTGGCCTTGAAGCCGCCCGTTCCCCAGCCGCAGTTGAGAAACAGGCCGTCAATCGGTGTTTTTGAGAGGATCGGACACGCGTCAGGACAAACATCGACTATTCCGCCCCACAGCCGCAACATCCTGACTCTGCTGAAGATGGGAAACAGCTCGATAATCGCCTGCATCGTGTGCTCGATCGTCGGGAAACTCCCGCGCTGGCCATAACCGTTATACGCATCGATGCCGGCGCCGATAACGAGTTCGCCCTTGTCCGACTGACTGATGTAGCCGTGAACGGCACCCGACATCACGACGGTGTCGAGCACAGGCTTGAGGGGTTCCGAGACGAACGCCTGCAGCGGGTGGCTCTCGATCGGCAAGCGCAGCCCGGCCATCGCCGCAACCACGCTTGCATTGCCGGCCACGACGACGCCGATCTTGTCGGCGCCGATCCGGCCGCGGCTCGACTGCACGCCGACGACCTTGCCGCCCTCGACATCGATTCCAGTGACTTCGCACTGTTCGATGATGTCAACGCCGAGCGCATCCGCTGCTCGCGCGAATCCCCAAGCCACGGCGTCGTGACGTGCGACACCGGCGCGGCGCTGCAGCGACGCGCCGAGGATCGGGTATCGAGCCGTCGCCGACGTATTGATATGCGGGATCGCTTTCTTAATCTGCGCCGCATCGACGACCTCAGCGTCGATTCCGACCAGCCGATTCGCGTTTACGCGTCGCTCGATGTCGCGCATGTCCTGCAGGCTGTGGCCAATGTTGTAGACACCGCGCTGGCTGAACATGACGTTGTAGTTCAGATCCTGGCTGAGACCCTCCCAGAGCTGGATGGACTTCTCGTACAGTAGGGACGCCTCGGTCCAAAGGTAGTTGGAGCGGACGATAGTCGTATTGCGGCCGGTATTGCCACCGCCGATCCAGCCCTTCTCGAGAACGGCCACGTTGCGCATGCCGTGCACTTTCGCAAGGTAGTACGCCGTCGCGAGGCCGTGCCCACCTCCGCCGACGATGATCGCGTCGTAGTGCTTCTTCGGTTCGGCGCTCCGCCACGCTTCGGGCCAGTTGCGATTGTGGCTCAGCGCGTTACGCAGCAGGCCAAGTGCCGAGTATCTCTTCATCTCGTGACCGTCGTCATATCGATGTCACCGTCGCCGACGTGCTGTGGAAGTCCATCGCTGATCGCATAGTAGTCCGACTTGCTGCCAACATGGATATGCGCATCCGCGCTGAGTCCTGTTGGCAAATCCAGCGTGCCGGCCATCACGCTGATGTACTCGCGATGATCGGGACGCCAGAACAGATTGCCGCCGCAACGCTGACAGAAGCCCCGCTCTGCGCGTTCCGACGAGCGATACCATCGTAGCCCGTCGTCGCATATGAGGGTCATATCGCTGGTTGCACAGGCCGTCGCGGCGACATGATGCCCGCTCGTGCGGCGGCACTGTTCGCAATGGCAGTACTCCACGGGACGCAGAGCGCCAGATATCGCGTAACGGACGCCTCCGCAAAGGCAGCTTCCGGTAGCTTCAGTCATTGGCGCCATTCACGTCACGCAGCCGCTCGTTGCTGGTGTCGAACGGGCTGTCCGGAATCACGGTCGCTCGATACTGCTTGCCGAGGATCTCGATCTCTACGTCAGTGCCGGGCTCCGCAAGTTCCGGGCGCAACATGCCCAGCGCGAGCGATTTGCCTACACGGAAACCGTAATTGCCGCCCGTGGCGCGGCCGACGAGTTCGCCGTTGATGGTAAGTGCGTTGTTGCCCAGTGCATCGGCATTGTCGACGTCGTGTACTTCGAGCGTCACCAGCAGGTTCTCGAGTCCCGCCGCCTGCGATGCGAGGAGCACGTCGCGTCCGAGGAAATCGCCTTTGTCGACTTTGACGAAGCGGTCCATGGCGGATTCGAAGGCCGAATACTCGATCGAAAGCTCGGTGCCGACCATTCGATAGGATTTCTCGATTCGCATGGAATCCATCGCGCGAATGCCGAACGGCTGCAAGCCGAGGTCTTCGCCAGCCTCGAAGAGAGCATCGAAGATCTGGTTCTGGTACTCGATCGGATGGTGCAACTCCCAGCCGAGTTCGCCGACGAAATTAACACGCATGGCGTTGACAGGCGCCATGCCAACCACGATGTCCTGCGCGGTCAACCATCGGAAGGCCTCGTTCGACAGATCGGCGTCCGTTACCCGAGAGAGCAGTGTGCGCGCCTTCGGGCCGGCCAGCACCAGCACACCCATTGCGCCGGTCAATGGAGTGAACTGCACCGATCCGTCTCGCGGCATGTAACGGCGGATGTAGTCGTGGTCGAGGCGCTGTAGTGCGCCTGCCGACACGAGGTAGAACGAGTCCGCGGACTCACGCCGTATCGTAAACTCGGAATGCACACCGCCGTTCTGATTCAGTGCGTGCGCGAGGCTCACGCCGCCGATCTTTTTCGGCAGGCTGTTGGCCACGAAGCGGTCGAGGAACGTCTCGGCGCCCGGCCCGCCGATCCGGCATTTCGCGAACGCGGTCATGTCGAGAAGACCGACGTTGTTCGTGACGTTGTCGACCTCCTTGCGAACGGCCTCGAACCAGCGCGAGCGGCGGAAGGACCAGTCATCTTCCTGCGGCATTCCGTCGGTCGCAAAGAAGTTGGGTCGTTCCCAGCCGAATTTCTGGCCGAAAACGGCGCCCCTCTCCTTCATGCGCTCATAACATGGGGCGGTTCGCAGGGGCCGCGCCGCGGGCCGTTCCTCATCCGGGTAATGGATCACGAACACGTTGGCGTAAGCCTCCTCGTTCTTCTCTATCAGGTACTGCTTAGTCGCGTAGTCGCCGAAGCGGCGCGGCTCGACACCCAGCATATCGATTGTCGGCTCGCCTTCGACGATCCATTCCGCGAGCTGCCAACCCGCACCGCCCGCGGCGGTGATACCGAAACTGTGCCCCTCGGACAGCCAGAAATTGTCGATGTCCCAAGCCGGACCGATGATCGGATTCCCGTCGGGCGTGTACGCGATCGCCCCGTTGTACACCTTCTTCATGCCGACCTCGGCGAACGCCGGTACGCGCTCCATCGCGGCCTCGATGTGCGGTGCCAGCCGGTCGATGTCTTCCTGGAACAATTCGTATTCGGCGCGCGGATTTGGCCCGTCGACGTAACAGGCGGGCGCCCCTTTCTCGTACGGCCCGAGGATAAAGCCTCCGTTCTCCTCGCGCAGATACCAGGAGCCGTCGGATTCGCGGAGGACGCCGAGCTCAGGCAGCCCCTGCGCTTTTCGTTCAAGCAACGAAGGATGCGGCTCGGTCACGATGTACTGATGCTCCACCGGAATCACCGGGACGTCGAGACCCACCATCTCGCCGGTCTGGCGGGCATAGTTGCCGGTCGCCGAAACAACATGATCGCAGGTGATATCGCCCTTCTCGGTATGCACGACCCAACCGCCGGACGTCGCCTGTTCGATGCCCAGCACAGGCGTGTTTCGATAGATCGTGGCGCCGCGTGCCCGGGCGCCCTTTGCCAGCGCCTGGGTCAGATCGGCCGGCTGAATGTAACCGTCTTCGGGATGATAGATGCCGCCGACGAGCCCTTCCGTGCTGCACAGCGGCCAGAGACGAGCGATATCGGCTGGCGTCAGGAACTGGACGTCGATGCCGATGGTCCGGGCCGTCGCCGCGTACTGGTAGTACTCGTCCATGCGATCGTCGTTCATTGCGAGACGCAGATTTCCGACCTGGGCGAAGCCCACCGGCTGACCGGTCTCCTCCTCGAGTTGCTTGTAGAGATTCACCGAGTACTTGTGCACCTGGCCGACCGAGTAGCTCATATTGAACAGCGGCAGAAGTCCGGCCGCATGCCAGGTCGAGCCCGACGTAAGTTCGGCTTTCTCCAGCAGCACGACATCGTCACCCCACCCCTTTTTTGCAAGGTGGTAGAGAGCGCCAACGCCGACGACACCGCCGCCGATGACTACAACTTTCGCCTGCGATTTCATGGCAGCATTTCCTTGTCTCAAAAGAAAGGCCGTGGTTCACGCGCGAACAGCGCCCGCACCAGCGGCTCGAAATGTTCAAGAGGCAGTGTGTCGTAATCCGGGTCGAAGGACACCTGGTCCCAGCGAGCGCAGAAGTCGACACACGCATCGTAGTATTCGTGATCTTTGAAGCTATCCCGGGCATCTCTATCGAGACCGTAGTGATGAAACCAGTAGTAGCCCTGAAACAATCCGTGATGCTTCACGATCCAGTGGTTTTTTTCGCCGACGAATGGGGCGAGCAGCGCGGCTGCAACCTGTGAGTGATTGGCGGGCGCTAGCACATCCCCGATGTCGTGCAGCAGAGCACAAACGATCGTTTCGTCGTCCGCTCCGTCACGCTCCGCGCGCGTCGCCGTCTGCAGGAGGTGCTCGAGCCTGCTGATCCGGTACGGAGAATCGCCGTCCATCGAGCGCAGCCAGTCGAGAACACGATCGGGCAATGAGGCCGCGTTCGCCGCATCATGGGCGGATATCAGGTCGTATTCCTCCCGGGTACCGTGTTCCATCGCCGTGAAGGTCACGCGATCAGTCATTCCTGACTCCCTTGCGCCGCACAACCACCAGGTGGTTTCGAACATTGTCGAACTCGAAGTAGGCGTCCTGCAGATGGCGCCGGCCCACCGGCTCGAAGGCTTCGCGGGCGTGCAGCACGCGATGGCTGGCGACAACCAGGACGTGGCCGGCCCCCAGCCGGAATGACGCTTTGGCCGACGGCGCATTCACTCGTCGACAGAGTTCGTGGTAGGCACGATAAAACTCCGCAGCGCCCGCCCGGCTCGGCGGGATAGCCTGCATGAGTTGATTGGAGAACCGCAGCGCACTTACATTCCCGTCGACGTCGAGTTGGATCATTGGCGCGGTCGCATACGTTTCGTTGTCGTCGTCGAACTCGCGAAACGGTACCGGCGTCGAGCACAGAGAGGCGAAGGCCTCGGAATGCTCCGCACGCAGCTCCGCGACGATCCTGAAACCGTCAACGATCACAGTCTCGCCTCCGGGCGAATCATTGGCCAGCATGTGCAGTGCCTGCACGCTGGGCGGCCAGCTATAGCTCGCAAAGTCGTTGTGCGGCGGCAGCGCCATCGACGTGTGCGCGACGTTGTAGCCAGTCGCATCAACCTCAACGTCGTGGATTCTTGCGAACAGAACTTCGCGGATCGGTCCGAGTCGCGGTGCGAGCTGCTCGAGGGTCCCCGGCTCCACCGGCGCGTCGATCAGCACCATTGCGCCGAATTCGAGGAAGTCGGCGATCGCCGCGGCCGCAGCGCTGTCGTCGCGGAGAAACGAACCGAAGTCGCAACGCCGCGGCTCGAAGTCGCTCCCCCATGCCGTCCATTCATTTACCACCGGCTTCAGGGCACGGATAGTCGAACCCTTGTATCGCGTCATGTGCCCGTCAGGCCAGACCAGAACCAACTCGTCGCCGACAAGCTCGACATCGGCGGGCGCGATATCCGCAGGTACGCTGGAAAGCATGAACCGCTTCTCGCAGGTTTGGTTTACGCGGCAATCGTCGCAGTCGCAGTTATCGCGCAGCCAAAGAAATGGCAGCTCGCTCTCGCTGCCATCGCGCCACTGAACCTCGATCGAATCGGTCCCGATCGCCAAGCGTGTTTCCTGCATCGGACTGGCCATCTAACTCGATTGCCTTTGCCGGCGCCGGCGTCGCCCGGATCCGCGCCCAGACGGCGAGGAGGTCTTACGTGGTGGCCGGTCGATCACGGAGAACAGAGTCGTAAACGGATCGCTGTTGTGCGGGATGGCCATGGCGTCGACGAAGTATTCCTGAAATCGCGGCTCCACTGCAGTCTCGATCTTCTCGATATCGCGCACGACGGCTTCGATCTCCGCACGTGCCGCAACATTCAGCAGGGCTATCGTCGCGCCCGTGCCTGCCGCGTTACCGGCAGACTCCACGTTGTCGAAATCGCAGTCTGGAATAAGCCCGAGCACCATTGCGTACTTGGTGTCTATGTGCGAACCGAACGCGCCGGCAAGCCGGATGCGATCGATCGTATCGATAGCGGCCCGATCCTGCAGGAGTTTGATGCCGGCATAAAGCGCCGCCTTCGCGAGCTGGATCTGTCGAACGTCATTCTGAGTGACTGTTATGCGCGGCGCGCCATCGTGCAGTACGAATGACGATGTGCGGCCGTCCGGGACGACGCGCTCGCAGGCCGCCGCCAAGGCCCCGTCGATCACACCGTCTTCGCTGATGATCCCGGCGAGATACATCTCCGCGACGGCCTCGATGATGCCGGAGCCGCATATTCCGGTCACGCCGAACGCCCGCGTCGCATCCTCGAAGCCGGGTTCATCCGACCAGAGGTCGGAACCGATTACGCGGAACCGCACTTCGAATGTCTCTGCATCGACACGAACGCGCTCGATGGCTCCGGCCGCGGCGCGCTGACCGCTCGAAATCTGCGCGCCCTCGAACGCGGGACCAGTGGGACTGGAACAAGCCAGCAGCCGGTCGCGGTTGCCGAGCACGATTTCGGCATTGGTGCCGACGTCGACGACCAAAGACGTTTCCTCGAGTAAATGCGGCTCCTCGGCCAGAACCATTGCGGCAGCATCGGCGCCGACATGACCGGCGATGCACGGCAGCACATACACACTGGCGCCGCCATTGACGCCGAGACCGAGTTCGCGAGCTTTGACATTCAGCGCCAGGTCCGTCGCAAGCGCGAACGGTGCACCACCGAGCTCGACCGGACTTATGCCGAGGAACAGGTGATGCATGACGGGGTTCCCTGCAACAGTCAGCTCGAGCAGTTCATCGGTTTCGATACCGGCATCGCGGCAGACGTCGGACAGCAGCGCGTCCACGCCCTGACGCACCACGCGGGTCAGCTCCTCGGCACCCTCTGGGTGCATCTGCACGTACGAGACGCGGCTCATCAGATCCTCGCCGAAGCGTATCTGCGGATTCATGATGCCGCCTGTCGCCAGCACATCGCCCGTCGCGAGGTTGACGACATGCGCCGCAATCGTGGTTGACCCAATATCGATCGCCGCGCCATAGACGTAGCGTCGAAACGCCGGCCAGACGGCGACGATGGTGGATTGATTGTGCACGGCTACGGTGACCCGCCAGTCACCGTCTCGGAGGGATTGCTGCAGACCCGGCAGGATGACCGGATCGCAGTCGAGTTCGTTGAGTTGCCATTCACTGGACAGCGCGTTGTACAAACGATGCAGATCGCCGCTGCCATCGTGCATATCCGCGGGCTGCACCTCGACGTAGTAGAGGCGCGTCGCCGGGTCGAGCGTAATGTCGCGGTATTCGGCACTCTTGCGAACGACCTGCCGGTGCATCTGGCTCTCTGGCGGGACGTCGATGACCAGGTCGCCCTGAATTTTCGCCTGACAGCTCAGGCGATGATTCGACTCCAGCACCCTGCGGCGCTCACTGAACCGCCGCTCCACCTCGTTGATCGGCGAGAGGTGATCCGCGCGCGACGCGATAGCGTGCTTCGCGAAGTCGCCCTCCATGCAGACGATCCGGCAGCGACCGCAGAGACCACGTCCGCCGCAGACCGAGTCGACGTCGACGCCGATACTGCGCGCGGCATCAAGCAGCGGCGTCCCTTGCGGAAACGTGCCCCGGCGCCCTGAAGGCGTGAAGACGATTTTTGCGTCGTTGTCAGTCAAGTCCGATCACTATCCCGAACGGCGCCGACGACGACGGCCGCCACGTCGGCGTTGTTCGCCATCGGCTGCCGGTTCGCGGTACTTGCGGATCCAGTTCGTGCAGTCCGGATCGTGCCCCATCATCACATTCGCACCGAGCACGGCCTGCATGACTTCGGCATGCATCGGACTCGTAATTGCGGACGTCATTCCGGCACCGATTGCCATCGTCAGAAACGCCGAATTGATGCCGTTCCTGTTGGGCAGTCCGAAGCTCACGTTCGACGCGCCGCAGGTCGTGTTGACCTGTAGCTCCTCTCGAAGCCGGCGGACGATGTGAAACACTTGTTTGCCCGCCGAGTTTATCGCTCCGATCGGCATGACCAACGGATCGACGACTACGTCTTCCCTGGGGATACCGTAATCGGCGGCACGCTCGACGATCTTCTTGGCCACCGCGAATCGCACGTCCGGATCCTCAGAGATTCCCGTCTCGTCGTTGGAGATCGCAACCACCGCGGCACCGTGTTTCTTGACGAGTGGCAGGACCGATTCGAGACGCTCCTCTTCGCCGGTTACCGAATTGACAAGCGCCTTACCTTTATAGACCGCCAATCCGGCTTCCAGAGCCGCGACGATCGACGAATCTATCGAGAGCGGCACATCGGTGATCGACTGTACGAGCTTGACGCAGTCCGCGAGGATGGCGGGTTCGTCCGCAAGCGGGATGCCCGCGTTGACGTCGAGCATATGAGCGCCCGCCTCAACCTGCGCGAGGGCATCTGCCTCGACGCGGCTGTAGTCACCCTTCGACATCTCCTCCGCCAGGATTTTGCGCCCGGTCGGATTGATCCGCTCGCCAATGATCACGAACGGCCGATCGAAACCGATGCGCACTTCGCGCGTTGCCGAAGCAATAACTGTCTCTGTCATTCGAATCCCTCCGGATTCCTCACTGAATTGTGGCCATCAGGTACCGGCGACCTCATCGCCGCCTGCAGCCGATTCTTCCCAATGGCGTGCCGGGCGCCACAGCTGGCGATCGCCGAGAATGCCCGAGCGCTCGACGATCTCGCCGACCCGGTGCTCCTGCTTGAACGCCATGATGTGGACACCGTGAATGCCCTCAATCTCTTGAATCTCGTTGATGAGATCGATGCAGATATTCACACCTTCTTCGTTCTGTTTTTCCGCCCCGCTCAGCCGCCGGATGGTCTCATCCGGAATGTGCACCCCTGGCACGTTACTGCGGATCCATTCCGCCGATTTCGCCGACGCCAATGGGCCTACGCCGGCAAGGATGAAAACCTCATCGTGCAAACCGGCATCGCGTACGGCCGACATATATTGCCTGAGCACTTCGATATCGAAACAGTACTGCGTCTGTACGAACTGTGCGCCAGCCGCGACTTTCTTGGCCAGCCGGAGCGGCCGGTAGTCGAGTGGCGGAGCGAAAGGGTTGGCCGCAGCGCCGAGGAATACCTGTGGCGGATACGACAGCTTGCGGCCACTGAGAAAGCGGGATTCGTCGCGCATGATGCGGATCATCTCGAGCATCGACATGCAGTCGACGTCGAACACCGGTTTCGCTTCCGGATGGTCGCCGACCTCCACACTGTCGCCGGTCAGACAGAGGATGTTGTAAACGCCCATCGCTGCTGCCCCGAGGACATCACCCTGTATCGCGATCCGGTTTCGGTCGCGCGCCGAAACCTGCATGACCATCGCGTGACCGCGACGCGTAAGCAGGGAACACATTCCTACGCTCGACATGTGGCAATGCGCGCCCGAGCCGTCGGTCGCGTTGAGTGCGTCGACGTAGCCGTCGAACAATGCCGCACGCCTGTACACCTCGTTCGGATCGGCCGAGTCCGGCGGCGAGATCTCGGCCGTCACCGCGAAACCGCCGGCTCTCAACACCCGTTCGAGCCGGCCGGGTGAAGAATGACCCGGCCGAATCGGCAGTGGATCGCCGGGAGTAAGCGGCTCGTCGTCAAACTGCATGGCCGTCACTCGCCAGTTCATCAGCCTTCAGGCGTACTTCCCGCAACCACGCGGACTTGCCAATGAGGCGATGGTCGACCGGTGGTTGTACGACCTGCAGCGGATAGTCGTCGTTCGTGATCTGTTTGTTACCCTCCCAGGCCAACACCCAGACGCAGGTCATTTCAGGGTCGACCTCGCAGCGGCCGTCGCCGCTCACGCCTCCGCAGGGCCCGTTGCGCATCTTCTTCGGGCAGTTCATCGGACACGACAGGCCTGTGAAGCCGACAATGCACTGTCCGCAATTCTGCGAATCGAGCAGGAAGCCCTTGGTCACCTTCTCGATGGCGGCGAACGGCGCGTCGAGTCGCTTGTAGCCGATTCGCCGGAACAGGGGATCGAGCCACAGCAACACCCGCTCGAAACCCGCATAGAGCTTCTTCAACCAACGCGCATTGCGCACCGACCAGGATCGCATCCGGTACATCGTCCCTACCCGCCCGCGATGCCGTGGTTTTTGATCAGCGCTTCGAGTGCTTCGTCGGAATAATCTCGTTCGAAGCGGCTGGCCTCGGCTGCAGCGACCTGCGCGGAATCGGCACCGGCCTCGAGGGCCGTCGTCTCTCGTCGCCACTCGGCGATGTAGGCGTCGCTGCTGCCTTTGCCGGCACGCATGGCGGCGCGGTCGATCGCGGTCTGAAAACGCGGGCTCAACATTGCCTTCTCGCGCTTCCGGCCGCGCTGCACGATCACCTGTGACGGGATATCACGCCAGTAGACGACGATCTTCTTGGCCACCGTCCCACCTCGAAATGCGTGCCACCAACTCCGTTTCGACTGCGCCGAAACCGCTGTGAATGTGTTCGAAATCCAGCGACAAACGCTCGGCTGCCTGCTTCGCACCGTCGAGCAACGCGGGATCCCGGGACTGCGACAGATAGACGAGCCGGGTGTAGTTGCCGAAGTACGCGTCACGGAGCTCCGGGTGCTCGTCGAGCCCGAGCGGGCGGATGACCAGCCGGTCGAAATGCCGTACTAGAAAATCGGTCAGGTAGAAGCTGCCCGGCTCAGCGTCCGTCAGCGCCGCAAATCGCTCTGCACCTGCGTAGGACTGGTAGCAGTGCGCGCCCGGCAGGCGCTCGACGCCTTCCTCCAGCAGCACCGCATCGAGCCGACCGCCGGTGCCGCAGTCCGCGTAGGCCACATAGATGTGCTGGAAGTCCGCAGCGTGCTTGCGAATCACCGTGCGTACGGCATCGGGGATCTTTTCCGGTCGGTTGTGCAGCCGCGCGTCGACACACTTGAGGCGGAGGTGGCGCCATCCATAGCGCCGCTTTAGCTCCGTGATCTCGCGCGCCAGCGCGCCGCAGGCGATGACGAGTACTGGTTCAGGCATCCGCGACCTCCAGAGCCCGGCGGTCTCGAATCATGGCGGGTCCCATATCCGCCGATTGCGCAGCGTCGCGGCAGTAGCCGTCGGCACCGACGGCCAGGCCGAACTCCTCGTTGAGGGGTGCGCCCCCGACCAGCACGATGTAATCGTCGCGGACCCTCTGGCTAACCATCTCGTCGATCACCACTTTCATATAGGGCATCGTGGTAGTGAGTAATGCCGACATGCCAAGAATGTCCGGCTGATGTTCTTCGAGTGCCTGCATGTAATCTTCGACGGCATTATTGATCCCGATATCGATGACCTCGAAACCGCCCCCCTCCATCATCATCGCGACGAGATTCTTGCCGATGTCGTGGATGTCTCCCTTTACGGTTCCGATGACCATCTTGCCGATCGGCTTCACCCCGGTCTCGGCGAGCAACGGCCGTAGCAGTCCCATGCCGCCCTTCATCGCATTCGCGGCAAGCAGAACCTCCGGCACAAACAGGATCCCGTCGCGAAAATCGACACCTACGATCCGCATACCCTCGACAAGTGACACGTTGAGTACTTTCTCGGCCGACCATCCACGCTCTAGAAGTATCGACGTCCCCTCGACGATCTCGTCTTTCATTCCGTCGTAGAGGTCGTCATGCATTTGCTCGACGAGTTCGTCGTCACTCAATTCGGAGAGTACGATGTCCTCTTCGTCGTCCGCGATATCGTTCTCGTCAGTCATTATCAGTAGTCCCTGTCCTCGAACTCCGACTTGCGCCGGTCGACGAATTCAACGAGCGCCTCATCGATCGCCGCGTCCAGCGGCGGCGCCTCATAGTCCTTCAGCATCTGCTTCCAAATCGCGTTAGCGCGCTGCGCGGCGTCGAGCGACCCGGCCTGCTCCCACTGCTCGAAACTGTTGTTGTCGGCGATGTTCGAGCGATAGAAGGCGTGCTCGAAATTCGCTTGGGTATGCGCCGCGCCAAGGAAGTGCTGACCCGGGCCGACCTCGCGTATGGCATCCAGCGCCTGGCCGTTCTCGGACAGGTCGACACCCCGGAGCAGCGCGCCGAGTGCGCTGGCCTGATCGGCGTCCATAATGTATTTCTCATAGCCCCTCGCGAGACCACCCTCGAGCCAGCCGGCGGCATGGAGCATGAAATTCACGCCTCCAAGCACGCCGGTCTGCATCGTATTCGCGGACTCGTACGCGGCCTGCGCGTCCGGGATCTTCGAGGCGCACAGCCCGCCGCCGCTGCGGAATGGCACGCCCAGACGTCTCGCCAGCGCACCCGCCGCATAGAGAATTAGACTCGGCTCGGGAGTGCCAAACGTCGGCGCCCCGGACTGCATCGACACGGCGGCTGCGAAGGTGCCGAACACGACCGGTGCGCCGGGCCGTACGAGCTGGGTGTAGGCGATGCCCGCAAGCGCCTCGGCAAGAATCTGCGTCACCGTGCCGGCAACCGTGACCGGTGACATGGCGCCTGCGAGCAGGAACGGCGAAATCACCGTCGCCTGATTGTTTTCGGCATAGACGGTGGCCGAGCCCAGCATCGTCTCGTCGAATGTCAGCGGCGAATTGGCGTTGATGAGACTCGTGATCACGGTGTTCTCGGCGACGAAGTCCTCGCCGAAAACGATCTTCGCCATGTCGACAGTATCCTGAGCCCGCTCCGGGTGTGTCACCGATCCCATGAAGGGCTTGTCGCTGTACTTGATATGGCTGTAGACCATGTCGAAGTGGCGCTTGTTGACGGGGACGTCCACAGGCTCGCAGATCGTGCCGCCGGAGTGATGAAGCCCCGCACTCATGTAAGCGAGCTTCACGAAATTGCGGAAATCCTCAATGGTCGCGTAGCGGCGGCCCTCGTCGAGATTCCGAACGAAGGGCGAACCGTAAGCCGGCACGAATACCGTTCGATCGCCTCCGATGATCGTCGTGCGCTCGGGATTCCTGGCGTGCTGCTTGAACTCCGCCGGAGCAGACGCCTGGATGATCGAACGACACAGGCCGCGCGGAAATCGCACACGCTCGCCGTCCACATCGGCGCCGGCTTCCTTCCAGAGCTGCAACGCGCGCGGGAAGTCCCGGAACTCTATGCCGACCTCTTCCAACACCGTGTCGGCGTTGTGCTCGATCAGCTGCAGCGCTTCCTCGTCGAGGACTTCGAAGTAGGGAATTCGGCGATCGGCCCACGCAGATATCTCGACAGTCGCCTGCTGGCGTGCTGCTCGCTTCGCGTCGCGGCCTGCACCGCGTCTGCGCCGGGCTCTGCTGGGCATCGGGACTCCGTTCGAGTTGCGGCACAGAGGAACCTCGCCGCAGTTAAACGCGCGTAAACAGCAGCCAGTTTGGGGCAGAACTCGCCGGGCTGCATGACCGGTTGCGACACCGATCTGGCCAAAAACGACATGATTCGAACGCAAATCGGGATATTTCAGCCGCGTTCACTCTGGCGCGACTTCAGAGACTGCATTCGCTTCATTGGTTTGCACGTTTTGTCGCGTCTGGACATACCGGTGTCGCAGCCGGTCAACATCAAACGTCCGTAATGCTAT
>CALZMR010000026.1 GCA_945788575.1 uncultured Woeseiaceae bacterium
GACCGGATCGAGAAGCGCCTGGAAACGGGCTACCTCGACTGCCGCGCCGAATCGCTCGACGAAGCCGTGGCGATCATCGAACGCGCCATCGCCGATAAGCAGCCGGTATCCGTCGGCCTGCTCGGCAACGCCGCCGAAGTGCTGCCCGAGATCGTCAAGCGCGGCATCCGACCCGATGCGGTCACCGATCAGACGTCCGCGCACGATCCGGCGAACGGCTATCTGCCGATCGGCTGGAGTGTCGACGAGTGGATCGAGAAGCGCGAGAGCGATCCTGATCGGGTTGCGGCGGCCGCGGCGAAGTCCATGGCCGTGCACGTCCGCGCGATGCTGGATCTGATGCACGCCGGGGTGCCGACCTTCGACTACGGCAACAACATCCGCCAGGTCGCCCTGGACGAAGGAGTCGAAGATGCCTTCGACTTCCCCGGCTTCGTCCCTGCGTACGTGCGGCCGCTGTTTTGTCGTGGAGTGGGGCCGTTCCGCTGGGTCGCGCTGTCGGGCGATCCGGAGGATATCTACAAGACGGACGCAAAGGTGAAGGAGCTGATTCCGGACAATCAGCATTTGCACAGCTGGCTCGACGGCGCGCGCGAGAAGATCCATTTCCAGGGGCTGCCCGCGCGCATTTGCTGGGTGGGCCTCGGCGAACGCCACCGTCTCGGTCTCGCGTTCAACGAGATGGTTGCGAATGGCGAGCTAATGGCGCCGGTCGTCATTGGCCGTGATCACCTGGACAGCGGTTCCGTCGCCAGTCCGAATCGCGAGACCGAAGCTATGCGGGACGGCTCCGACGCCGTGTCCGACTGGCCGATCCTCAACGCGCTGCTGAACACGGCAAGCGGCGCCACGTGGGTGTCTTTCCACCACGGCGGCGGTGTCGGCATGGGTTACGCGCAGCATGCCGGCGTCGTTATCGTCTGCGACGGCACGGACGCAGCGGCTAAGCGCATCGAACGAGTGCTGTGGAACGATCCGGGCACCGGCGTCATGCGTCACGCCGACGCTGGCTACGAAGAAGCGATCGACTGCGCGCGAGAGAATGGTCTCAATCTGCCAATGGTCGGGAGGTCGTCATGAAGCTCGAGATCGACAATCAGCTCATCACCCTCGCCGAGCTTCGCGCGGCATGGCTCGAGCCCGTCGAAGTGTCGATCGGCAATGACGCTCGCCGCCGAATCGCCGAGTCGAACGAACTGATCGACGACGTGGTCGCGGGTGGCAGCAAGGTATACGGCGTCAACACGGGCTTCGGACAGCTCGCCGAGGTCAGTGTCAGCAACGACGAGCTCGCGCACCTGCAGCAAAACCTCGTACGGTCCCACGCCGTCGGTGTCGGCGAGGATCTCGATGATGCCACCGTGCGGCTCATCATGTTGATGAAAGTCATCGCGCTCGCGGAAGGTTTCTCCGGCGTCCGTCTCGAACTCGTCGATGCGCTCTGCGCACTGATCAACGCTGGCGTCTATCCGCGGATTCCCTCGAAGGGTTCGGTCGGTGCGTCCGGCGATCTTGCGCCGCTAGCGCACATGGCCGGCATTCTCCTCGGCGAGGGCGAGGCGCGGGTAGGGGGCGAGGTGCTTTCTGCGGTCAAGGCACTCGAGAGTGCCGGGCTGGAGCCGATGCGTCTGGCCCCGAAAGAAGGGCTGGCCCTCCTGAACGGCACCCAGGTGTCGACGAGCATTGCACTCGCCGCCGTTTTTCGAACTGAGAACCTGTTCGCCGCCGCACTCGTCGCAGGTGCCATGTCCTCGGATGCGGTACAGGGTAGCGACACCCCGTTCGACCGGCGAATACAGAACGTCCGCGGACATGGTGGACAGATCGCGGTCGCCACCATTCTTCGAGAACTCATGCGTGGCAGCGAGATCCGCGCGTCACACGTGGAGTGCAGGCGCGTCCAGGATCCGTATTCCATTCGCTGCCAGCCGCAGGTCGTCGGTGCGTGTCTCGACGTGCTTCGTCATGTCTGCTCGGTACTCGAGACGGAAGCCAATGCGGTAACCGACAACCCGCTCGTGTTCGCCGATACCCAGGCCGTACTGTCAGGCGGCAACTTCCACGCGGAGCCGGTGGCGCTCGCGGCCGACTACCTGGCGCTCGCGATCGCCGAGATCGGTGCTTTGTCGGAACGCCGTATCGCGCTCCTGATCGACGCGCACCTCAGCGGACTACCGGCCTTCCTCGTAAAGGAAGGCGGGTTGAACAGCGGCTTCATGATGGCTCAGGTGACGGCGGCAGCGCTCGCATCCGAGAACAAGTCGCTTGCGCATCCGGCAAGCGTCGACAGCCTGCCGACGTCGGCCAATCAGGAAGACCACGTCAGCATGGCGACGTTCGCCGCGCGCCGGCTACACGACATGATCGACAACGTCGAGAACATCGTCGCCATCGAGCTGTTGGCCGGCGCACAGGGCGTCGAGTTCCATCGTCCGATGGAAAGCTCTTCGCCGCTCGAGAGCGTCATAAAGGCGCTGCGGGCTGTATCGCCATCCTATGACTGCGACCGCTCTCTCTCAACGGACATCGTGCGCGTCGCGGAGCTGATCGATGACGGAATGTTCTGCGAGCACGCATCGTCGGTCATGCCTGCGCAGACTGCATGAAGTCGATCTATGAATTCATTGACGGGGATGCACCGCTGCTGGTCAGCGTGCCCCACGATGGGCCGAATCTCAGTGACGGCGGCGAGCACAAGTGGTCGTCAGCGGCGATCGATCATCCCGACAGAGATTGGCACGTCTCGAAACTCTACGAGTTCGCCACGGATCTCGGTGCCTCGCTGATCGTTGCCAACTACTCACGCTATGTCGTGGACCTGAATCGGCCGCCGACCGACGAGACGCTGTATCCGGGGCAGATCGCCACAGGTCTCGTGCCGAAGCTGACGTTTGACGGCGAACCGCTCTATGCCGACTTGAGCGAGCCCGACGGCTCGGAGGTAAAGGCTCGCGTTGACAGCTACTGGTTGCCGTATCACAAGCGCATCGCTTCCGAGCTCGTTGCGATCCGTGGTAAACACGGCTACGCGCTTCTCTGGGATGCGCATTCGATCATGAGCGAGGTGCCGAGTCTGTTCGACGGCGAGCTTCCCGTCCTCAATATCGGTACGTTCGACGGTGCAAGTTGCTCCGCGGAGATAGCTGCCGCGGTAGAAGAGGCAGCGAAAGCCAGCGACTTCGATCTGGTCGTCAATGGCCGCTTCAAAGGTGGCTACATCACGCGTCACTACGGTCAACCGGACGAAAATGTTCACTCGATCCAGCTCGAGATCGCACAGCGGGCCTACATGGACGAGAAATCGCGAGCGTACGACGAGAGCAGGGCAGGGAAGCTCCGGACGGCCCTGCGCGCCATGCTCCGCGCCTATGTCGACGCGGCTGCGAAGCATTACGGCTGATCCGCCCTGTCGTCATTCAGCGACGATTCATGCGGCTCGGTTAGTGTGTCGGATGGGCTATCATTACGCCCTGAAACGCTTGGCAAATCAGGATCGGAACTATGAACATCAGAACCCTGTGCGCGCTCGGTACGGCTGCTGCACTTTGCTGGTCGGCGACAGCCTTTGGTGCGTCTGCGGAGGAGATCGACAGAGACGTCGATCGGGCACTGCAGGTCTTCATGGAAGAGATCAACGGCGCCGACCTGTTTCTCGACCAGGCCGCCGGCTACCTCGTCTTTCCACGTGTGCTCAAGGTCGGAATAGGCATTGGCGCGGAAACAGGCGAGGGCGCACTGCGCGTGGGCGATACGACCGTCGAGTATTACCGCACGACCGGCGGTTCCTTCGGCCTGCAACTCGGTGCGCAGGCGAAGTCGGTCGTGATCGCGTTCCTCACCCAGGAAGCGCTGGACTCCTTCCGCACCTCGAACGGCTGGCGTGTCGGCATCGACGGCTCGGTTGCGCTCATCGACATCGGCGCGGGCAAGACGATCGATTCCGACAACATTCGCGATCCCGTCGTCGGGTTCATCTTCGGCTCCCGGGGCCTGATGTACAACTTGACGCTTGAAGGATCGCGATTCACAAGACTCGACCGCGACTAAGCGCCCGCTGGGTCATCGGGCAGGCGAGCGGCTGCGCAACATCGGCGAGGCCGGCCGCGAGGCCGTCACCCATCCGAAGTCTATCCCCGGGAAGTCGGGGAGTTGGTTCAAACGATGGCTGGGGAAAATCTGGCGGGTACGCGGTGGCGGCCTCTACGCCGTCGGCTACATCGTCTGCTTCGTCTTCTTCGAAGTTCAGATGTTCATCGGCGAGATCGCCGGAAGCAGCGGCGTCGTCGACTACTTCCAGAGCCAGGTCGTTGAGTTCTTCTTCAGGTTCTTCACCGAGACGCTCCAGAACATGATCCAGTCGTTCATCTGGCCAGTGTACGTCGTCGGTATCAATCCGCCGTACGGCGCGATTGCACTGGGCATGGCGTTCTGGCTATTCCCAATCTATCTGAAGAAACCGATCGAGCGGTGGTTGTTCGGACCTGAAGCGAACGTCGAGCAGAGTACAGCAGCTGAATAAGCGGCTATCGCTCGAAGTTCGATCAGTGAAGCTCAGGCGGCTGCGGTTGGATGCCTTCGTCAGGGTCTGATGCCTGCGGCCCGGCCAGTTGCTCGCCGTTACAGCTCGTCAGCCAGTCGCTGCATTCTTCGCCTGCAAGCGCTTCGATGCCCGCGGCGAAAGCAAACAACAGCCCCATATAGATCAGACCGAGCGCGACTATTCTTATCATTGGGTCGCTCCCCCTGTTTTGATAACAGTGTGAGCGGAGCGCCCGCGCATCGCAAGTTGATGAAGGCCGGTCAGGTCGTTTCGACGATGTGTCCCTGACGCTTCGCCCGTGCCTCGAACCCATCCTGCCACTTGGAGCGGTGTGATGCCGGGGCTACCTGCACGGCCGTGACTTTGTACTCGGGACAGTCCGTCGCCCAGTCGCCGTACTCGGTCGTCACGACGTTGGCTCCGGTTTCCGGGTTATGGAAAGTCGTGTAGACGACGCCGGGCTGAATACGCTCTGTGATCTGTGCGCGTAGCGTAATGTCGCCCTTGCGGCTGGTCAGTGACACGAGTTCGCCATCGCGTACGCCGCGCGTTTCGGCGTCGCTCGGGTGAATCTCGAGCAGGTCCTCGCCGTGCCAGACATTGTTCGGTGTACGCCTCGTCTGCGCACCGACGTTGTACTGCGTGAGAATCCGTCCCGTGGTCAGCAAGAGCGGGAACTTGCGATTGGTCCGTTCTTCGGTCGGCACGTAGTCGGTTTCGATGAACAGGCCTTTGCCGCGAACGAACTGGTCGATGTGCATGATCGGCGTGCCCATCGGCGCCTTCTCATTGCAGGGCCACTGCACGCTGCCAACCTCGTCGAGGAAGCTGAAGCTGACGTTGTTGAACGTTGGTGTCAACTCGGCGATCTCATCCATGATCTCCGCCGCATTGTCGTAGCTCATCGGATAGCCGAGCGCCTGCGCAAGCTCCTGCGTGATCAGCCATTCGTCCTTGCCCTGCTGTGGTTTCATCACCGGACGAACTCGATTGATGCGACGTTCGGCATTGATGAACGTGCCGTCTTTCTCGAGGAATGACGTCCCCGGCAGGAAGACGTGCGCGAATTTCGCCGTCTCGTTCAGGAACAGATCCTGGACCACGATGCACTCCATGCTGCTGAGCGCGGCCTCGACGTGATTCGTATTCGGGTCAGACTGCGCGACATCCTCGCCCTGGATATACATGCCCTTGAATTCGCCTCCGACGGCGGCGTCGAACATGTTCGGAATTCGGAAGCCCGGCTCCGCGTCGATGGAGACGCCCCAATGTCGCTCGAAGGACCCGCGCACGTCGTCGTCCTGCACGGGACGATAGCCCGGGAGTTCGTGCGGGAACGAGCCCATATCGCAGGAGCCCTGCACGTTGTTCTGACCCCTGAGCGGATTCACGCCGACGCCGGAGCGACCGATGTTACCGGTCGCCATGGCAAGGTTGGCCATGCCCATTACCATCGTGGAGCCCTGACTGTGTTCGGTAACACCCAGGCCGTAGTAGATCGCACCATTCTCCGCTTCGCCGTAGAGTCGCGCGGCCGCTCGAATGGTCTCGGCCGGCACGCCGGATACCTCGGCGACAGCTTCCGGCGAGTTCTCGGGCTTAAGGATCATCGTCTTCCAGGCCTCGAAGGACTCGACGTCGCAGCGTTCGCGGACGTAATCCTCGGCCACCAGCCCCTCGCTCACGATGACATGTGCCAGCGCATTGACGATCGGCACATTCGTACCGGGCAGGAGCGGTAAGTGATGGGTTGCCTCGATGCGTGCTTCACGCACGAGGCCGATCTTTCTCGGATCGACGACGATGAGCTTGGCGCCCTCGCGCAGACGGCGCTTCATCTGCGACGCGAACACCGGATGACCTTCGGTCGGATTCGCTCCGATCACAATGATGACATCGGCATCCAGGACGCTGTCGAAGGGTTGGGTACCCGCCGAGGTGCCAAGGGTCTGTTTGAGACCGTAACCCGTCGGCGAATGGCAAACTCGCGCGCAGGTATCGACATTGTTGTTGACGAAGGCGGCGCGGACGAGCTTCTGCACGACGTAGACTTCTTCGTTGGTGCACCGTGACGACGTTATCCCGCCGATCGACTTGCGGCCGTGCTCTTGCTGTATCGCTTTGAAGCGCTTCGCCGTGTAGGCGATGGCCTCGTCCCAGCTTACCGGCCGCCACGGGTCGTCCGTGTTCTCACGGATCATCGGCGAGAGGACGCGGTCGCGATGGCTCGCGTAGCCCCAGGCGAAGCGGCCTTTGACACAGGAGTGGCCATGGTTCGCCTGGCCATCCTTGTGCGGCGTCATGCGTACGACCTGATCGCCCTTGATCTCCGCCTGAAACGAGCAGCCGACACCGCAGTACGCGCAGGTCGTCAATACTTTTCGTTCGGGCTGGCCGTGCTCGACGATGCTCTTCTCCATGAGCGTTGCCGTCGGGCATGCCTGCACGCAGGCGCCGCAGGACACACACTCGGAGTCGAGGAAGTCCTCGCTGATGCCGGCGGATACCTTCGACTCGAAGCCGCGGCCTTCGATCGTCAGCGCGAAGGTGCCCTGGACCTCATCGCAGGCACGGACGCACCGCGAACAGACGATGCACTTCGAGCCGTCGAACTGAAAATAGGGATTACTCGCGTCGACGCCTTCGTCGAGGTGATTCTCACCGTCGAATCCGTAGCGCACATCACGCAGCCCGACGGCCCCCGCCATGTCCTGTAGCTCGCAATCGCCGTTGGCTGAACAGGTCAGGCAGTCGAGCGGATGGTCGGAGATATACAGCTCCATGACGTTGCGGCGCAGCTTGGCGAGCTTGCCGCTCTGCGTGCGGATACGCATGCCATCCTCGACCGCTGTGGTGCAGGATGCAGGCGTGCCCTTGCGGCCTTCGATTTCGACGAGGCACAGGCGGCAGGAACCGAATGCCTTCAGGCTGTCGGTGGCGCAGAGTTTGGGAACGTCGATGCCCGCCGAGCGAGCGGCACGAAGAACGCTGGTGCCGGAGGCGACCGAGACGGCATGGCCGTCGATCTCAACAACTACGTTGGGGGCGGCGACCGCGGGCGTGCCGAGATCCTTTTGTCGCGTTCGATTCATTGCTCACCTGGCGGAGAGAAGTCCTCAGCGAAGTATTTTAGGACACTTCTCACCGGATAGGGCGTCATTCCGCCCATTGCACATAAGGACGCGTCTTCCATCGTATCGCAGAGTTCGACGAGCAGATCGTAGTTCTCGTCACGCTTTTCGCCAGCGATCATGCGGTCGATGACCTCCACGCCACGCGTCGAGCCGATCCGGCAGGGTGTGCACTTGCCGCAGGATTCGATCGCGCAGAACTCCATGGCGAAGCGGGCCTGATGCGCCATGTTGGTCAGGTCGTCGAAAACGACGATGCCGCCATGACCGATCATAGCGCCGATTTCGGAGAAAGCCTCGTAGTCGAGCGGTGTGTCGAGTTGTTCTGCTGGCAGGTACGCACCGAGGGGGCCGCCAACCTGAACGGCCTTCACGGGACGGCCGGTCGCCGTGCCGCCGCCGAAGTCCTCGATGAGCTCTCGAAGCGTGATGCCGAAGGCTTTCTCGACCAGACCGCCGCGCTTGACGTTGCCGGCGAGTTGGAACGCGAGCGTGCCTTTGGATCGATTCACGCCAAAGCCGTCGTAACGGTCCGCGCCGAGGGTGATGATGTTCGGTACCGACGCGAGCGTGACGACGTTATTGACCACCGTCGGTGATCCGAACAGGCCGCTGATCGCCGGCAGCGGCGGCTTGCTGCGCACGATGCCGCGCTTGCCTTCGAGGCTCTCAAGCATCGCGGTCTCTTCGCCGCAAACGTACGAGCCGCCGCCCAGGTGCAGTTCGATGTCGAAGTCGGCACCGCTTCCCTGAATGTCGGCACCCAGCCAGCCGGCATCGCGGCCAGCCGCAATCGCCTTACTGAGGACCCTGTGAGCCAGCGGGTATTCGGACCGCAGATAGATATAGCCCTTCGTGGCTCCGACCGCGTAACCCGCGATCGCCATGCTCTCGATGAGTGTGAACGGATCGCCCTCCATGAGCATTCGATCCGAGAACGTGCCGCTGTCGCCTTCGTCGGCGTTGCAGGCTATGTACTTCTGCTCGCCGGCCGCATCCGCGACCGTCCGCCACTTGATGCCCGTTGGGAAGCCGGCACCTCCGCGGCCCCGCAGACCGGATGCCGTCACCGCTTCGATCACCGCATCGCTGCCCATCTCGAACGCCGCCGTGAGCGCCTTGAAGCCGTTGTGAGCGATGTAGTCATCGATCGACAGCGGCGCGATCAGACCGCAGCGCCAGAACGTCCAGCGGTCCTGATTGATCAGGTAGGGGATCTCGACGGTAGGACCGAGGCGCCGCGCATGCTCACCGCCCTCGAGAAAGCCCGCTTCGAAAAGGGAGTCGACGTCCCCGGCCTCGACGTTGCCGTAAGCAATGCGTTGTTCGCCAATCTGAACCTCGACCAGCGGTTCCAGCCAGCAGGCGCCCCAGGAACCGTTCCGAATGAGTTCGATGTCGGTGCCCAACTGCTTGGACTTGCGTGCAATCGCAATGGCAACGTCATCGGCGCCGACCGAGATGGCTGACGTTTCGCGTGGGACGAAGACTTTGATGCGCGACATCAGCTGCCTCCGTCCGTATCGCCGAGTGCACCGAGCAACTCGTCGAATCGTTCCGCGTCCACGCGTCCGTAGGTTCGACCGTCGATCATCACCGCGGGCGCACACGCGCAGTTGCCGAGGCAGTAGACCGGTTCGAGCGTGACGTCATCCGCGGTGCCGTTGAGACCGACACCGAGCGCACCCTTTGCGTGCTCGGTCAGCGCGCGACTTCCCATCGCCTGGCAGGCCTCGGCCTGACAAACCTTGACGATGTGATTGCCCGGCGCTTCGGTGCGAAAGTCGTGGTAGTAACTGACGACTCCGTGGACGTCGGCGCGTGACAGGTTCAAAGCCTCCGCAAGCTGCCGGATACCGTCCTCCGAGACATACCCGAAGCGGTCGACGATATGCGCGAGTATCTGCACCAGCATCTCCGGCTTACCGTCGAAGTCGGCGATGATATTGCTGGCAATGCCCGCGTCGTAACCGTTGCTCACGGACATAGTCTCGACTCTCCGGAATAGACATTGAACGACGGGCCTCGCAGGAAGCCGATCAGCGTCATGTTGAATTCGCGCGCCAGATCGACGGCAAGGCTCGACGGTGCACTGACGGCAGCGATGAGCGGCATACTCGCTACGAGTGCCTTCTGCACAAGCTCAAAACTCGCGCGGCCCGATACCAGCAATCCCAGATCCGAGGCTGGCAGCCGGTCGTCGAGCAGCAGCCTGCCGACGACCTTGTCTACCGCATTGTGTCTGCCGACATCCTCCATTACGGCGATGAGTTCGCCGTTGCGATCGAACGCTCCCGCGGCATGAAGGCCGCCGGTCTCGTCGAACGTCCGTTGGGCGGCTCGGAGTTTCTCCGGCATCGAGACCAGCAGATCCTCCGAGAATCGCTGCGAGCTATCCGCGAACGGCTGCATGCCGACGACCCTTAATGCGTCGAGCGAAGTCTTGCCACAGACACCGCAGCTCGAGGTCGTGTAGAAGTGCCGCTCCAGCCTGGCCAGATCGACGGCGACGCTGGCATCGAGTTCGACGCGGATCACATTGTGGTTGCCGCTGTCGGGTGCGGGCGGACCGCAAGTCTCGATCGATGTAATGTCTTCGCGCGCGCGGATGATCGATTCGCCAAACAGGAATCCGGCAGCGAGCTCCTCGTCGTTACCCGGCGTGCGCATCGTGATCGAGATGCTGCGCGCGGCGCGACCGTCAGGCGTGGAATAGCCGAGCCGGATCTCGAGTGGCTCTTCGACGGCAACACTGTCCGCGAGCGCGTGACGGCGTCCGTCGCGGCGCTTTTGGATATCGATCGCAGAACTGCCTTTCATAACGCGTCCGCACCAGCCTCTAAGCGGACAGTGGATTATAACTCAATGGCTTACGGCGCTACTTGCTGGGTGCGACGTGTACTTGCACGTCAGTGCCGCGTAATCGCCGAACGAACCTCGGCGAGTTCCGCATCTTCGGTCAGCCGCACTCTGTCGTTTTCGATTTTGACGCCCAAACGCGCGAGTGTCGGCATCGCGTCCGGGAAATCGGTGGAATTCGCGTAGCGACGGTACAGTGGCATGAAGATCGGTCGCCCGGCGATGTCGTCGAGCTGCCTGTAGAGCTCCGGTCCCGACCATGTCCTGTCCGAAGGCAGGCAGCATTCCCAGAGTTCCCGTAGGACGGTATCCAGCGACTGCTGGCCGTCGGAGCCCGCGCGTAATTCGACGTCGCCGAGCAGCGCCACGACCGCACCGGTCCAGTAGACCTTCATCGTCCCGTCGCGCCAGCTACCGTTCGCGACGTCGTTGGGCGAGCGTCCCACCGCGGAACCGCGGCCTCGCTCGAATCCCTCGTAGAGTTCCTGCCAGGCTTGCCGTTCGCTTTGATGTCCCGCTCGGGCGAGCAGCACATTCTGATAGTACTGCGCCAAACCTTCGGAGACCCACCGGTGGCGCGATGTGATGTAGGGCACCATCAGATGACTGAATTCGTGTGTCGCGGTCCAGTGGCCGTAGAAGTCCTCGATGTCGCGATTCTCGTTGATGAACAGCTCGATGGTCTCACCGCCGTCGCGGATGACGCGGCCGAACGGTACCGGCGCGTCACTCCAGGAACGGCTGCCAACGGGAATAAGCACCACGGAAGGCGAAGGGTTGGGGAACTCGCCGTATACCAGCGTGATCTGACTCGCAGCTTCCGCCACCCAATCGACGAGGGCTGCCGAATCCAGAGGCTGCTCTCCATTGAGAACCGTAACTCTCAGTGTCGCGCCGGGGATGTCCGCTTCGTGGTATTCGAATTCGCCGAATACGGCAGGTGCGGTTGAGCTCTGTGGCGATGTCGTGAGTTCGAAGACGTCCGATTCGCCTTCGACCGGTCGCCACGGAATGGAAACGTCGATGGAGCTCGCGAGATCGAACTGCACGCGTATCGATTCGACGTCGTCGAGCGACGGCCGCCAGAACCACGCAGCTGTCGACACGATGACGTTGGACGACGACAGCGTCGAGTTGCGCCGCTCATCGCGCGCGGCGCGTTCCAGATTCACCGAGTAGCGCAGGCAGTCGATGCCCGATTCGGGCAGAACCAGACGGCGGCCACGCGAGCGCAGTCGCTGTCCGGTGTCGCAGTCGTAGGCACTTATGAGATAGCGGCCGGCATCGTCCGAGCGTGCGGCAATGCGGTCGACGCGCTCGTCGAAGCGGGCTTCGACGTCCAAACGCTGCATCGGTTCGTCGACGCGGACGACATAGTCGTGCCCATTCGCAACGCCTGCAGCGAAGCTGCTAATGAGAATCGTTCGCGAAAAAACTGTTACAAACGGTCTACGCATTTGCCGTTATGCTTGCGTTCAGAAAGCATGATTACAATACCCGATTGAACCACCATTAGACTGAACGCGTCAGCATCGTTTCCACGAACTGGCGCTTTTAATTGAGGAGACTCCTTTGAGCAAGATTGCACGCCGTACGTTTATTCAGCTGTCAGCCGCCGCCAGCGCCGGCGCTTTCCTGCACACCAGCCGCGAGGCGGTTGCACAGGACCTGCCGCAGGTGGACGAGTCCAGCCCCGCAGCACAGGCCCTGAAATACGTGCACGACGCGTCTGCGGTCGATCCGGCGACCCGTCCGAAGGATGATGCCGAACAGAATTGCGCCAACTGCATGTTTATCCAGGGCGCCGATGACGCCGAGTGGCGTCCATGCACGCTGTTCCCGAATCAGGTGGTTGCTTCTGCCGGTTGGTGTTCGGCGTGGGCGCTGAAGCCTTAACGACCCCCGAAAGCTCGAGGTTCTCCGGAGCTTCGAGTACGAGCTGAGACCCCCATCCAGCTCACGAAACGCCGGCCAAGTGCCGGCGTTTTTTTGGGCGATGGTCTCTTAACGTCCAGACCGTGTGCCGGTCTCGTTCGGCATCGGCGGCGTTCACGCACTCGACCGGGAGCCCTGTAGGAGCCCGTCTTACGGGCGATCGGAGGCTGACCGCCGTCGCCCTCCGGTAGCTCATTGCCGGAATGGTTCAATCGCTACGCTTTATTTCCGGCAAAGACCTACCGTCGGCCACCGGCTGCGTGATTGGCGCGATATTCGTCGTCTCGCCCGCGCAGGGACAATCGCGGAGTCAACACAGGCGTTTTTTACTAGAATGCAGCGACAAGCCCCTTAAGTACCGGGAGAGCCCCTTGTTCGATGCACTGCAACCGCGTCCTGTGGATGCGATCCTCGGCCTGATCGCCGAGTTCAACAATGACGACCGGCCGCAGAAAGTCGATCTCGGTGTGGGCGTCTTTCGCACGCCAGAGGGCGAGACCCCCGTACTCGACGCCGTTAAATCGGCCGAGCGCCGGCTCCTGGAGCAGCAAACATCCAAGGCCTACCTCGGCACTGCCGGCGATCCGGTCTTCAATCTCGCAATGCAGAATCTCGCATTCGGAGATTCCGCGCCTGCCGATCGTCTGACGACGGTGCAGACGCCCGGCGGCTCCGGCTCGCTGCGCGTTGCCGCCGGACTGCTGCTGACGGCTTCGCCCGAGGTCAAGGTGCACGTCAGCGATCCGACCTGGGCCAATCACGTTCCGCTGCTGGGCGGAGCAGGTCTCGCGCTTTCTCCGTATCCGTACTACGACACGAATACGCACGTCATTCGGACGGACGAGATGCTCGAAACCTTGCGCGCGCTCCCGAAAGGGGAGGTCGTGCTGTTTCATGCCTGCTGCCACAATCCATCCGGGCTCGACCCGTCGGATGACGAGTGGCGGGCGATCGCCGACATCGTCGTCGAGCGTGAGCTGCTGCCGTTCATCGATATGGCCTACCAGGGCTTCTCGCGCGGTCTGGACGAAGACGCATTCTCGATTCGGCAGATGGCTGCGCGCGTGCCGGAGATGATCGTCTCGACGTCGTGCTCGAAGAACTTCGGGCTGTATCGGGATCGCGTTGGAACGCTTTCGGTGCTGTCTGCCGACGCTGCTACGGCGAAGACCGTGCAGAGTCAGCTCAGCTATATCGCTCGAACCATCTACTCGATGCCGCCCGACCACGGCGCCGCCGTCGTGCGTACCGTTCTGGAAGATCCGCAGTTGACGGCTCGTTGGCACGAGGAGTTGAACGAGATGCGGGGGAGGCTGCTCGACATGCGGGCGCTGCTCAACACCTCGCTGCAGGAGCATGCGCCGGAGCACGACTTCTCGCACCTCATCCGTGCGACGGGGATGTTCTGTTTCCTCGGGCTCAGTGTCGAGCAGGTCGATGCCCTCAAACGGGATCACGGGGTTTACATGGTTGGCTCGAGCCGCATCAACGTTGCCGGCATCACGCCGGACAACGTCGGGTACGTCGCCGAGTCGATCGCTGCCGTTCTTTGATGGCGGCGGCAAGGCGGACCGCCGTCGCCCTTTAGGAGCCCGTTCCCCGCTGGGGACAGACGCATGCGGGCGATGCAAGGCTGGCCGCCGTCGCCCGAGGGGAATGCTTCCCGGGAATGGCTCACTCGCTTCGCTCGCTCCGCTTTATTTCCCGTGAAGCACTCCCTTCGGCCACCGGCTGCGGAATCGGTGCTATGCCCCCTGTTGGAGCCCGTCTTACGGGCGATCTACGGTTTCCGCCGTCGCCCTCCGGTAGCTCTTTGCCGGAATGGCTCACTCGCTACGCTCGCTCCGCTTTATTTCCGGCAAAGACCTACCCTCGGCCGCCGGCTGCGTGATCGGCACGATGCCCCCTGTTGGAGCCCGTCTTACGGGCGATCGGAGGCCGACCGCCGTCGCCCTCCGGTAATGCTTCCCGGGAATGGCTCACTCGCTTCGCTCGCTCCGCTTTATTTCCCGTGAAGCATTCCCCTCGGCCACCGGCTGCCGTAGGCAGTTCGATTGGAGGGGTGAAGACGCCTGCGGAAAATTGGGAATTGATGCTGCACTCGCCGCGGCGTATGCCGCGCGAGTGAGCAGTTGGTTGGAAGCGCTTTGGTGATTCGGGCCGGTACAGGAGTTAATAGTTCAACCTGCCTTGCGCTGGCTATTATTCGACATCTCCGCCGATTGTCGGCCCCCACAGCAGCCGCGAGCCGGGCTCGATGAAGAGCTTCTCGGTAACGCCCGCGTTGAGTTCGAGAACGTAGGTCGCCGGTTCGGACGAGCGGATACTTCGCTCCGACAGCGGTTCCGTGTTGCGTGCGATATTGACGATGCGGCCGTCGTCGAGGGCGAACGCAATGTCGAGCGAGATGTAGGTATTTCTCATCCACATCGAACGCGTGGCGTTGCGTTCGTAGGCGAACAGCATCCCGGACGTCGCGGGCATTTCGCGCACGTGCATGAGTCCGCGGGTCTGCTGTTCGCGATCTAAGGCCAGCCAAATATCGAAACGGTGGCACGCGTAGGTCGCGTCGATGATCAGGACGTCGCGGTCGAAGGCCTCGTCGAGATCCTGCGCGACGGCGCTCGACGCCGCGCTTAGCGCGATCATTGCGATCAGCGCGAAGAGTAACGGAAACCCGGTAGCCGGCCTCTCAAAAATGGCGGCGTCCCTCAACTCGCCGCCCAGTCGACGAGACCCGAGAATGCAATCTCGTCAATTGTCACGCTGCCGTTACCGTTGACTTCCGGTAGCGGCTCGATGCAGTAGACATGACCGTCGATGCGGAAGCGGTTCTCGGTCTCCAATGGGGTCTGCGACGAGACGTCCGTCCAACAGCTGTCGAGGTCCGGTGTGCTGAAGAAACGGCCCTGACCTTCCTGGATCAGCGTCACATTGCTCGGCAGTTCATTGCCCGATTCGCCGCGCACGAGCGCCGGTATCGCGATAATGAAGGCGATCGGCTGTTCATCGGTCCCAAAGGCTCCGGCGAAACGCAGTCTCGCCCCCGCACCGGCCGGGCGGGGCATGCCCTCGCAGCGCACGTCGTCGCCGGCCCAGCGCACCGGACCGTCCAGCATTCCGAAAAGATCGGCTTCCACGAGTCCCGCGTCGCCGCAATCCTGCGGGCCCTCGTCCGCCGTTGGCAGGAAGCCCGCCTGAGGGTTTATCGGTGCGGTTTCCCCGGGCTCTTCGGCCTCTTCGGGGACTTCCTGGCCGCAGCCCACAAGAAGCAGGCAGAACCAAAGAGCGGCCAAAGGCCGGAATGGGGCAGGAAAATGCAATCTATCGGGTCCCGGACGGTCTCAAGAGGGAGCATATTTACCCTAAGTGCCCGCTCTTCCGCAAAAAAGTCCGCGACCGGTTGGCCTCACCATGCATCATCTCTAAAATGTCTCGCCCTCTAGCAGAGCCTGTCCCACTTCGGAGTCGCGAATGAGCGTCGCAGAACAATTTCAAAAACTCGAGGCGCACGCGAGTCGCCTGAT
>CALZMR010000027.1 GCA_945788575.1 uncultured Woeseiaceae bacterium
GCACGACACCGCCGACGTCGGGCGAGACGACGACCATGTCGTCGTTCTTCTGCTTCCAGACGTCGCCGAGCAAGAGCGGCGACGCATACACGTTGTCCACGGCGATATCGAAGAAACCCTGGATCTGGTCGGCGTGCAGATCGACCGTCAGGACGCGATCCACGCCGGAAGCGCCGATCAGCTTGGCGACCAGCTTGGCCGTAATCGGCACACGCGAAGCGCGTGGCCGCCGGTCCTGGCGCGCAAAACCGAAATACGGGATGACGGCCGTGATCCGGGCGGCGGAAGCGCGCCGCGCGGCATCGACCATGACGAGAAGCTCCATGAGGTTCTCTGCGCCCGGCGGACAGGTCGGTTGAATGATGAAGGTTTCCCGCCCGCGGATATTCTCGAGAATCTCGACGTTGATCTCGCCGTCGGAAAACCGGCCGACCTGAGCGCGTGCGAGTGGGACGTGCAGACAGCGTGCGATAGCGTGGGCCAGTTCCGGGTGCGCGTTCCCGGAAAAGACCGCCATTGATGCGAACTCCACTACTCCCCCCTAACCTGCATATGGCTGGGGCGGCAGGGATCGAACCTGCGAATCACGGGATCAAAACCCGTTGCCTTACCACTTGGCTACGCCCCAATATTACTTGTGGATTGTCGACCGACCGCGGGCCGACGACCGTGGCGCGTAGTTTGAGCGGCCGCTAACAGACTGTCAACGACACAGGGCCTACGGCGATATTTGTTCCCGAAATATCCAGCGATCGATCACCAGACGCAGCCGCGTAGACTCGTTTGTGGCCGTGAGCCTGCTCGGCATCTGCTGACCGCCGCCGGCTTCGCGATAGCGCCCGATACTGACCACCCAGCCGCGCTGTTCGAGGCTGATCAACTCCCCCATCTCACCGAACTCGGTCGCCGCGGGCACTCTCGGGTCCGGAATCCCCAGCGCCCAATAGCGGAGGCTCTCGACCGGGATCGTCCAGCCGTAGCGATAG
The DNA here is from genome assembly GCA_945788575.1 of uncultured Woeseiaceae bacterium. Classification (GTDB taxonomy): domain Bacteria; phylum Pseudomonadota; class Gammaproteobacteria; order Steroidobacterales; family Woeseiaceae; genus UBA1847. The sequence goes on from CALZMR010000027.1 coordinate 987, forward strand.
TAGAGGTCGGTCTCCACGTCGGAGAGACGGGTCGTAACGCCGTCCTTGTCGGTGAGCTCGACCTCGGGGCCGTCGCCGGCGATCCGTACCGTGCCGATACCAAGCGGCCCGCCGACGGTGGCACTGAACGCGTCCTCGTCCTGGTACCAGCGCAGCCGCCCGTTGAAGCCGTCGTCGCCGGTCGTGACTCCGATCCTGCCGCTGAATTCGAACTCGTCGAGCTGACTGAGGACGGCCGTACGGCGGTCCCATTCACTGATGTCGGGCAAATCGACGCTTTTCTGCGTCGCGCAGCTCGCGATCAGCAGCGCGCTGACGACAATCGCTCCGCGGCGCAGACGGCCGTCAGGGCGTTTCAGGGAACATGCGCTCGCGGACATCTTTCAGAAGCTGACTTTCGGGGTCTTTTTCTTCGGCCTGGAGCAGAAACTCCATTGCTTCCTCGCTGCGATCGAGGACAACAAGGACCTCGACGACATGGGCGGCGACCTCGGAATCCGGGAATCCGGCATACGCCCGCTCCAGCTCGACGAGCGCCTCTTCGGGCCGGCCGAGTCTGTAAAGGACCCAGCCGAGGCTGTCGATGATGGCCGGGCTGTCCGGATCGTAGCGCAGCGCCTTGCGAATCAGCCGTTCGGCCTCGCGATAGCGATCGGTCCGATCCGCGAGCGTATAGCCGAGCGCGTTCAACGACAGCGCGCTCTCCGGCCAGCGCCGCACGGCGGCGCGATACTGGTCGATGGCATCGTCGAGCCGGGACATGCGCAGCAGCAGCTCGGCACGACCCAGCATCACACCTTCGGCGTCGGGCCGATACTCGACCAGCAGATCGTAGTATTCGAGCGCCTCGTCATGGCGCTCCAGCGCCGCCAGCAGCTGAGCTTTGGCCTGCATCATATCGACGCCGTGCTGCGGGCTGCTGCGCGCGAACTCGTCGATATGCGCGATCGCGTCGTCGGGATTCTCGCGATTGAAGGCCATCAGAGCCGCCGCGCGCCGCTGCGACGTTACCGCGTGCGAGCCGCTGCGGACCTGCGTATACAGGCGGATCGCGCGTTCCGGCTCCTGGCGGAAATCGGAGATTCGCGCCAGATAATAAAGCGCGTCCATGGTGTGCTGGCCGCTGGAGAGCAGATCCTCGAAGTCTTCCCAGGCGGCGTCGAGGTTGGCTTCGCGGAAGTTGATGATCGCCATGAGCCGCAGTGCATCGAAGTTCGCGCTGTTCTCGAGCAGGACCTGGTTCACCTGACTGAGCGCGTCATCGTTGCGCCCAGCCGTCATCATGATCAACGCGAGTTCCATGCGGGCGTCGGGGTCGGGCTGCGGATCGTCACCGATGATTCGCGCGACATAGTCGATAGCCTCGTCGGTCTCGCCGGCAACCAGCAGAATGCGTCCGTAAAGCAGCTTCGCCTTTTCCGTGAGCCATGGCTCCGCATCGAGTTCGATGGCGGCCAGCGCCTGTTCACGGGCCGTTTCGATCTCTTCGGCCCCCAGCGCCATGACCGCCGCGGCATATTGCGCATAGGCGGAATCGTCGTAAGGGCGAGCCAGCGCCTGCATGACCTCGTTGGCCGCTTCGGCGTCCTCGTCGCCGAGTACACCGATCAGCGACAGCAGGCGCTCGTCCGGCGCTTCGTCGCTGCGTTCGAGCAAGGTTCGATACCAGCGTTTCGCGGCGCGGAGATTACCGTTCCGAAGCTCGAGGCGTGCGACATAAAACAGTGCCTCGTCGCTGTCCTCGTCGAGTTCGAGCCAGCGGCGCGCCGCGGCGAGGGCATCTTCGTTGAAGCCGAACGTCGAAGCGACCCGGGTCGCCTGAGTAGCGACGTCAACGCTGTCGCTGAGTTCAGCCGCCTGCCGATACTCACGGGACGCGGCGAGATAGTCCATGCCTTGCAGGGCGATCTCGGCGGCGAGGATATGCGCGCTGGCCTCGGACGATTCGTCGTCGTCCGCCAGGGATGCCGTGCTCCAGAAACTGATGAGGAGAATCGCCGTCAACGCACGGAGTGCGGACAGCGTCATTGAAGATTGCTGCATACGTTCTTTGTCGGTCCTGATCATCGCGGCCTGTCCCTGTGCCATTCCGCGACTTCGCGGTGCCTGCTTACAGAGACAAGGAACTGAGCCCGCAGTTCGCTTATGATACGCACTGATGGAGCATTTTCCCGCAGGCGACTACCTGCGCCTGGTCCTGTATGCCGCTCAAAATATTCGGGCTGAACCATAACACGGCACCTGTGGAAATACGCGAGAAGGTCGTATTTTCGGGGGATCAAATCAGCCGTGCGCTGACCGCCGTACGTGACCTCGAAGGCGTCGACGAGGCCGTGCTGCTGTCCACCTGTAATCGCACCGAATTCTATGTGGTGAGCGACCGCGAGGGACACGACCGCCTGATGAGCTGGCTGCACGACGACCGCAATCTCGATCAGGATTTCGGCGAGTCGATGTTCGAGATCGATGACGACGAGGCCATCCGGCACATCTTCCGGGTTGCCTGCGGGCTGGACTCCATGGTCCTCGGCGAGCCGCAGATTCTCGGCCAGCTCAAGGACGCCTACCGCAACGCCGAACACGCGGGCACGCTGGGCAAGGGCCTGACGCGGCTGTTCCATCACACGTTCTCGGTGGCCAAAAAGGTTCGGACCGACACGGAGATCGGCTCGAGCCCGGTGTCCGTCGCCTACGCCGCCGTGAATCTTGCCCAGCAGTTCTTCGCCGGATTCCAGAATCACACCGCCGTGCTCGTGGGTGCGGGCGCGACAATCGAACTTGTCGCGAAACATCTGACGAGGAAGAAGATCGGCCGGCTGTTCGTCGCGAATCGCAATATCGATAACGCCAAGGGGCTGGCCAGCCGCTTCGGCGGCTTCGCACTACCGCTGTCGGAGCTCGAGGGCACTCTGCCGGATGCGGACATCCTCATCACCTCGACGGCCAGCACCGATCCGGTCGTCACGACCAAGCAGATGAAACGGGCGATCAAGGCACGCAAGCGCCGACCGATTTTCGCCGTCGATATCGCGGTACCCCGGGACATCGAACCGGGCGTTGGCGACCTGTCCGACGTCTACCTTTACACGATCGACGATCTCGACCGGGTCATCATGGAAGGCCAGGGCAATCGTGAGGCAGCGGCCGTCGACGCCAATCGCATTCTCGATGAGGAGATCAATCGCTACCTGTCCATCGAGCGCTCCAAGCAGGTAGCGCCCGTCATCACGGCGCTGCGCGATCAGGCGGACGCGATCCGCGAGGACGTGCTTGCCCAGGCGCGCAGGCGACTTGTGCAGGGCGCGGACAGTGACGAAGTCCTGGAGTACGCGACCGCAGCGTTCATGAAGAAGTTCCTCCACCACCCGAGTGTGAAGCTCCGCGAGGCCGGCGAGGCATCGGACGATGCGATGATCGCTTCGGCCCGCTCGCTGTTCGGCCTCAGCGACGAAGACTAAGCACACACGCCGTTGCCAATGAAAGAGTCCATCAGGTACAAGCTGGAAGCCGTCCGCGATCGTTTCGAGGAACTCGCCGGACTGCTCGCCGAGCCCGAGGTCATCAGCGACCAGAATCGCTTCCGCGAGTACTCCATGGAGTACTCGCGACTGGAACCGGTCGTCGCCCTGTTCTCGAATTTCGGCTCCGTCGAGGGCGACATCGCCGCTGCCGAAGAGATGGTGAGCGACGCGGACGAGGAAGTCCGGCAAATGGGTCAGGACGAACTCGAGTTGCTCACCGAGAAACGTGAATCGCTCGAGGCGGACCTCAAGAAGGCGCTGATACCGCCGGACCCGCACGACAACGCCAACGTCTACCTCGAGATTCGAGCCGGTACCGGTGGGGATGAGGCTGCCATATTCGCCGGCGACTTGTTCCGGATGTACTCCAAATACGCGGAGCGGAAAGGCTGGAGCGTAGAGATCCTGTCTGAACGCGAAGGCGAGCATGGCGGCTACAAGGAGATCATCAGCCGTGTCACGGGCAGCGGAATCTACGCGAACCTGAAGTTCGAATCGGGTGCGCATCGGGTTCAGCGCGTGCCGGCGACGGAGGCGCAGGGCCGCATCCACACGTCGGCCTGCACGGTGGCGGTATTGCCCGAGGCTGATGAGATCGAAACGGTCGACATAAACGACAGCGATCTTCGCATCGACACCTACCGCGCCTCCGGCGCTGGCGGCCAGCACGTCAACAAGACCGATTCCGCCGTGCGCGTGACACATATGCCGACCGGCATCGTCGTCGAGTGTCAGGACGAACGCTCACAGCACAAAAATCGGGCGCGGGCGATGTCGCTTTTACAGGCTCGCCTGCTCGACGCCCAGATTGCTCAACAGGAATCGGAGCAAGCGCAGCAACGCAAACTGCTTGTCGGTTCGGGCGATCGCTCGGAACGCATCCGCACCTACAACTATCCGCAGGGCCGCGTCACCGATCACCGAATCAACCTAACGCTCTACAAGCTGGATGAAATCCTGGAGGGCGACCTGACCCAGGTCGTCGATCCGCTGACCAGTGAATACCAGGCGGATCAGCTTGCGGCGCTCGGTGACTGAGCAATTCAGGCATTGCTATCGGTTCGCCTGCCGAACCCACCGAATCACCGAAGCAGCTACCGGATGACGCCGATCGGCCGTTCAGTGCTATACGTTCACACCCTGGTGTCGGCGGGGCAGCGCGGACATCCGCCTGCAAGCGACAGCGCAGCATTTCTGTCCAAGCGGCTGACAATGATTGCGACAGTATTGCCGGTATTTGTCGCGCTCATCGCCTTGTTGTTCATGCTCGAGCCGTTAATGCCTGAGCGCCAACAACACTTCATCATGATGGCTGTTGCGCTGGTCAGCGTATTCGGCATCGGGTGGTACACGGACAGGGTTTTCGACAAAAACAGGGACATGATCGAAATTCGGGCGGCTACGATTCGAGAGGATCCGAACAAAGGGGCGAACTGGGCGCTTCGACGTATGTTCGGAATCTGGCTGGCTGCTTTTGCTGTGACAGGGCTGATCGTCGTCGCTACTCGCTGGGCACTGATCCTGCTCGGCGTCCTCGATGGGCCGCTTTTTCAAACATAAAAAACCCCGTCCCATCCGCGGATACCTAAGAACCGGAGTCAAATAAAGACGCCCTTCAGAGGCTGTTGACGAAGTCCCGTACGCCGTTCAGGAGCATCTGCGTCGCGAGGATCACGAGGATCATTCCCATCAGCCGCTCGAGGGCGCGCGATCCGCGCGTGCCGAGCACGCTCATGAGCTTCGGCGACAAGACCAGCAGTATCGTCGTCCCAAGCCATGCCAGGAACAAGGCCGTGCTCCAGTCGAGCAGCTTGTCCGGCTGACTCGAACTCAACAGCAGCAGGATTGCGATCGTCGAAGGACCGGCGACCATGGGAATGGCGAGCGGCACGAGGAACGGCTCATCGTCGGCGTCCGCCTCTTCGATCGCCACGGCACCAGGGAAGATCATTCTGAGTGAAATGATGAACAGCAGAATGCCGCCGGCGATGTTCAGCGACGACTGACTCAAGCCGAGAAACGCCAGTATCGCGTTCCCGGTGAACAGGAAGAGGAACAGAATGATGAGAGCGATGACGAGTTCGCGCGCGATGATCCACGTGCGCCGGCTCGGCTCGCACTTGGCTAAAACAGCATTGAAGATCGGCACGTTACCGAGCGGATCCATGATGAAGAACAGCGTTACCGCCGCCGTCGCGATGTCATGCCAGTTCATGTTGTCTCTCGGCCAGCCTAAGGCTTGCCAAGTGCCTGATCGAGGTCCGCCAGCAAGTCGTCCAATGCTTCGATGCCAACGGACAAGCGGATGAGCTGGTCGCTGATACCGAGCTTCGCGCGCTCCTCCTCGGGCACCGAGGCGTGGGTCATGATCGCGGGATGGTCGACAAGGCTCTCGACGCCGCCGAGGCTCTCCGCCAAAGCGAATACTTCGCAACGCTCGAGGAAGTTCCGTGCCTCGTCGAGACCGCCCTTGATGAAGAAGGTCACGATGCCGCCGCCGCCGGTCATCTGGGCCATCGCCACATCGTGCTGCGGATGCGATGGCAGGCCCGGATAAAGAACGCTCTCGACGCGGTCGTCTGATTCCAGCCATTCGGCTATCGCCTGTGCGCTAAGGCAGTGGCGTTCCATACGCACGTCGAGCGTCTTGACGCCGCGCAATGCCAGGAAGCTATCGAAGGGGCCGGCTACGGCGCCGATCGAGTTCTGCAGATACGCGAGCCGCTCGGCCAGCTCATCGTTCGCCGTGACGGCGATACCGCCGACCATGTCGGAGTGACCGTTCAGGAACTTCGTGGCCGAGTGCATCACGATGTCGCAACCGAGTTCGAGCGGCCGCTGCAGGTATGGAGTCGCGAACGTGTTGTCGGCGACGATCAGAATGTCGTTGGAATTCGCGAGCTCGACGATCGCCTCGAAGTCGACGACGCGCAACAGCGGGTTGCTCGGACTCTCGATCCAGATCATCCGAGTGTTCTCGCGTATCTCGTTCTTCGCCGTATCGGGATCCGTCAGATCGACGAAGCTGAACTCCAGCCCCGCACTGCGCTCGCGGACGTTGTGGAACAGGCGCCGCGTGCCGCCATAGAGATCGTCCATGGCGACGACGTGCGAGCCGGAATCCAACAATTCGAGAATCGTGCCTGTCGCCGCCATGCCGGATGCGAAGGCAAAACCGTGCGTACCGGACTCGAGGTCGGCGACGCAGCGCTCATAGGCCATGCGCGTCGGATTCTGGGTACGCGAGTACTCATAGCCCTTGTGCACGCCAGGGCTTTCCTGGACGTAGGTCGAGGTTGCGTAGATCGGCGGCATGATCGCGCCGGTCGTCGGATCGGGCGCCTGACCGGCGTGGATAGCCCGGGTCGCGAATTTTTTGTCTTTGTCGTCCATAGCTGTGCTCACATCTGACGTCGCATGTAGTTGAGAACATCGGACCTTGTAATCAGGCCGAGAAACTTCTCACCGTCCATGATCGCCGCGTATGGCTGCACTCGCAGCATCGCGACCAGATTATTCAGGCTCTCGCTCTGGTCGAGCTTGATAAACGCCGATTCCATCGCATCGCTGACCGGCGCGTTCATGAGCTCGGGATGACCGTACACGAAGCGGATAATCGTGTCTTCGGTGACCACACCGACGAGATTGCCCTCGTCCATAACCGGCAGCTGCGAGAAGCCCGCGTTGCGCAGACGATTGTGGGCGGTCGTGAGCACGTCGCTCGGGCCGACCGTAATCGTCGCTCGCTCGTCGTGCGGTCGGCCGATAAGGTCGCGCAGATCGCCGAACTGCTCGCGCTCGATGAAGCCCTGATCTTCCAGCCAGAAGTCGTTGTAGAGTTTTGACAAGTACTTGTTGCCGGTATCGCAGGCGAACGTCACGACCGTCTTCGGCTCGGTCTGTTCGCGACAGTACTTGAGCGCAGCGGCGAGCAAGGTTCCCGATGACGAACCTGCCAGCAGCCCTTCCTTGCGCAGGAGCTCGCGCGCGGCGGCGAAGGATTCCGCGTCACTGATCGCGTAGGCCTTCTTCGCTTTGCTGAAATCCGCGATATCCGGGATGAAGTCCTCACCGATGCCCTCGACCAGCCAGCTGCCGCCCTTCTCGTGCAGCACACCTTCGTTGATGTAGTCGGTCAGCACCGAGCCGACCGGGTCCGCGATTACGAGATCCACGTCGGGCGCGTATTCGGCGAGATACTTGCCGAGTCCGGACACCGTGCCGCTCGAGCCGACGCCGAGCACGATCGCATCCAGCTCCGGGCCCGCCTGCTCGACGATCTCCGGCCCCGTGGTCGTCTCATGGGCCAGCGGATTGTCGGGGTTACCGAACTGATTGATGAAGTAGGCGCCCTGCTCTTCGGCAATGCGGCGTCCCAGATCCTGGTAGTACTCCGGGTGGCCCTTGCCGACGTCGGAGCGGGTCAGTACGACCTCGGCGCCCATCGCGCGCAGATTGAATATCTTCTCCTGACTCATCTTGTCAGGCAGCACCAGAATGAGTTGGTAGCCCTTTTGAGCCGCGACCAGCGCGAGACCGATACCGGTGTTGCCGGCCGTCGCTTCGACGATCGTGTCGCCGGGCTTGAGATCGCCGCGGGCCTCGGCCTGCTCGATCATCGAGATTCCGATACGATCCTTGACGGAGCCGCCGGGATTCATGAGCTCCAGCTTGAGCAGGAGGCGGCAGGGGCCTGTGTCCAGGCGCGTAACCTCGAGCATCGGCGTGCGGCCGACCATGTCGAGGACATTGGAATAGACTTGCATGCTCGGATCACCGGCAATGAACGTGCGGCGAGTTTACGCGACCTTGCGAGCCGGCCACCAGTTCGGATAACCGATGGCAGAAGAAATCAGAATCAGCGAGTTGCTGGAGGCCGTTACGACGCGCCTCGCCGAGGTCAGCGAATCGCCGCGTCTCGACGCGGAGATCCTGCTCGGCCGCGCGATCGACATGCCGCGCAGCTACTTGTTCGCGCATCCGGAAGACGTGCCGGACGAGGCCGCGGTCGAGCGCTTCGAGCGCACTGTCGCGCGTCGTCTGGCCGGAGAACCGATGGCCTACATCATGGGCATGCGTGAATTCTGGTCGATGGAGCTCATGGTCAGTCCGGCGACGCTCGTGCCGCGGCCCGAGACCGAAATCCTCGTCGACCGCGCTCTGGGCGTGATTCCGCGCAGGGCGGTTTACCGTGTACTCGATCTCGGCACGGGCAGTGGCGCGATCGCGCTGGCCATTGCACGCGAACGGCCGCTGTGCCGGGTCGTCGCGATCGACGTGAGCGCCGACGCCTTGGCAGTGGCCGCACAGAACGCCCGGCAGCTCGAGCTGGGCAACATCGAGTTTCACCAGGGGGACTGGACCGATCCCGTGCGCACCGAGACCTTCGACGTCATCGTTTCGAATCCGCCGTACGTGCGGCAGGCCGATCCGGCTCTCGATTCGCTGCGCCACGAACCAACCGGTGCCCTCGCGGCCGGCCCCGACGGTCTGGACGAGATTCGCCGGCTCGCCAAACTCTGCCGTGATGTCATCGCACCGGGCGCACCGCTTCTCGTCGAGCATGGCGCGGACCAGGAGGACGACGTGCGCGGTATTCTGTCAGCACACGACTGGGTCGAGATCGAATGCCATAAGGATTATGCGGGATTGCCGCGGGTCACAGTGGCGCGCAGCCCGAAGGCCCATGCGCCGCAAGACGAAACGTGATAAATAGCCAGCACTTTCGCACCATCCAAGAGAAGACATGATTACCATCAAGACGAATCACGGCGACATCAAGATCGACCTCTTCGAGGACAAGGCGCCGATATCCTGTGAGAACTTCCGCCAGTACATGGCCGATGGACACTTCAACGACACGATATTCCATCGCGTCATCCCGAACTTTATGGTTCAGGGCGGCGGCTTCGACGCCGACATGCAGCAGAAGTCCACGCGCGACCCCATCAAGAACGAGGCCGACAACGGCGAGAGCAATCGTCGCGGTACGCTCGCCATGGCCAGGACGAACGTTGTCGACAGCGCCACGTCGCAGTTCTTCATCAACCTGAAGGACAACACGTTCCTGGACCACGGGACCCGCGACTTCGGCTATGCCGTGTTCGCAGAGGTCAGCGACGGCATGGATGTCGTCGACGCGATTGCCGGCGTTGCAACCGGCAATCATGGTGGACATCAGGACGTCCCGGTCGAAACCGTCTCGATCATCGAAGTCACCGTCGACGACTAATGAGTGACGAAAGCTCCCGGCTTCAACGCGAAGCACGCCATCTTGCACTCGAGCAGATCGGCGAACGGGGGCAGGCGCGAATCGGCGCCGGGTCGGCGCTGATCGTGGGTGTGGGCGGCATCGGCTGTGCCGCGGCCCAGTACCTGGTGGCTGCCGGCATCGGCCGTGTCGTGCTGACCGACTTCGATACGGTCGACGTCACCAATCTCGCCCGCCAGGTGCTGTTCGGCCACGATGACGTCGGCAAGTCGAAGGTGCATGTCGCGGCATCGAGGCTCGAGGCGCAGAACCCGGCCTGCAGGATCAAGGCAATCGACCGAAGGCTCGATGTAGACGAATTGGCGGAAGCGGTAGCCGGCGTGGACATGGTCCTCGACGGCTCGGACAACTTCGCGACCCGCTTCGCCGTCAGCGACGCCTGTGTCAACGCTGGCAAGACGCTGATCTCCGGCGCCGCGATCCGGCTCGAAGGTCAACTCGCTGTCTTCGGTCCCGACTACGGAAAGTCGCCGTGCTACCGGTGCCTCTATGCCGAGGCCGACGAGTCGCTGGAAAACTGCGCCGGCAATGGCGTGCTGGGACCCGTGCCGGGCGTGATCGGCACACTAATGGCCGTCGAGGCACTCAAGCTGCTGGCGGGTATCGACGTGCGCACCGGGTGGCTTTGGCTATTCGACGCCGCGAGCGGTGATGTGCATTCCGTTGCCATCGAACGGCGCGCTGACTGCGTGGCCTTTCAATCATGAAGCGGAGTTTGAAATCCATCGCGGTCGGGCTCTGCGAAGCGGGGCTCGTTGTAACGCTGGTCTTCTCCGTCGCGACCGCCTTCAACGAGTGGCATCAGTATCTCGAGCTGTTCTCGCATTTCCGGATGCAATATTTCGTCGTTTCGATCCTGCTGACGATCGTCTTCGCGTTCCTCAAATGGCGGAACTACTTCCTCCTCGGCCTGGCGACCGTGGCTCTCAACGCGTGGTTCATCGTCCCCTGGTACCTGCCGACGGACGCGCCCGACCCCAGCGACGGCGACGTTCGGCTGCTGCACGCCAACGTGCTCTCCTCGAACCAGGATAGTGAGCGTCTGCTTGCACTTGTAGAAGATGTGGATCCGGATCTGCTGGTTCTGCAGGAATTCACGCCGGCCTGGCTCGACGCCGTCGAGCCGATCGCGTCCTCGTATCCATACCGCGTGGTCGAGCCGCGCGACGATATGTTCGGCATCGCTCTGTATTCGAAGTATCCGCTCGACTCGACAACCGTCATCGGCTCGGTGCCGTTGGGTCATCCCGACATCGTTGCCACTGCGCTTATCGGCGGCGCCCGGCTCAACATCATCAGCACCCATCCGATACCGCCGACATCACGATGTGGGCGCACCACTACCGGCGTCTCGAGGAGGTCAGCGGACTCAGCAATGCCCGTACAGGCTTTGGCATCGAACCATCGTGGCCGCTATTCCTTCTGCCCGGCCTTATTCCAATTGACCACGTGCTGGTTTCCGACGACATCGTCGTCACGGATTTCACGACAGGACCGAACATCGGCTCCGATCATCTGCCGATCATCGTAAAATTCACGTTTGCCGCGGAATCGGACGAGTGATCTGCGCACGCTCGGAGAAGTGTCGATGCGACGAACTACTCTCTGCTCCATCCTGACCGCGCTCGCGATCGTCGTTGCCGTTCCGGCGTGGGCCGAGACCTTCACCACGACGACGAGCGACGACGTAACGATCTATGGCGAAACCTGGTTCGCCGACCTCGACGAATCCGCGCCGCTCGTGTTGCTGTTCCATCAGGGCAGCGGCAATGCCCGGGGCGAGTACCCGGACATCGCGGCGTGGCTCAACGACAATGGCTACCGTGCAATTGCCTGGGATTTTCGCTCCGGTGGCGATCTGTTTGATTCGAGCAATCGAACCGTGGACGGGCTGAACCCTGACGTTTCCACCGACTATTGCGATGGCTTCGCCGATTTCGAGGCAGCGATCGACTACGTCGTCGAGCATGATCTCGCGGAGACGGTCGTCCTCTGGGGAAGTTCCTACAGCGGCGCACTCGTTTTCCAACTCGCAGCGGCCCGGCCGAACGAAGTCGGGGCTGTTATCGTCTTCTCGCCGGCTTCGGGCGGTCCTATGGAGGATTGCAAAGCGGCCCACTGGCTGGGGGCTGTGGACGAGCCGATCGCCGTATTCACACCCAAGCGCGAACTGGAATACCCACACGTTGTCGAACAAGCCGAGCTGCTTGAAAACGCAGGCGCGCGCGCACGCGTCGTCGAGGACGGCGTACACGGTTCTTCGATGCTGGTCGATGCGCGAACGCAGCACGACATGAGCGAACTGCGCGGCCAGGTGCTCGACTGGCTGCGCGAAGTGACCAGCAAAGGAGGCGATCGGTACCTCGCTGGTCGTCATTGTTATCAATGCTGCAATGGCCTTGGCCATGCGGAGTGGCGACATCGGCTTCGACTGGATCTTCTGGCTGCTGTCCATCCCGTTCCGCATCGTCGGCGTGGCGATGGACGCATTGATCGCTCTCGTAAAGAGCATCCTGTTTCTGCCGGCGCGAATCCTCGGACACAAGGACGATCGATGAAGAGAATCGCGACTGTCTGCCTGGTGCTGATCGCCTCGGCGGCGATGGGCCGCGACGAGGTGCGTCCCGGCGACTGCACTGCCTGCGACGAAGCCATTGAAATGATTGGTGCAGTCGAGGCTTACGCCAGCGCCTGGCGGAGCAACGACCCGGACGCGGTGATCGCCGCATTCAGCGACGACTTCACGTTGTCGCCGTCGGACATGCCCTACGTCGAGGGCGCCGAGGCCGCGCGTGAGTTCTGGTGGCCTGTCGATGCGCCGGCGGCGCGAATCACGGTGTTCCGCATCGAGCCCATTCAGAGCGCTGCGTCGGGCAGCATGGGGTACGTTCGCGGCCACTACGAACTCGAGTTCGAGTACGAGGGCAGTATCACGGCGACACGCGGGAAGTTTCTCTCCGTTCTCGAGCGTGGCGGCGACGGCTGGAAGATCAAACATCACTTCTGGGACGTACTGCCGGCCGATCCGGAATCGTGACGCAACAGATTTCAGATAGTGAACAGACAGCGCCCACCCGTAAGCGGGGACGACTCGTTCGTCGCATTGCGCTCGCGATAGCAGTTGTGTTGCTCGCCGGTTTTCTGATCCCTGAGAATGCCGTTGTTCCTGTTGCCGGCGCGACGGCGGCGGACTGGAACGAAGAGTCGTTCTGGTACGAACCGTGGGGCGCGTCCGGCGTGCACAAGGGCATCGACATTTTCGGCGAGCGCGGACAGGACGTCGTCGCGTCGACCGGCGGGGTCGTCCTGTTCCGCGGTAACATTTCCCGCGGCGGCAACGTTGTAGTCGTGCTCGGGCCCAGGTGGCGCATCCACTATTACGCACACCTCGAGGAGATCGACGACGACGCAGGACTGTGGGTGTCCGGCGGAACCCGGCTCGGCGGTGTCGGCGATTCCGGCAATGCCGCCGGCAAGCAGCCGCACCTGCATTACACGCTGGTAACGATTTTTCCGTACCCGTGGCTGGCCACGTCCGGCACGCAAGGCTGGAAACGCATGTTCTATCTCGATCCCGCACGACGGTTCCGGTAAGGCGGCAGCCGATGTGGTACCGACTGGCAGCGGACGCACTCCTCGTATTGCACGTTGGCTTTGTTGCCTTCGTGGTGGCTGGGCTCGCATTGATCCTGGTGGGCGCAGCGTTCGGCTGGTCCTGGATTCGCAATCCCTGGTTCCGGGTGGCGCACCTGGTCGGCATAGCCATCGTCGTGCTGCAGGCATGGCTGGGCCGTATCTGTCCGCTAACGATCTGGGAAATGGCATTGCGTCAGAAAGCAGGTGACGCCACCTACGCGGGGTCGTTCATCACGCATTGGCTGCAGGAACTCCTGTACTACGAAGCGCCTATGTGGGTGTTCGCCATCTGCTACACGCTGTTTGGCGCGCTCGTCGCCGCGAGCTGGTACTGGATTCGGCCGCGCCCGTTCGTTGCTTCCGGTCGTCGTTGAGCGTCCGCTACGCGCTCGGGCTGCAAGTCACACGCAAGAAAAGCCCGCAGGACCTGGTTCACGTCTCGGCGCGGCCCCGCTTGCGAACGGCGCAAACTATCCGTACTCTCCGCCAGGAACGACTTAGGTCCGGTTTTCTCTTAACAAATGAAGACTTACGTCACTTTTTCAGCGTTGATTGTGAGCTTTGCTCTCAGCGCTTGCGCCGCCAGTCCCGTCAATGAACGGGAATTGCTCGTACATGCCAGCATGGGAAACATCGAGGCGGCGCAGGAGATGCTGGACTCGGGTATCGACCCGGGGGTCATCGACGTCGAAAGCGGCAACGGGCTGCTCGCTTACGCCGCCGCCAACGGACACAACGAGTTCATCGTATTCCTGATCGATAACGGCCTCGACGTCAATCACCGCAACTTCAATGGCATCACGCCGCTCATGCTCGCGGTGTCCGCCGGCAACCACGAAGGTATCGAGATTCTTGCGCGCGCCGGCGCAGACCTCGATCTGCGTAACTACTCGCCGGGCTTCACGGCCTACATGCTCGCCGATTCCAACGGCGATCCCGTCGCCATGAAACTGTTGCAGGAACTCGGGGCGTCGGTCTGCCCCGGCTGCCGCGTGCATTCGGACCTATGAGTCTCCAGGACTTAGGCAACATCGGAGAGTTCGTCGGCGCGGTTGCCGTCGTCGTTTCGCTTCTCTACCTGGCCGTCCAGATTCGGCATAGCGGCCGCGTCTCTCAATTCGATGCGCATCGCAATCTCAGCGAGTCGATTGCTTCAGTACTCGGCGAGATCGCGGCGAACGAGGATCTGTACCGAATCTGGAAGGTGATGACGGAAACGCCCGATGAGGCCGCCCACGACGATCGGGAACGATTCGGCATGTTGATGCACCGCTTCTTCGTCGTATTCAGCGATGCACATCGCTTTGCCGAAACGGATGCGCACCTTGCGGTTCGCTACCAGTCCTTTATTAAGCGTTTCATGACGATGCCAGCCGTCCGAGGCTGGTGGAGCCGTCAGGGCGGAATATACAGCGACCCGTTCAAACCGTTGGTCGACTCTATCGCCAGGGAAATCGAAGTCAGTTCGAGCGATGCGCAATCACTTTGATCTCGGTGACGCCGTCGGGGACCGCTAGCGCAGTCGTACCGACAGCGGTCCAGGCCGGATGCGGCTCGTTCATGACTTCCATCCGTACGGCAACCGCCGTTTGGATCTGGCGGGCGAGATCCGTGTGGAATGTCGTAATATCCACGACGTCGTCGAGGCTGGCGTTCGCTTCGCGCAGGATACTATCGATCTCGGCAAGCGCGTGGCGAAATCCGCGAGCATAGCGCTCTTCGTAGCTGCCCTCGCCTTCGAGAAACGAGACAACGCCCGAGACGTAGACCACGTCGTCTTCTACGACCGCGGCTGCAAAACCCCAGGAATCGTACGCCCAGCGGTGACTCTCGGGCACGATGATTTCCGCCGATTGGCGGCTGCCTTCGGCAAAGGCGCTTCCGCCGAAAACCAGGAGTGCAGCGACCAAACCGGCCGCAAACCATTTCCGCAGATTCTTCATCGCTCCTCCCGGTCTCATGTGATCAACGCTCGAGAGAGATTTCGAGAACCACTGGGCCATCGAGCCCTTCCGGCAGATTGTTGTCTCGGTCGAACCGAGGCCAGTGACTGTTCGCTATGAAGACCAGCTTATCACCCACCACCTGACCGAGGTTCGGATCATCGAACCACTCGAGGCTCATCGCAAGGATCTCCGCCGCGACGATGGAACCGCCGTCCGCCGATAAGTCGAATCGAGTCACCCGATTCGGCTGAATCCCATTCTGGATCGCGACGAGCGAGTTACCGTAGCGGTAGAGCCCGTCGATGCCGTACGGGCTAATGGTCTCAGGCACCGAGACGCGGCTGACTGAGGCATCCGCCAGCGCCACTCGATACAGACCGCCGACGTAGTCCGCGACAAAGAGATGTTCGCCCGACTCGTCCAGAACCAGGCCCTGCGGCGAGTTGAAAACTCCGCGATCCACGACAGCCTCGAATTCGGCCCGTGACACCGAGTATCGGTACAGCACACCGTCGGACTGATCGGTCAGATACAAGGTATCGGCATTCGCCACCACGAAGTCGCCGAGCACCTGCGCATTTCCGGTTTCCGGCAACAGCGAACGCGTCGAAACGTTCCCGGTCTTGAGGTCGACGGCGAACAGGCCAGTCCGTCCGGAATCGGCGGCGTCGAGATGTGCGTACTGATCAATAGCGCTGCTCGCGAACCATAGAGTATCGCCGACGAGTCTCATGCCGAACACGCTCCAGTGAGTCTCACCGGCACCGCCGAGGAACAGGTTCGACTCGCCGTCCAGCCGAACAATATCTCCGTAGCGGATACTGCCGAGGTAGACCTCGTTCTGCGACGCAACGGCAATGCCTTCCGGCACAAAGTCCCCGACATCATGACGACGGACCACACGGGCATCACCGACCGGGTGAGCCAACTGCTCGATGCGCGCGGCGTACTCCGCCCATCCGCCTGTCTCGCGGACCGGCGCGAACTCATCGATTTCTGCAACGCCCATATCGATGTTCTGTGCAAGCAGACGATTCAACGTCCGAAGCGACGCCTCCGGGTCATCGTCCAATACCTCGGCAAACGCCAGGTTGAAAAGAGCGCCCGTGTAACCGGGACGAGCAGCCAGTGCGCGTTCGGCAGCGGACCGCATCGCTCGGAAATCCTGAGCCTGATAGGCGGCGACAAGATCGGCGCGCGCATCTGTGTAGTCGTCAGCTGCGACGACGCTCGCCGACAGGCAGGAACCGATCAGAATCAAGAGCCGAATCGGGAGCGCGATTCGGTCAGGCAGCGTTCTTTTCACTCGTATCGTATCCGAGATTCGGCGCAAGCCATCTCTCGGCTTCGACAACGTCGAGGCCCTTGCGTTCGGCATAAGACCTCAGCTGCTCGCGATCGATCTTGCCGACCGAGAAATAGCTGGCCTCCGGGTGCGCGAAATAGAAGCCACTGACGGCCGCGGTGGGGTACATCGCGAAACTTTCGGTAAGCCTGAGACCGATCTGTCGTTCCACATCGAGTAGCTCCCACAGCTTGCCCTTCTCGGTGTGGTCGGGGCACGCCGGGTAGCCCGGAGCCGGGCGGATGCCGCGATACTGCTCGGCAATCAGCGCCTCGTTCGCCAGCGTCTCGTCCTTTGCGTAGCCCCAGTGATCGACTCGCACTCGCTCGTGCATGTACTCGGCAAGCGCTTCGGCCAGCCGATCGGCGAGCGCCTTGAGCAGAATGGCGCTGTAGTCATCATGCGCGGCTTCGAAGCGCGCGACATGTTCGTCGATCCCGATGCCGGCGGTCACCGCGAAACCGCCCAGATAGTCCGGCGTCGACGCGGGCGCAACGTAATCGCTCAGACAGTGCTGCGCCTGACCTGCATTCTTTGCCCGCTGCTGCCGCAGATGGCATAGCCGCATCCTCGGACTGCCCCGTGATTCGTCGCCATAGACGAGGATATCGTCGATATCCGAGTTGGCCGGCCAGAAACCGATGACCGCACGTGCCTCGAGCCACCGCTCATCGATGATCTGAGCCAGCATCTGCTCGGCGTCGCGATGCAGCGCGGACGCGGCCTCTCCGACCACCGCGTCGCTGAGGATTGCGGGATACTTGCCGTGGAACTCCCACGCATTGAAGAATGGCATCCAGTCGATGTAGTCGCGAAGCGTCTCGAGCGAGATATCGTCGAACACGCGCGCACCCAGAAAATCAGGCTTCGGCGGCGTGTAGCTGCTCCACTCGATCTGGTGCGCGCGGTTACGCGCGTCGCGCAGTGACACTTGCGGCTTGAGCCGGGACTTGTTCGAGTGCTGTTCGCGGCGGCGCGCGTTATCACGCCGCGTCTTTTCGACGAGCGCCGCACGCGTATCCGCCTCCGTCAGCGCCTGCGCAACCCCGACGGATCGCGAAGCATCCTTGACGTAGATGACCGGGCCATCGTACTTCGGCTCGATTTTGACGGCCGTATGCGCGGGCGAGGTCGTCGCTCCGCCGATGAGAAGCGGCAGCTCGAAGCCGAGCCTTTGCATTTCCGACGCCACGTGCACCATCTCGTCGAGGGATGGCGTAATCAAGCCGGACAGGCCGATCATCTCTGCGTTCTCGCGGCGGGCAGCGTCGAGGATCTTCTCGCAGCTCACCATGACGCCGAGATCGACGACCTCGAAGTTGTTGCACTGAAGCACGACTCCGACGATGTTCTTGCCGATATCGTGCACGTCGCCCTTAACGGTGGCCATCACGATCTTGCCGTTACTGCGAGATTCGCCGCCCTGCTCCTCCTCGATGAACGGCACGAGGTGGGCTACCGCTTTCTTCATGACCCGCGCGGATTTCACCACCTGCGGCAGGAACATCTTGCCGTCGCCGAACAGATCACCGACGACGTTCATGCCGTCCATGAGCGGACCCTCGATGACGTCGAGAGGCCGCGTGGCGGCCTGGCGTGCCGCCTCCGCATCGTCGACGACGAATTCGTCGATGCCTTTGACGAGGGCGTGCTCGAGCCGCTTCTCGACCGGCCAGTCTCGCCATTCGAGGTCCTGACGGCGTTCGTCGCCGCTCGATGCCTGGCCTTTGTAGCGCTCGGCGACATCCAGCAAGCGCTCGGTGGAGTCGCTGCGCCGGTTCAGGACGACGTCTTCGACCGCGTCGCGGAGATCTTTCGGAACGTTCTCGTAGATCGCGAGCTGTCCGGCGTTGACGATGCCCATGTCCATTCCGGCGCGAATCGCGTGGTAGAGGAAGACCGAGTGAATGGCTTCGCGGACGACGTTGTTGCCGCGGAACGAGAAAGAGACATTGCTCACGCCGCCGCTGACGAGCGCGTGCGGCAGCTCCGACTTGATACGTCGGGTAGCCTCGATGAATGCAATGCCGTATTCGGCGTGCTCATCGATTCCGGTCGCGACCGCGAAGATGTTCGGATCGAAAATAATGTCGGCCGGATCGAATCCGACCTCGTCCACAAGAATGCGATACGAGCGTGCGCAGATTTCGACCTTACGATCGACACTGTCTGCCTGCCCGTCCTCGTCGAATGCCATGACGATGACGGCCGCGCCATAGTCGTGAACGAGTCGCGCATGCTCGACGAACGCGGGCTCGCCTTCTTTCAGGCTGATCGAGTTGACGACGCCCTTGCCCTGCACGCAACGAAGACCCGCCTCGATGACCGACCACTTGGACGAGTCGATCATGATCGGCAGTTTCGCGACGTCGGGCTCCGACGCGATGAGATTGAGGAACGTCACCATGGCCTGCTCGGAGTCGAGCATGCCCTCGTCCATATTGACGTCGATAATCTGCGCGCCGTCTTCGACCTGCTGGCGGGCAACCTGCACGGCCGTCGTGTAGTCGTCGGCTTCGATCAGGCGCCGGAAACGCGCGGAGCCTGTCACGTTGCAACGCTCGCCGACATTGACGAACAGATTGTCAGACTCGATGTTCAGCGGTTCCAGGCCAGACAAGCGACAGGCCGAAGGGCGCTCGGGCAGCGTGCGCGGGCTCGCGCCGGCAACCGCTTCCCGGATCGCGCGAATGTGTTCCGGTGTCGTTCCGCAGCAGCCGCCAACCATGTTGAGAAAGCCGCTGGCCGCAAACTCGGCGATGACCGCCGCCATGTCCTCCGGCGTCTCGTCATATTCGCCGAACTCGTTGGGCAGTCCGGCATTGGGGTGAGCGCTCACTCGCGTGTCGGCCACTCGGGCCAGCTCCGCGACGTAGGGCCGGAGTTCTTTGGCCCCCAACGCACAGTTCAGGCCGATCATGAAGGGCGCCGCATGGCGCACCGAGTTCCAGAACGCCTCGGCCGTCTGCCCGGAGAGCGTGCGGCCCGACGCATCGGTGATCGTTCCCGAGATCATGACCGGCAGGTCGACGCCGGCCTCCTCGAACGCGCGCTTGACGGCGAAGATCGCGGCTTTCGCGTTGAGCGTATCGAAGATCGTTTCGATCATCAGGAAATCGACGCCGCCTTCGATCAGCGCGACCGCGGATTCCTGGTAGGTCTTCGCCAGCGTCTCGAAGTCGGTGTTCCGATAGCCCGGATCGTTGACGTCGGGCGAGATGGATGCCGTCCGATTGGTCGGGCCCAGCACGCCAGCGACGTACTTCGGAACGCCGCTGCTCGCGGAATAGTCATCGGCGCATTCGCGTGCGATCCGCGCGGCAGCCGTATTCAATTCCGATACCAGCGATTCCATGCCGTAGTCGGCCATCGATGGGGCGTTCGAATTGAAGGTGTTGGTCTCGATGACGTCGGCGCCGGCTTCGAGAAAGCCGCGGTGGATGTCCTTTATGATCTGCGGTTTCGTGATCGACAGCAGATCGTTGTTGCCGCGCAGGTCGTGATCCCAGTCGGCGAATCGCTCGCCTCTGTAGTCCTCTTCGCCGAGCCGGTAGGACTGGATCATCGTGCCCATGGCACCATCGATGATCAGAAGGCGCTCATCGAGCGCCGCCATCAGGCTTTGAATGCGTTCGTTGCGATCCACGATTCCGATCCTCAGGCCGCTGCCTGGTTCGGGCGGACGCCGAGCGCGTGGCAGATCGCGTAAGTAAGCTCCGAACGATTCAGCGTATAGAAATGGAATTCGCTGACACCTTCGGCCTGCAGCCGCTGAACCTGCTCGATCGCGACACTGGCAGCGATCATCCGGAGCGTCTCGGGGTCGTCGTCGAGGCCCGCGAAGCGCTTGCGCAGCCAGTCCGGAACGGACGCGCCGCAGAGTGCCGCGAATCGTTCGAGTTGCGGGAAACGCGTGATCGGCAATATGCCGGGCACGATCGACGCCTCGATCCCGGCGGCGGTGCACAGGTCGCGGAACCGCAGGAAGACGTCGGTGCCGAAGAAGAACTGGGTGATCGCGCGCGAGGCGCCTGCATCCAGCTTGCGTCTAAGATTGTCGAGATCCGAAATCGCGTTCTGCGCTTCCGGATGCACTTCGGGATAGGCCGCCACCGAAATATCGAAGTCGGCGATCTTCTTCAGACCCTCAACGAGGTCGGACGCGTACGCATATCCGCCCGGATGTGGCGCGTAGCCGGTAGCGTCCTTCGGCGGATCGCCGCGCAGTGCGACCAGGTGGCGGACTCCCATGTCCCAATATTGTCTGGCGATGTCGTCGATCTCGCCGCGCTCGGCGCCGACGCAGGTCAGATGCGGCGCGGCCGTCAGCGACGTCTCATCGGCAATTCGAGCAACGGCATCGTGCGTGCGTTCCCGCGTCGAACCGTCTGCGCCATAGGTTACGGAGACGAATCGCGGCGCAAGCGCGGCGAGCCGTTCGATCGACTTCCACAGCGTCTCGGTCATCGTTTCCGAGTTCGGCGGGAAGAACTCGAAGGAGACTTCTACTTTCGGGTGATCGGAATTCATCAGGCGGCTACCTTGCCGGTTTCGGCCGGCGTCGCGACCGCGAGCAACCAGCGTGGATTCTTTGCCGGAATGGCACGCGGCGACGCGAGCCTCAGATTCGCGTCGCGGCACCAGCCGGCAACGCTGCCGGACAGCGCACTGGCAGCGTCCGGAGACGTCGAGCACAGGATCAGGATGCGCCCGCCATCGCGTAACGGTCGCTGCGCTTCGATAAGCACCTTGACCGGTTCGTTTGCATCACCGAGCACGTCGTCGACGATGATCGTGTCGAACTGCTGGTCCTCGAGCGGCAGGGAATACATGTCGCCATGGCGGAACGTGCAGTTGGGCAGGCCCGCCAGCAGCAGATGTGCGCGGGCAAAACGGCGCGCGTCCGCATCGATGTCTACGCCGACGGCTCGATTCGCACGTGACGCAAGCAGCTTCATGAGCCTGCCCTGACCGCAGCCGATATCCAGCAGATCGCCGAGCGGCGTCGAAACCGTAAGTTCGACCAGAGCGTGGTGCAGCGGCCGGCTGTCGTCATTGCTTTCGACGACGTCTGTTGCTCCGCGCAGATCGCGAAGCGCCTCGATGTCGCGGTCGAATACCTGCTCGTCTTCCGGCAGCATGCCGATCAGCCGGCGCAACTGCCCGCTGCCCTTACCTCGCGTCGGCACGCGGTAGTAGACGAAGTGACCGTCGCGAAAGCGCTCGACGAGCCCGCAGTCGCAAAGCTGCTTCAGATGCTGTGAAATCCGCGGCTGGCTCTGGCCCGTGATTTCCGTGAGCTCGGAGACACTGCACTCGCCATGCGCGCACAGCGCCAGCAAGCGCAGGCGGACCGGGTCCGCGAGTGCCTTGAACTGGGTAATGAGCTGCTCGGTCGTCGCTTGCATAAAAATATGCAGATTTCTTTATATTAAACGACCGATGAGTCTATCAGCCCTGCTCGCGTGGCGCCAGACCGTGGACCTGCCGGGCACGTCGAAACGGACCGGTATCGGTCAGGGCTATGGCTGGCAGATGGCCGAGGCCGGTGCCGGACCTCAGTGGCGGCAAGCGGGCGGCGACGCCGGATTCGAAAGCCTGCACGCGGTCTATCCGGCGGCGGGAATTGCGGTCGTGGTTCTCGGCAACCGAAAGGACGGGCCGCGCGTCGAACTGGAGCGCAGGCTGCGCGGAACCGCGCTCGCCATGTTCACGTGTAGGGACCTGCCGGGCGCTTACTGAACCGAGTCCGGCCCTTTGACGACGTTGTCGGCGAACAACCGCGACACGTCGACCGAGTCGAACTGGCGCAGACAGCCGCAGTACTCGCAGATGACCTCGAGGCTGCCCTGCTCTTCGATGGCCTCGCGGATCTCGGCCTCGCCGAGCATGCGCAGCACCTCCTCCGCGCGCCGTGCGGAACAGCGGCAACGGAAGACGACTGGCTGGCCTTCAAACACCCGGACGTCGTCTTCGTTGAAGATCTTGCCGATGAGCTCGATCCCCGAATTGTCCGAGAAGTCCTGATGGCTGAGGGTCTTCGCGAGCAGGCCCAGCCGCGTCCAGTCATCCTCGTCGATACTCTGTCCCGGCATCTGCTGCAGCAGGATGCCGCCCGCAAGCGAATCGTCGGCAACGAGCGCGACGTGGCTAGGTACCTGAACGGACCGATCGAAGTAATTCTCGAGGCTCGCGGCGAGCGACGCGCTGCTCACTTCGACGATACCCTGGTAGGGACGCTCGCCGCTGTCGACGGTGATCGCGCAGTGCGCTGACCGCATGAGCTGCTCGAAGTCCTTTGCATTGACCGTCGGCACCGTGCTTGCCATGCCTCGTAACTCGAGCTCGCTCGTACATTGCATGACGAGCATGCGCAGATCGCCGCTGCCCTGCAGCTGCAGGGTCACTGAGCCGTCGAACTTGAGACTTTGCGCGATGAGCCCGATCGCCGCGGCCGCGTGACCGAGCGTCTCGCGGGTGATGGGAGCGTAGTCGTGGTCGCGCAGCATTCGGCGCCAGGA
Source organism: uncultured Woeseiaceae bacterium (assembly GCA_945788575.1). GTDB lineage: Bacteria > Pseudomonadota > Gammaproteobacteria > Steroidobacterales > Woeseiaceae > UBA1847. The sequence continues at coordinate 24,227 of CALZMR010000027.1, forward strand.
TCGCGAGAGATGAATAATCTCGCCGCGGACCGGCAGTGATTCGAAGACGAATGGAATGACGTGATCGGCAAACATAGATAATGACGGACAGCATGCGCCGCCCGAGGTTCGATTTCTAGTCGGCGAGTTTCTTTTTCAAAAGCTCGTTGACTTGAGCCGGGTTGGCCTTGCCCTGCGTCGCCTTCATGACCTGACCGACGAAGAAGCCGATCAGCTTGTCCTTGCCGGCCCTGTAGTCGGCGGCCTGGGAGGGATTGTCGGCGATCACCTGGTCCACAACCGCCTCGATCGCGCCGGTGTCCGTGATCTGCTTGAGGCCACGCGCCTCGATGATGTCGTCGGCGCTACCCTCTCCGTTCCACATCGCCTCGAAGACCTCTTTGGCGATCTTCCCCGAGATCGTCCGGTCGGCAATCCGATCCAGCAGCACGGCGAGGTCGGCCGCGGCGACACGGCTGTCCGCGATGCTCATCGAGTCGCGCTTCAGGGCGCCCACCAGGTCACCGATGACCCAGTTGGCGACAGCCTGCGGCTTCGCAGACGTGGCCTCTGCGACCGCTTCGAAATAATCGGCCAAAGAGAGGTTCACGGTCAGGATCGAGGCGTCATCGGGCTTGAGGCCGTAGTCGTCGATGAACCGCCGCTCTTTCGCGTCGGGAAGCTCCGGCAGCGTCTCGCGCACGGCCTCGATGTAGTCGTCGTCGATTTCGATAGGCAAGAGGTCCGGATCCGGAAAATACCGGTAGTCGTTCGCCTCTTCCTTGCTGCGCATCGAACGCGTCTCGTCCTTGTCGGAATCGTAGAGTCGCGTCTCCTGCACGACCTCGCCACCGTCCTCGAGCAGATCGATCTGCCGTTCGACTTCGTAGTTGATCGCGCGCTCGACGAAGCGGAACGAATTCAGGTTCTTGATCTCGGCTCGCGTACCCAGCGCTTCTTCGCCGCGTGGCCGGACCGATACGTTCGCGTCGCAACGGAACGAGCCTTCCTGCATGTTGCCGTCGGATATGCCGAGGTAGCGCACGATCGTATGGATCTTGCGCATGTAGGCCACAGCATCCGCGGCTGAGCGAAGGTCCGGCTCGGACACGATCTCCAGCAGTGGCGTGCCGGCCCGATTCAGGTCGATGCCGGACGAGCCCTCGACCGCACCGTGCAGCGACTTGCCGGCATCCTCTTCGAGATGCGCACGGGTGATGCCGATCCGCTTCTCATTGCCATCGGCGTCGCGGATGAAGAGTTCGCCGTGCTCGACGATCGGCAGCTCGTACTGGCTGATCTGATAACCCTTCGGCAGATCGGGATAGAAATAATTCTTTCGCGCGAAGATCGATCGAGGTGCAACCTTTGCATTGACGGCGAGCCCGAACTTGGCCGCCATGCGCACGACCTGCTCGTTCAGCACCGGCAGCACGCCAGGATAGCCGAGGTCGACCAGACAGGCCTGAGTGTTGGGTTCGGCGCCGTACGCTGTGGATGCACCGGAGAATATCTTGCTCTTCGTCGCGAGCTGCGCGTGGATTTCGAGGCCGATGACGACTTCCCAGCCCGATGCCGCAGCACTCACTTGTAGGCCTCCGGGCAGGCTTTGTGCCAGTCGGTCACGAGCTGATACTGATGCGCAGCCTGAAGCAGGGTCTCCTCGGACCAGTGCGGACCGACGAGATGCAGTCCGACCGGCAATCCATCGACCATTCCGCAGGGCGCGGACAGTGCCGGCAGACCCGCGAGATTTGCGCCGATCGTGTAGATGTCGTTCAGATACATCGTGATCGGGTCGTCGGTCTTGTCACCGAGCCCGAACGCCGGTTCCGGCGCGGTCGGCCCCGCGATCAGGTCGACGGACTCGAAGGCCCGCCGGAAATCGTCGCTGATCAGGTGACGCACTTTCTGCGCCTGAAGGTAATAGGCGTCGTAGTAGCCTGCCGACAGCACGTAGGTGCCGGTCATGATGCGGCGCTTCACCTCGGCGCCAAAACCTTCGCCGCGGCTCGAGCAGTAGAGATCGAGCAGGTCCTCGACGTTGTCGGCCCTATGCCCGAATCGCACGCCGTCGAATCGGGACAGGTTCGACGAACACTCCGCGGGCGCCACCACGTAGTAGGTTGGCACGCAGTAATCGAGGTTCGGCAGATCGACTTCGCTGAGGACTGCGCCCTGCCGCTCCAGCTCGGACAGCGCCTCGCGGACCGCGGTCGCGCAGCCTTCGTCGAGTCCGGCATCGAAGTGCTGCCGCACCATGCCGATCCGCAATCCCTTGATCGGCTTGCCGATCAGCGCCTCGTAGTCGGGCACCGGATGATCGATCGAGGTCGAATCGCGCTCATCGAAGCCGGACATGACCTTGAGCAGCAGCGCGGCGTCGTCTGCCGTCCGCGTGATGACGCCCGCCTGGTCGAGGCTCGACGCAAACGCGATCATGCCGTAGCGCGAGACCCGTCCGTAGGTCGGCTTGATGCCCACCGTATTCGTCAGCGCCGCCGGCTGGCGAATCGAACCGCCGGTGTCAGTACCGGTCGCCGCAGGAGTGAGCCGTGCCGCCACGGCGGCCGCCGAGCCGCCGGAGGAGCCGCCCGGCGAGCGGCTCAGGTCCCACGGATTCCTGACGGGACCGTAGTAGCTGGTTTCGTTCGACGAGCCCATCGCGAACTCGTCCATGTTGGTCTTGCCAAGCATGATCGCGCCGGCGGACGCCAGCCGTTCGACGACGGCCGCATCGTAAGGCGACACGAAGTCTTCCAGCATGCGGGAGCCGCAGGTCGTCAGAACGTCGCGCGTGCAAAAAATGTCCTTGTGAACCAGCGGCAATCCGTTGAGCGCGCCGGCCCCGCCGTTCGCGCGGGCGTCGTCGGCACGGCCGGCCACATCCATCGCTTGTTCCGCGGTCACCGTGATAAAAGCATTCAGCTCGCCATCGCGCGCCTCGATGCGCTCGAGCAGCCCGGCGACGACGTCACGCGACGAAAAATCTCCGCGCTGGAGGCCGTCACGCAGTTCGACCAGCGTCATGGAGTGCATTTCCGTCACTCGATCACCCTGGGCACGAGGTACAGGCCGTCGGCGGTCTCCGGCGCATTCTCCTGAATATGGTCGCGATCATCGGCCTCGGTGACGGCGTCGGGCCGGAGCCTCTGGGTCTGATTGAGCGGGTGCGCCATCGGAACGACATCGGCGGTCGGAGCCGCTGAAAGCTGGTCGACGAAATCGACGATGCGGGAGAGCTTATCGACGGTCTCGGCGAACTCATCGTCGGCAAGTCGGAGCCTTGCCAGCATCGCAATGTGCTGTACCTGTTCTTTGTCGAGTGACACGAGAGGAAGTCCGGTTTTTTCTGGCGAATTCGCACCCGCTGGCGAGCGCGGACGCCATGATACACGCCGCCTTGTGCAATGTCGTGGGCATTGTTAGATTACACCGTTTACCTCGTTCCGGGCCCTCCTCCGCATGTTCAAAAACCTGCTGGGTTATTTTTCCAATGACCTGTCGATCGATCTTGGCACCGCCAATACCCTGATCTATTCCCGCGGTCACGGCATCGTCCTCGATGAGCCGTCGGTCGTGGCGATTCGGGAGGACAGCGGCCGCGGGGGACGAGTTGTCGAGGCCGTGGGCGCCGAGGCGAAGAATATGCTCGGCCGCACGCCCGGCAACATCACGGCCATCCGGCCGCTGAAGGACGGCGTCATCGCGGACTTCACGGTCACCGAGAAGATGCTGCAACACTTCATTCGCAAGGCGCACGGCACTCGCTATTTCCGGCCGAGCCCGCGGGTTCTGATCTGCGTGCCGTATGGATCCACTCAGGTCGAGCGTCGCGCGATTCGCGAATCCGCCGAAGGCGCGGGCGCCCGCAAAGTCCATCTGATCGACGAGCCCATGGCCGCCGCGATTGGCGCCGGCATGCCGGTCCACGAGGCGCGCGGCTCGATGGTGCTCGACATCGGCGGCGGCACCTCGGAGGTCGCGGTGATCTCACTCAATGGCATCGTGTATGCGGCATCTGTGCGCATCGGCGGCGACCGTTTCGACGAGGCCATCACGAACTACGTACGCCGCAACTACGGAATCCTGATCGGCGAGGCCACCGCAGAACGTATCAAGCACGAGATCGGTTCGGCGTTCCCGGGTCAGGAAGTGCTCGAGATCTCGGTCAAGGGCCGCAATCTTTCGGAAGGCGTCCCGCGGAGCTTTACGCTCAACTCGAACGAAATTCTCGAGGCCCTGCAGGAACCGCTGCAGGGCATCGTTGGCGCCGTCAAGGAAGCACTGGAGCAGACCCCGCCAGAGTTGGGCGCGGACGTCGCGGAACGCGGCATCGTGCTGACCGGTGGCGGCGCGATGCTACGTGACATCGATAAGCTGCTCATGGAGGAGACCGGCTTGCCGGTCGTCATCGCCGATGACCCGCTTACCTGCGTAGCGCGGGGCGGTGGTCGCGTTATCGAACTGATCGACGAACACGGCCCGGCGGTCTTCGGCCTCGAGTGAGGCATACGCGGCGCCCGTGGGTCGATAGGGCCTAAGCCAAGGGCAAAATGGTCGCTTCGAAAGGGAACACAGTTGCACGGACGCCAGCGCTGGGCGTGCGCACGCTGGTTCTGGTCGTACTGAGCATTGCGCTCATGTACTTCGACCATCGCGATAATCACCTCGATACCGTCCACAACGCGATCGGAACGGCGATGTATCCGTTGCGCGTCGTCGTCGATGCGCCGTCGCGGCTGTGGTCCTGGATGCGCGATCGGGCCCGCTCGCGCGACGACTTGCAGCGCGAGAACGACGATCTCCGCGAAGAAAACCGGCAGACGCGGGTACGACTCATGCGCATGTCGGCGCTCGAAGCGGAGAACGACCGTCTTCGCGCGATGCTCGAGGCGCGCCGAAATG
>CALZMR010000028.1 GCA_945788575.1 uncultured Woeseiaceae bacterium
CTTGTGGAGCTGGCGATGACAGTTGTTCGGCAGCTCTTCCGGCGTGAGATCAAAATGAACCCGAGCCACGTCATCGGTGTGGTGCGAGAGGCGATTCAACTACTGCCGATAGCGAGCCGAAACGTACGGGTACATCTGCATCCGGACGATGCGGCACTCGTCCGGGAATGCCTTTCACCGGCCGAAGGCGAACTCGCCTGGGGCATCGTAGAAGACCCTCTCACCTCGCGTGGCGGCTGCCATGTGACGACCGACAACTCACAGATCGATGCGACCGCGGAGTCGCGCCTCAGTGAGGCTATTCGCCGCATCGTGGGAGATGACCGCCAGTGAGCGACGACACGAGATCGATACTTCCCGGCCCTGACCCGGACCGCAATCTCGAGCGTGCGCTACGCCTCGGGTCGTACACGGATCTGGCTCTGGACGGAGGGCCCGAGCTCATCGTGGAAGGCGTGCTGCGGCGTACCGTGGGACTCGCGATGGAGGCCGAGGGCTGTCACGCAGAGCTCGGCGGCCGTTGCGATGTCATAGCCGCGGATGGCCGTCGCGTCGAGACCGAAGTCGTCGGATTCGCCGGCGAACGGCTCTATTTGATGCCGGTGGACGACATGCGCGGAGTGATTCCGAACTCGCGTGTGATCCCGGTTTCCGGCACTCCGGAAGTGGTCGTCGGCGACGAGCTGCTCGGGCGGGTGCTGGACGGGCGCGGCAAGCCGCTGGACGGCGGCAAGCCGATTCAGCATGGTCATCGTGTGTCTCTGTTCGGCAAACCGATCAATCCTCTGAAGCGCCAGCCGATCAGGACCCAGCTCGACGTTGGTGTACGCTCGATCAATTCGCTGTTGTCGATCGGCCGAGGTCAGCGCATGGGCCTGTTCGCCGGCAGTGGTGTCGGTAAGAGCATGCTGCTCGGCATGATGACTCGCAATACGGAAGCTGATGTCGTCGTGGTCGGGCTGGTCGGCGAGCGTGGACGAGAAGTAAAGGAATTCATCGACCAGTCACTGGGCAGCGAAGGGATGGCCAAGGCCGTCGTCGTCGCAACCCCGGCCGATGACACGCCCCTCATGCGGCTGCACGGCGCGTGGCTCACTGCCGCGATCGCGGAGCACTTTCGCGATCAGGGACGAAACGTTCTGTTGCTCATGGATTCGCTGACCCGCTTCGCACAGGCGCAGCGCGAGATTGCGCTCGCGATCGGCGAGCCGCCCGCAACCAAGGGTTATCCGCCGTCAGTTTTCGCGAAGCTGCCACAGTTGGTGGAGCGCGCCGGCAATGGCGAAGCGGGGACAGGTTCCATATCCGCAATCTATACGGTCCTGGCTGAAGGCGACGATCCCAATGACCCTATTGTCGACGCGTCCCGCGCGATTCTCGATGGTCACATCATCCTGTCGCGAGGCATGGCGGATGCGGGCATTTACCCCGCGATCGACGTCGAAGCATCCGTCAGCCGCGCGATGACGCAGTTCGTCGATGACGGCCAGCAGCAGCTGATCACTCGGTTCCGGCAGGTGTATTCGCTGTATCAGGAGAATCGCGACCTGATTGCCGTCGGTGCATATCAGCCGGGCTCGAATCCACAGCTCGACGAGGCGATCGCTATGTGGCCGGCCATGATCGACTTTCTTCGCCAGCACCATTCGCATTGCGTCGACTCGTCGACGAGCCTGACGGAGCTCAAGCTCCTGTTCGATGCTGTCGCAGCGGACAAGGACGCCGGAGTAGCCTGAGGTGGCGAGGCGTCCGGACAAGATCGACAAGCTGGTATCCCTTGCCAGCGCCGAGGAGCGGCAAACAGGGCAGAGAGCAGGGCGCGTGCAGTCGCAGCTCAACGACCACTTGAAGCGGCTGTCCGAGCTGAACGCGTATCGGCAAGCCTATGCCGACAAGGCCGAAAACAATGCCCGCATTCACTCGGCGCATTGGAAGGACTATCAGAACTTCCTCTTTCGGCTCGATGAGGCGGCACGTTCACAGCGGGAAATCGTTCAGGACTGCGAGCGAACGCTGGAATCGCACAGGCAGCGCTGGATGGCCAAGCGTCAGCGCCTGGAGTCTCTGCAGCGCGTTCAGAGCCGCTACCTGAAGGAAGCTACGGCCGATGCATATCGTAGCGAGCAGCGCACACTCGACGATCTGCCCGCGAAAGGCGATATCTTCGGCCGCGATTGATTCCTGGCACGCAACTTGCTCTATCCACTACAGGAGCTTTCACTACCAGGGACAAGCAATGCTGCCAACCATAAACCTGCAACTTACCGAACTGACGCAATTCGATACTGGCTCAGGCGGATTCACGCCTGACGCACCGACCGAACCGACCGCGCTGTTTGCTGATCTTTTGGCGCTCGGGACGGGGGACAATCCCTCGGGTGGTGAGACGCTGCCGCTGGCCGGCAATGCCTTGCCGCTACCGGCGGAGGGACTACAGGCGGACAGCGAGTCTCTTGCACAAATCGAGCTGCTGGACATACCCAATCCGGAATCAGGCACGGGAACCGACCCCGAGACGACTGATGTGTCTCTGGCCGGGCGTTCCGAACTCGCGGCTGCCACAGTAGTCAACGTATCGCTCGAGTTGCTGCCGGTGCCTGACGGCGAAACCGCGGTCGTGAGACCCGCTGAGGAATTGCCGATCCTTCGTGAGATCCGCCTGCCGGTCCAGATACCTGCCGGCAAGGACGTTCTGCCAGCGCCGCCCGGTCCGGTCGAGCCGGCCGAGGGTGAGGTTCACGATATTCGAGCGCTGTCCGGAACGCTTTCCGCCGCGGCCGCGCGTGACGCAGCGCCGCAGGTCGGCGTCGACCCCGGTCTGCGCCAGGCTGTTGCGGCGGCGGCTCGGCAGGAGCCGGGCCTTGCGGAACCGGGTCTGCCTCGGGTGGAAGTCGCCGAGCGGCCGGAAGCGAACCTCTCCCGTCAGGCTGAGGTAGCGGCTGCACGGGGGGCCGAGTCTCGCGGACCGGTATTGAGCGAGCTTGCTCCGCCGGCGGCTTTGACGGAAGTATCGCGGCCGGTAATCGAGCCGGGCGCGCAGCCGACCCAGGCCAATGCCCAGCACATTATCGGAGTAGCTGACGTCCACGGCAGCGAAATGACGGCCGCAGCGCGGCCTGCCGCCGAGCCTGCTTCGCCCCGCCTTACCCAGGCGCTCACACAGCCGATCGAGACACCGGTTCAACAGCCTGACTGGGACCGGGCGATTTCGGAACGAGTCTTGTTGATGGCCAACAACAAGCTGCAACAAGCCGAGATTCGCCTGACCCCGGCGGAGCTCGGACCGCTGCGCATTAAGGTATCAGTCGAGGATGGAGCGGCGAACGTCAGTTTCCAGGCGCAGCACGCCATGACTCGCGAGGCGATCGAACAAGCGCTTCCGCGTTTGCGTGAGCTATTTGCCGAGAACGGGCTTTCCCTCGGGCAGGCCGATGTCGGGCATGAAGGTGCCACAGGTCGAGAGGAGTCAGGTTCGGCGCCCATCGACCTCATGGCAGGCGAAGCGGCCGATATTCTGACCGACGAGTTGGAAGCGCCTGCCCTGCAGTCGCGGGTCGAGTCCGGTCTCATAGACACCTTCGTCTGATGCCGCGGTAGCCGCCACCGGCTCCGCGGCCGCCTCCCGGAGCGATGCAGTAACAAAAGCCACTGCGGGTCCGATGCTGACTTGATGGCGGGCCCGGGTCGTCACGAACCCGCCGCCCGGCCCTTGCCGCTGGGATCGAGCGTTGCCGACAACTCCCGACCAGACCCTGATACTGCGCCCGACGACCGTCGACGTGTGGTCAGCCGGCTTGCTCGAGGACAACCGCGTCAATTTTCCGACGCGGTGCTGAGCCGCCGGCATACCGTCGGTTTTCCGACGCCCTCAGCGGCATCGACGGAGTCTCCGAAAATCGGATAACTATTTGAATAACTGAGAGAAACCAGCGCCATTATGGTTCTGGCACGCGGTTTGCATTACATCGAGTAGTACTCATTGGAGCAAACCATGGCTGAAGAAGATATTCAGGAAGAAGTTGCCCAGAAAGGCGGCATGGGCAAGATGCTCATGTTCGGCGGCATCGGCCTGCTGCTGGTCGTCGTCGGCGTTTTCGTCGGCCCTATGGTCATGAAGTCGGACGAGGCGCCGGTCGGCGAGGACGGCGAGGAAGCTGTCGCCGAAGTTCCCAGCGGACCGCCGATTTACCAAAGCCTGCACCCGCCCCTGGTCGTGAACTTCAGCGACGAGGTCGGCGATGCGCACTTTATGCAGATCACGATGGAGGTGATGTCGCGTGATCAGGATGTGATCAACGTCATCCGCGATCACACTCCCGCCATCCGCAATGCGTTGATCCTGCTGTACGGCCAGGCGATCTATGAAGAGGTCGTGACTCGCGAAGGCAAGGAGCAGATGCTCGCGGACGGACTCGCCGAGATCCAGCGCGTCGTCCTCGAGAGCACCGGTGAGACCGGTGTCGAGGCGCTCTATTTTACGGCACTCGTGGTGCAGTAGACCGATGAGCGATCAGGTCCTAAGCGATGAAGAGAAAGGCGCCCTGCTCGAGGGCGTCGAGAAGGGCGAGGTCGAGGTTCAGTCAGCCGACGGGCCCACATACGCGACCGTAGAGGCTTTTGTCGTAAGCCCCCGCAATCACATCGTAACGAACAGCTTTCCACGCCTTCAAAGCGTAAATCGCAAGCTCGGTGCCTTCATTGGAAAGGCTGCGTCACAGTTACTCAACGATCGGCTGGAGGCGGCTCCCGTGAGCCTGACCACGCCGACCTGGGGCGAATTTCGGGAACAGTGGCTGGAGCCCGCTGTCTTGTTCGAGTTCGAAGCACAACCGCTGGAAGGCTCGGCGGTCGTGGTCGTCGGCAAGTCCGCGGCGCTGCCGATCGTCGAAAGATTCTACGGCGGCTCCGACATCAACCCGCCACGACACGAGTCCGAGGGCTTTACACGCGGCGAGATGAGCGTCGTCTCATTATTCTGCCAGGAGTTGCTCAAGGGGATCACGGAAACCTGGGCGCCGATCATCAATCTGGAGACGGCACAGGTCGAACTCCATCAAAGTACCGATGTCGTCGATCTCATTGAGGATGGCGAACACGTCATCGTCGGCGAATTCGAATTGATCGCAGGCGAGGAAAGGCAGTCGCTGCACGTCGTATGGCCGATGACGATGATTGCCACCCTTGTTCCGGTTCTCGAGGGTCAGAAACGCGATCGCGACGCCGCCGAGGATGCGCGTTGGGAGAGTTCCATTCGAACGCGAATCCCGGAAGCGATCATCAACGTCGATTCCTGCGTCGGCAGTGCCCGACTCAGCCTGCGCCGAATCGCGAAGCTCCAGGTCGGCGACATCATCGATCTCGACAATCCGCGTAAGGGAACCGTGCTCACGAATGACGTAGCTGTTCTCGAAGGTCGCTTCGGCGTCCACGACGGCTGCTACGCCATCGAGGCCACTCGTTGGCTGTCTGCCGGCGCAAACAGCTGACAAACACGCAACAAAGGAAACCGTAATGAGTGAAGAGACAGAATCCGAGCAGCCAACGACAGGTGAAGCGGCGCAGTACTCCCCCGACGAACTCGCCGGCGGCAATGCAGCGACCGAGTCGAGTGAGGTGAATCTAGACCTCGTTCTGGACATACCGGTTGATGTCAGTCTGCGAGTGGGTTCGACCGAGATCTCGATTCGAGACCTGGTCAAGCTCGTCGAGGGCTCGGTCATCGCCCTCGACCGCGACGCGACCGAACCCATGGACGTACTCGTCAATGGCACGCTGATCGCGCGCGGCGAGATCGTTGTCGTCGACGACCGCTTCGGTGTTCGCTTGACCGACGTCATCAGTCCTCTCGAGCGTATCGAGACGCTGAACTGATGGAAGGCTCCGGCGGAAGTGAGTTGCTGAGCCTCGCGGCGAGCCTGATTGTCGTCGTGGGCGCGATCGTCGCGTTCGGCTGGCTCTACTCCAGAGCGCGTTCCTTCGGCGGCGGCAACAACGAAGTCATCAATGTCGTCGCGAGCCGGCCGCTCGGCGCAAAGGAGCGGCTGCTGCTGGTCGAGATTGCCGGCCAGCAGTTGCTCGTCGGCATGACCGCCTCACAGGTCCAGACGCTGCACGTATTCGATTCGCCGGTTGCAGTTGCTGCGACGGCACCCCCGGGTTTCGCGTCCCGTCTGAAATCGGCGCTCAAGGAGATGCGTAAGTGAGACTCGCCGTCGTCATCGTGCTTCTGCTTGCCGGCATCACGGACGCATTCGCTCAGGAGTCGCTGGCGGTCGCGACGGAGGCCGTCGAGGGCCAATCGTATTCGTTGAGTATTCAGCTTCTGGTGCTCATGACTCTGCTGACGCTGTTGCCCGCGGCGGTGCTGTCGATGAGCGCCTTCGTTCGGATCATCATCGTTCTGTCGATTCTTCGTCAGGCTCTCGGTACAGCGCAGACACCACCGAATCAGGTGCTGCTCGGCGTTGCTCTGTTCCTTACGTTCTTCGTGATGTCGCCGGTCATCAGCGACGTCCACCAGTCAGCGGCACAGCCGTATCTCGATGGAGAAATCGACGCGATGCAGGCAGTTGATCGCGGCCTGCAGCCTTTGCGGACGTTCATGCTCAATCAAACACGCGACTCCGATCTTGAGTTGTTTGCAGGCATCGCGGGGCGGGACGACCTCACATCCATCGACGACGTGCCACTGTCGATCGTCATACCGAGTTTCATGGTCAGCGAACTGAAAACTGCGTTTCAGATCGGTTTCCTGGTGTTCATTCCGTTCCTCGTCATCGACCTCGTGGTTTCGAGCGTGCTGATGTCGATGGGCATGATGATGCTCTCGCCGATGCTCATTTCCCTGCCGTTCAAGATCATGCTCTTCGTGCTGGTCGACGGCTGGGCACTGTTGCTCGGCACGCTGGCATCGAGTTTCTACAGCTGAGGTCCGCTATGACTCCCGAGATGGTAACAACGATCGGACAGCAGGCGCTTTGGGTAACGATGCTGATTGCGGCTCCATTGCTGCTCTCCGCGCTGGCCGTAGGCCTGCTCATCGGCATGTTCCAGGCTGCGACACAAATCAACGAGATGACGCTTTCGTTCATTCCAAAGCTGCTGGTGCTGGTTGGGGCACTCGTGGTTGCCGGGCCGTGGATGCTCAGCGTCATCGTCAACTACACGAGACAACTCATCGAACAAATCCCCACGCTGATTTCCTAGACGCGAGGGCTGAAGGGGCAGGACATGCAAACGAGAGATATGGGACATGATCGACATTCCGATAACGCCAATCATCGAGCAGCTGGGGCAATACATATGGCCCTTCGTGCGGATCGGGGCGTTCGCGATGGTGATGCCGGTGGTTGGTGGCAGCTTCGTGCCGGCACGGGTTCGCCTACTGGTGGCGATTGCGCTGACCGTCGTGATCGCGCCGGTCATTCCGACTGCATCGACACCGGAAGTCTTGAGTGCAACGGGTCTGGTCACGATGATTCAGGAGATCGGAATCGGCGTCGCGCTGGGATTCTTAGTGCAGCTTGTCTTCGACGCGATCGCGCTCGGCGGTCAGGTGATCGGCATGAGCATGGGCTTGGGCTTCGCGGTGTTTGTGGACAGGGCGCGCGGCGTGAACATTCCAGTGCTCGGTCAATTGTTCCTGATGCTGGGCATGCTGGTGTTTCTGGCAATGGACGGTCATCTGGCGATGATTCAGCTACTGGCGCGGAGTTTCGACGCGTGGCCGCTCGGCACAATGCCGCTGACGACGGAGCTGATCTCCGAGATGCTGGATTGGACGGCCCAGCTATTCATTTTCGCGACGAAGGTCGCCTTACCGGCGATTACCTCGATTCTGGTCGTGAATCTGGCATTCGGCGCGATGAGTCGAGCTGCGCCGACCTTGAACCTGTTCGCCGTTGGTTTTCCGGTTGCCATGTTGTTGGGCTTCGGGGTCATTTTTCTCAACATGGACGCCCTGACCGAAAACGTCAGGTCCTTCCTGTCGATCTCGCTGACGGCAGTTTCTGCCTTGCTTGAGTTTTGATCTCAACGAATCACCACAATGGCCGACGACAAATCACAACAAGAACGCACAGAACAAGCGACACCAAAACGTCGCGAGGACGCCCGCAAGAAGGGCGACGTTCCGCGTTCCAAAGAACTGACAATGACTGGTGTCATGCTCGCCGGCGGCGCGGCAGTGTTGCTAATGGCCGGACCGATGGGCGGCAATCTCGTCTCGTCGATGTCTGATGCGCTTTCGATCGAGCGATCCGTGATCTTCGACCCCAGTCAGCTCCCCGTAGCATTTGCGCAACTCGCCGGAAAGGTTTTTCTCGGTCTGCTGCCGCTCGCCGTGGTTCTGATAGCCGCCGTGTTTCTCAGCGCAATGCTCATCGGCGGCTGGTCCTTCAGCCTCAAGGCCGTGGCCCCCAAGTTCGAACGCATCAGCCCGGCCAAAGGCATCAAGCGCATCTTCAGCGCCAATAGCCTGAACGAACTCGTCAAGGCTCTGGCCAAGTTTTCGATTGTCGCAGTCGTCGCGATCGCCTGGCTTTGGTACCTGGTCGATGAACTGGCTGGACTAGGGCGCGAACCGATCGAAACAGGCATTGCGCATGCGTTGAAGATATGCGGCAAGTCGCTGCTCGTCGTCAGTTCCGGTTTGGTGCTGATTGCCGCGTTCGACGTGCCGTTTCAGCTCTGGCAGTACCAGAAGAAGCTGAAGATGACCCGGCAGGAGGTCAAAGAGGAATTCAAGGACACCGAAGGCCGGCCCGAGGTCAAGGGTCGTATCCGTACATTGCAGCAGCAAATCGCGACACGACGGATGATGGAAGATCTGCCGACTGCAGACGTTGTCGTCACCAACCCGACGCACTTCGCGGTCGCTTTGAAATACGACGAACACACGATGGGTGCGCCCCGCGTCATCGCCAAGGGCAAGGACCTGCTCGCTCAGCGCATTCGCGAAGTCGCGACCGAAAACGACGTACCGCTGTTTGCGGCACCGCCGCTGGCTCGTGTGCTGTTCAGGACAACGGAGATCGGCGACGAGATTCCGGCGAAGCTCTATACAGCCGTCGCCCAGATCCTGGCCTACATCTATCAGATCGGCGAGACCTTGCGTCCCGGTCAACGCCCGCCCGAGCGCCCTGATCCCGAAATTGATGAAGATGAGTTCTGAGCATGGGTAGCGGGAATCTCTTGACGGATCTCATCCGCGGCGCGGGCATGCCGCTGCTGTTGCTGGCGATGCTGGCAATGATGATGGTGCCGCTGCCGCCGCTGGGGCTGGACGTGCTGTTTACGTTCAATATTGCGCTGTCAGTCGCGATCCTGCTGACGACAGTCTATGTGGGCAGGCCACTCGATTTCGCCGTCTTCCCTACTATTCTGCTGGTCGTGACGTTGATGCGCCTGGCGCTGAACATCGCGTCGACTCGCGTCGTGCTGCTCAATGGGCACACGGGAACGTCGGCCGCCGGTAAGGTCATCGAGGCCTTCGGCGAGTTCGTGATTGGGGGTAACTATGCCGTCGGTTTGGTGATCTTCGGCATCCTCGTGATCATAAATTTCGTCGTCGTCACAAAGGGCGCCACACGCGTATCCGAAGTAACGGCGCGTTTCACCCTCGACGCGATGCCGGGCAAGCAGATGGCGATCGACGCCGACCTGAATGCCGGGATCATCGATCAGGAAACGGCTCGCACCCGCCGGGCCGAGATCAGCGAGGAGGCCGACTTCTACGGCTCGATGGACGGCTCGAGCAAGTTCATCCGCGGTGACGCAATCGCCGCCATTCTCATTCTGTTCATCAATATCATCGGCGGCCTGATCATCGGCACGTCGCAGCACGGCCTGACGTTCTCGGCGGCAGTTCACAACTACACGCTACTAACGATCGGCGACGGCCTCGTCGCTCAGGTCCCGTCTTTGCTGCTTTCGACCGCGGTCGCGATCATCGTGACCCGCGTCTCGCGTTCTCAGGACATGCGCAAGCAGGTATTCCTGCAGCTGTTCAGCGACCATCGTACTCTGCTCGTCACCGCTGCTGTGCTGGGCGTACTCGGCATCATCCCCGGGATGCCGAACTTCGCGTTTCTGAGTCTGGCCGGACTGTGCGGCTTTGCTGCCTTCCGGATCGAGCGCAGCCAACGGACGCCGGCGGAGCCAGAGGTCGTGGAAACGACGCCGGAGGCAGCGCTGCCCGACCTTAGCTGGCAGGACGTGGATCCCGTGGATCTGATCGGCCTGGACGTCGGCTACCGTCTCATCCCACTCGTCGATCGAAACAGAGATGGCGCGCTCGTGTCGCGCATCAAAGGTGTTCGGCGCAAGCTGACCGAGGAACTCGGCTTCCTCGTGTCACCCGTCCATATTCGCGACAACCTCGATCTTGGGCCGAACAACTATCGAATTACGCTCGCTGGCGTCTGTATCGGCGAAGGAGAGGTGCAGATCGACAAGGATCTCGCGATCAACCCCAGCCAGGTGTTCGGCAAGATCGAGGGCATCGAGACAGTCGACCCGGCATTCGGTCTGGAGGCGTACTGGATCGACGCCAGTCAGCGCGAGGAGGCCCAGATGCTCGGCTACACGGTCGTCGACCCGGCCACTGTAGTTGCCACACATCTTTCCGAGGTCCTGAAGTCCAACGCACACGAATTGCTCGGGCACGAGGAGTGTCAGCAACTCATGGACCGGCTCGCCGAGTCGTCTCCGAAACTCGTCGAGGATCTGACGCCGAAGCTGCTGCCGATGAGCACGATCACCCGCGTCTTACAGAATCTGCTCGAGGAAAAGATCTCCGTGCGGAACATCCGCAAGATCGCCGAAACATTGGCGGAGCAGGGTGCCCGGAGTCAGGATCCCGACGCCCTTTCGGCCGCTGTGCGCGTTTCTCTGGGCCGCTCGATCGTGCAGAACGTAGCAGGGACAAGGCCTGAGCTACCTGTTTTGACGCTGGAGCCAGAGTTGGAACGAATCTTGAATGATAGTGCACAGGAGGGCGGAAGCCTCGGACTGGAGCCAGCAATGATGGAACGACTGCATAAGTCGCTCAGCGAGAAAGCGCAGAGCCAGGAGATCGCCGGCGAGCCGGCGGTATTGCTGGTCGCCCCGCAGGTTAGGCCGTGGATGTCCCGGATGATGAGGAACGTCCGCAACCTGCACGTGCTGGCCTACAACGAGGTCCCCGATGACAAGCGCATACAAATGCTCGCGGCAGTCGGGTGAGTGAAATGATTCTGGAGCGAGACGCAGGGTTGGAAAACGACAGCAAGTCGGTAACGAGCGAACCACTGATTGAGAATTGGTTATGAAGATCAAACGATATCTGGACAAGGACATGCGGCACGTACTTCGCCGGGTCCGCGAGGATCAGGGCCCGGACGCCGTAATCCTCTCGAACCGCCGCGTCGATGATGGTATCGAGGTGATTGCGGCTATCGACTATGACGAGGCACTCGTCCGCCACGCAATCGGCCTCGACGTCGAGGACGGCGCAGCATCCGAAGTCCTGATCGACAGCGATGTGCTGGCGGAGATCGCCGAAGACGATTTCGTGCCGGGCGAGGCCGCCGCTCCCGAAGTGCTGGCAGCCGAGCTGAACGGTCTAAGACAGGCCGAGCTTGCCAGCAGGCTTTCCGGACCGATCGCCGACGATCAGCAGGACGACTCGGCGCTGAAGAATGTGCAGGATGAAATCACGTCCCTGCGAGGCCTTATCGAGACACAGCTTTCCGGTCTTGTGTGGAAAGACACGTCCGGGCGGTCACCACATCGGGCCCAGATTCTGCGCAATCTGGCGAAGCTCGGTATTGCTCCCGATGTCGCGCACATGATTCTCGATCGGCTGGCTCCGGTCACCGATAGCAAGAGCCTGTGGCATGCGCCGCTCAAAGAGGTTGCGGACATGGTACCGGTCAAGTCGGACGGCCTAATGGAGCACGGTGGCACGTTCGCACTGATCGGCCCCACGGGCGTAGGCAAGACGACCACCATCGCGAAGCTGGCGACTCGCTTTGCACTCCAGCACGGCGCCGATGAGATCGCTCTTATCTCGGCGGACTCGTATCGCATCGGCGCAAAAGAACATCTCATGGCCTTTGCCAACATCATAGGTTCAAAAGTGTATTCGGCGAGCAATGCCGAAGAGCTGACCGACCTGCTCATGCAGTTGCGCAACAAGCGATTGATTCTGATCGATACCGAAGGCCGGAGTCCGCGGGATCGTGATCTCACGCAGCAACTCGCTGCGTACGGCAGCAACCAGGATCGGGTCCGTTTCTATCTCACGCTCTCGGCCGCCACCCAGGAGGCAGCTCTGGACGAAGCGATTCGGAGTTTCCGGCAGGTACCGCTGGAAGGCTGCATTGTCACCAAGATCGACGAAGCGGCACAGCTCGGTTGCGTCATGGGCGCGCTCATTCGCCACGATTTGCCCGCGTGCTGGTTCTCGAACGGACAGCACATTCCGGACGACCTCTGTGAGGCCGGGCGGCGCAAGTTCTGGCTCATCAACCAGGCGATCGACTGCCTGAAGACGAGTAGGCCGAGAATCGGCGAGCGCGCGATGGCGGAAAACTATTCGACGACAAATATCGGACATGCTTAAGAACACACAGGAAAGGAATCTGAGGGAGAAGATGAACAGGAAGCCAACCAAAGTTATTGCGGTTTGTAGTGGCAAAGGCGGCGTCGGTAAGACGAACGTCGCCACGAATCTGGCGATCGGCCTCGCGGCCATCGGCAAAGACGTTTGCCTGTTGGATGCCGACGTGAGTCTCGCGAATGTCGACGTCCTCCTCGGCCTGCAGCCTTCTTACAACCTTTCGCACGTCGTGAAAGGCGAAGTGGATCTAGAGAGCACGATGCTCTATGGCCCGCGAAACATACGAATCGTGCCGGCATCATCGGGCAGCTTTAGCATGACTGCTTTGCCGCCCGTAGCGCAGGCGGCGATCATCCAGTCGTTCAGTATGCTGACACGTCAGCCTGAGATCATGATCGTCGATACGGCTGCCGGAATATCGCCCGAGGTGGCTCGTTTCGTTCAGGCTGCCCAGCATCCGATCGTGGTCGTCCGCGACGAGCCGGCTTCACTGACCGATGCCTATGCACTCATAAAAGTGTTTAGCCAGAACTACGGTCTCACACGTTTCAACATCGTCACCAACCAGAGTTCGCGGGCAGCGACCGGCAGGCAGTTGTTCCAGAAGCTCCTGAAGGTGACGGATTCGTATCTCGACGTCGTGCTTCGCCATCTCGGTGACGTTCCGGAGGACCGGTACCTCGTCAAGGCCGTGCAGGAGCAGCGAGCCGTGGTCGATGCGTATCCGCTGAGCCCGGCCGGCACAGCCTTCCTGAAGCTGGCCAAGACCGTCGACGGGCTGCCCGAGAAGCGTGAGGCGTCGGGCGGCATAGAGTTCTTTTTCGAGCGCCTGCTCATGGCCGAAACCGCATCGCGAGGTCAGGTCGCATGATTGCCTATAACAGCGTTGCTCAGGCAGAGAGCAGCTACTCTGACGACGATCTGGTGATTCGAAACCTCGGTCTCGTCAAGCGTATTGCACATCATCTCGCAGCGCGTCTGCCGTCGAGCGTCGACGTCGATGATCTCATGCAGTCCGGAATGGTCGGACTGCTCGAGGCGGCCGGCAATTTCGACCCCGATCGAGGCGCCAGCTTCGAGACTTACGCAGGCATTCGCATTCGAGGCGCAATGCTCGACGACATTCGCAAGCACGACTGGACTCCGCGTTCCGTGCATCACAAGTATCGGCAGGTGATGGAGGCGATCCGCGCGATCGAAGCGGACGAGGGACGTGCGGCGGAAGCAACCGAGGTTGCCGAGCGGATCGGTATTACGATCGACGAATACCACCGGATTCTGAGCGACAGCGCCTGCAGCCGTTTGTTCAGCCTCGACGAATCGATGGACGAACCTACGCTGCAGCGTCCGCCGCCGGCGTCGAAGACAGCGACACCGGACGAGGAACTGTTTAAGTCGCAGTTTCGGGAAAACCTCGCAGAGGCAATCGCGGAACTGCCCGAGCGCGAGCGGCTGGTGTTGTCGCTCTACTACGAACAGGAACTGAACCTAAAGGAGATAGGTCGAGTCCTCGACGTCAGCGAGTCGCGCGTCTGCCAGATTCACGGCCAGGCGGTCATGCGGCTTCGAGCGTCGGCCGAGCGATGGTAGGGCAGATGCGCTTGATGCACATGCCTGCCCGGCATCGCGGCGGCACATAAGAGGTGCGAGATGGCTGACTTCATGTCCGGCATTCGACAGATCCCGCCGACCTTTCCGGTGAAACCGGCTCAGCCGGCGAAGCGCGACGAGGAACGGCGTAACCCGCGCCGACCTCTGCCCGAGCCAGAGGAAGATCGAAAGCAAAGTGATGACGACGAACCCGGACACTTAATAGACGAGCACGTGTGATGATTATTGACGACCCGACAATCTACTATGCGCTACTGGCCGGCAAGGCCTTTGTACTGCTCCTCGCAACCATCGTTCTGCTCAGCATGTGGCGACAGACGCGGCGCGTCGAGGAGCAGCTGGCCGAACTCGGTCGAGAGCCCGTTCAGGACGACAAGTCCGACGCTGCAAAGCAGCAGCTGATCGCGAGCCTGCGCCTCGATAAACGTATTACGGATATTCAGCGGCAGATCGCAGGCCTTGCCGTAACCGAGCAAAGGACGACCAATCCGGTGCCACGGCCTCTGCCGATAGAGAATGCGACTCGAATGGCTCGTCACGGTGCGAGCGTCGAGGAACTGACCCGGACCTGTGGCCTGAACATCGGTGAGGCCGAGTTACTCAAGAAACTCCATGGCGAACCGACAACAGGACCGAGGCACTGAAGATCGTATATGTCGAAAGAAGAACAATTCAGGTTCGTCAGCCTGCTGGCGCTGGAACTGGAGAATGGCGATATCCAATTGCCGTCTCTTCCGGACGTCGTCCTCAAGATTCGCCGCATGCTCGAGTCCAGTACAGCGGATTTCGATCAGGTGAGTCGTGCCGTGAGCGTCGACCCGGTTCTTGTTTCGCGTCTATTCGTATTCGCCAACTCGGCCTACTACAATCGCGCCAACATCAAGATCGAGACGCTCGACGCGGCCATCGGCCGGCTCGGGTTCGAGGTCGTACGCAACACGGCAATGTCGCTCACGATGAAGCAGCTCTATGCCGCGGAGAAGCACAGCTATGCGGCGAAGCATCTGCGTGCCATCTGGGCGCGCGGCATGAAACTCTCCTGTATGGCGTTCGCAGTCGGGCGTCGTACCACCGCGGTGAACGAAGAGACAGCGTTTCTTTGCGGCCTCATGCATGAGGTCGGAAAACTGTACATCGTCACCAAGGCCGAGGAATTTTCGGAAATACTCGGCAACGACTCGTCACTGCAAGCCATGTTCGAAGAATGGAACTCGCAGATTTCCAAGAGCATCATCGAGTCCTGGGGCTTCGGCGAGGAGATGGCCGAGTCCGCCGATCCGGCGCACTATCTCAATGACGACCCGGAAAGCGATGTCAGGCTCGTCGACGTCGTCTGGGTCGCGGCAAAGCTGGTCGATCTAACGGATCCCGAATCCGCGGATATCGATGAAATCCCGTCGTGCATCAAGTTGGGCATCAATACGGGTACGCTGCCTACTGTACTCGGCGAGTACCGAAAGAAGCTCACGACGATGCAGGAGTCGCTGACCTAAGCGTCTTCAGGTCGCGTGATACCAGTCGCCAGGGCCGTAGCGAGTCTCCTCGCCATCGACGATCAATATCAATTCCCCGGACGTAATTACACCGACGTTCTCTGTCGGGTGAGCGTGTGGATCGATCGTGGTGCCCGCGGGGTAGGAGGCGAATAAGACCTCGCAATTTCGCGCATTGAGTTGGTACGCGTCGAAAGGCCCGGAGAACTCGGGCAGAGCGCGGATCAGCTCCGGGAAGTGTGCCCCCGACATCTACTCGACCACGTTTACGCCGCGCCAGAATGCCACGCGGCCTTCGATCTCGCTCGCGGTCTGTTTCGGCGACGCGTAGTACCAGACCGCATTCGGATTGCTGTTTCCATCGATGTTCAGCGAGTAGTAGTTGGCCGTGCCTTTCCACGGGCAGACGCTGGTATGGCTGCTTTCCTCGATGTACTCATTCCTGAGCGAGGACCGCGGAAAATAGTGGTTACCTTCGACGACGACCGTGTCGTCCGACTCGGCGATGATCGTGTCCTGCCAGATCGCTTTCATGGGGCCTGTATCCTTATGGCTGCGGAGCAAAGATTACGAGAGCCTCAGACGCTGCGCAACGAGCGAAGTTCCTTGCGAATCACGAGCTTCAGGCCAGACCAGATTTCATCGACGGCACACACCTTGACGTCGACGAGGCCCAGCGGCAGAGCGAGCTCCCGAATCGTATCCTCGCTGACGGTCGATGCTACGCCCGAGGACTTCTTCGGCCACGACACCCAGATCACGCCGTCGGGGTGAATGGCGCGGATCATCCGCGGTAAACGACTTTCGAGGTCGGCATGTGATTTCGTGAACTGGTGCCAGATGTCGATGTTCGAGCGTATCGAGGGCGAGAGGATGACGTCATCGGGTATCGGGGCGAGCAAGGAAGCATAGTTGTCCGGCGCTCGCGACGTTCTGACCCGCGACCCCGGCTTTATGCCCAGCTTCTTCGACAGCGGCGTTCCGGAGTATCCGGCCATCAGGGCCTCCGCAGGAACTCGGCTATCGCGGGATTCACTGTATCGGCCTGTTCTAGGTGTGGGAGATGGCCCGATTCGGAAACGGGCAGATACTCGACGTCGAGCACGCCACGGATTTCGTCGGCGCCGGCGATCGGCAAAGTCTGATCGTCCTCTCCCCAGATCAGCATCGTCGGTACGCGAAGTGCCTGAACGTCGTGGTACCACGAGAAATGATCTTCGGGGCCAAAGTCATAGAGTGTCGAGATGATCGCGCGGCGGAATCCCTCGTACTGCATCTGCACGCGATACTGATCGACCCAGGTTGGGTGGTTTTCCGGGTGCAGGAAGTCGGAAAGCTGCCCTTCGGCGATTCCGGGCATCAAGGTCACCGCCAGAACGTAATTGCCGATCGGCCTCGGCAGGTCCGGCACGCCCCACGCATCGTGCACGGGGTCGACGAGGACGACTCGGCGGACACGTTGACGGTGATTCGCGACGAAAC
>CALZMR010000029.1 GCA_945788575.1 uncultured Woeseiaceae bacterium
GTCAGCGCCGCCGTCAGCGTCGTCTTGCCGTGGTCTACATGGCCAATCGTGCCTACATTTACGTGCGGCTTTGTACGTTCAAATTTCTCTTTTGACATGTCCCTATACTCGCGGGTGGTTTCTCTCAATGGCCCGCCAGGCGGGCTTCTATTTTGTGTCGCCCGATCGACGGGCTCTTACTGGCCTACTGCCTCGGCCACACTCTGCGGCACTTCAGCATATTTCTGAAATTCCATGGAGTACACAGCACGACCCTGGCTCATCGAACGCAGGTCGGTGGCATAGCCGAACATCTCGGCCAGCGGTACCTCCGCACGGATGACCTTACCAGACGGCGTATCTTCCATACCCTGCGGCAGACCGCGACGGCGATTCAAGTCGCCCATCACGTCGCCCATGTATTCTTCCGGCGTCACTACCTCGACCTTCATGATCGGCTCGAGGAGCACGGGATTGGCTTTCTGCGTGCCTTCGCGGAAACCCATGCTGCCAGCGATCTTGAACGCCATCTCGCTCGAGTCCACGTCGTGGTACGAACCGTCGTAAAGCGTAACGCGGCAATCGACGACCGGATAGCCGGCAATGACGCCGTTCTCCATCTGTTCCCGCACGCCTTTATCGACTGCCGGAATGTACTCCCTCGGCACGACACCGCCAACGATCTCGTTGACGAACTCGTAACCGCCGCCCGTTTCCATCGGTTCGATCCGAAGGAACACGTGACCGTACTGACCGCGGCCACCAGACTGCCGTATGAACTTGGACTCATGCTCGACGGTCTTGCGGATCGTCTCACGATAAGCTACTTGCGGCCTGCCGACGTTCGCTTCGACCCGAAACTCGCGTTTCATGCGATCGACAATGATGTCGAGATGCAGCTCGCCCATTCCGGAGATGATGGTCTGCCCCGACTCTTCGTCGGTATGCACTCGGAACGACGGGTCTTCCTTCGCGAGCTTCGACAGGGCGACGCCCATCTTTTCCTGGTCGACCTTGGTCCTCGGCTCGACAGCAACGGAAATGACCGGCTCGGGGAACTCCATGCGTTCCAGAAGGATGATCTGCTTCGGATCGCAAAGCGTGTCGCCCGTTGTCACATCCTTGAGACCCACGGCGGCGGCAATGTCACCGGCGCGCACTTCCTTGATCTCCTTACGATCGTTGGAGTGCATCTGCAGAATCCGTCCGATTCGCTCTTTCTTTCCCTTGATGGGATTGAAGACCGTATCGCCTGAACTCAGCACGCCCGAGTAGACGCGGAAGAAGGTCAGGTTTCCCACGAAAGGATCTGTCGCGATCTTGAACGCAAGCGCAGCGAATGGCGCATCGTCCTCCGGGGGCCGCTCGCCTTCCTCATCCTCGTCCGTGATGCCCTTGATTGCGGGTACGTCGTTCGGTGCGGGCATGAAATCGATGACAGCATCGAGCAGAGCCTGCACACCCTTGTTCTTGAAGGCCGAACCGCACATTGCGACGACGATTTCACCCGCCAGCGTCCGCTCCCGGAGGCCCTTGCGGATATCGCTGTCAGACAGCGTGCCTTCTTCGACGAAACCCTCCAACAGGCCCTCGTCGCCTTCAGCGGCGGCCTCGATCATCTTCTCGCGCCAGAACTCCGCCTCGGCGACCAGATCTTCCGGAATCTCGCGAGCGTCATAGGTCGTGCCCATGTTGCTTTCATCCCAGTAGATCGCTCGCATCCCGATAAGATCGACGACCCCTTTGAAATTCTCTTCGGCGCCGATCGGCAGCTGGACTGGGACCGGCGTCGCTCCGAGCCGCTCACGCACCTGTTCGACCACGCGCAGGAAATCCGCGCCGGCGCGATCCATCTTGTTGACGAAGATCATACGCGGGACGCCGTATTTGTTGCCTTGGCGCCAGACTGTTTCCGTCTGTGGTTCGACACCACCGACCGAGCAGAGGACCGTTACCGCGCCGTCCAGAACCCGGAGGCTGCGCTCGACCTCGATCGTGAAGTCGACATGCCCGGGGGTATCGATGATGTTGATGCGGTGTTCGTCGAACTGTTTGTCCATACCGCGCCAGAAGCACGTCGTCGCGGCCGAGGTGATCGTTATGCCGCGCTCCTGCTCCTGCTCCATCCAGTCCATGACGGCGGCGCCATCGTGAACCTCACCTATCTTGTGCGAGACACCGGTGTAGAACAGGACGCGCTCGGTCGTGGTCGTCTTGCCCGCATCAATATGGGCCATGATGCCGATATTGCGGTAACGCTCGATGGGAGTTGAACGTGGCACGACGATTTCCTGAGGCTGGACAGCGCTACGACTCTGGTTGCTTACCAGCGGTAGTGCGAGAACGCCTTGTTCGCTTCCGCCATGCGGTGAGTGTCTTCTTTCTTCTTGACGGCCGTGCCGCGGTTTTCCGCAGCCTCGAGCAGTTCATGAGCAAGCCGATGAGCCATCGACTTCTCGCTGCGGCGACGCGCGGCGTCGATGACCCAACGCATCGCGAGGGTTTGGCGGCGCGCCGGGCGCACTTCGACCGGAACCTGATAGGTCGCACCGCCGACGCGGCGAGATTTAACCTCGACAACCGGCTTGACGTTTTCGAGCGCCGTTTCCAGCAGCTCGAGCGCCTTATCGTCCGAATTCGTCTCCCGCTCCGAGATCCGATCCAGCGCGCCGTAAATGATGCGCTCGGCCACTGACTTCTTACCGTCATTCATGATCATGTTCATGAATTTGGCAAGCAGGTCACTACCGTACTTGGGGTCGGGCAGGATTGTGCGTTTGGGAGCCTGAGATCTTCTGGACATTACTGTTCTCTGATTCGATGCTGCGGCGCTCGGCGGCGACCGCTTAAGGTTTCTGTTATGACTTGGGCCGTTTAGTGCCGTACTTGGAGCGACCCTGCTTGCGGTCGGACACGCCGGCGCAATCGAGGGTTCCGCGAACGGTGTGATAGCGAACACCCGGCAGATCCTTCACACGACCGCCGCGAATCAGCACGACGCTATGCTCCTGCAGGTTGTGGCCCTCGCCACCGATGTAGCTCGTCACCTCGAAACCATTCGTCAGGCGCACACGCGCGACCTTACGCATTGCCGAATTCGGCTTTTTCGGCGTCGTCGTATACACACGAGTGCAGACTCCGCGCTTCTGCGGCGATGCCTCCAAGGCCGGGACCGTGCTCTTCACGCGTTTCGTCGAACGCGGCTTGCGGACTAGCTGATTCACTGTGGCCATAGGCCTATATCTCTTTGTTAGTTCATCCGATGCGTTTGTCCGCAGCAGCTTGCTGCGATTCAAACGCGCGCACCCGACACCCGAACCCCGAAGGTTCAGTCGCCGGGTTGGAGGCCAGAACGCCGAAATTTCCTGCGTTTATCGGGAGTTGCGACGCAAATCGCACTCCGCGGGCCCCGAGAATAGTCAGGGCCCGCAAAAGCGGGCCCCGGGGTTAAGGGCGGGCATTGTATTGACGCGGACTTGCCGCTGTCAAGCAGCGCGCCGAAGCCTGGCGAGCTGGTTTTAAGCCCTTGATTTTTAAGCGTCGGAGGCAGCCTCCTCAGCACCCTCAGCGGCGGCTTCCGCAACGCCGGCCTCGTCGGTAGGCGCCTCGGCTTCGGCATCATCGACAGATGCTGCCGCCTCGGCCTCCAGACCCTCCAGGGCCTCCAGATTCGCCTGCGCTTCCTCGAGCTCCTTGAGCTGATCGGCAAGATCCTGCTCACGCGTACGCCGGCGTTCGGCGTGATGCGCAAAACCGGTGCCGGCCGGGATCAGGCGTCCAACGATGACGTTCTCCTTGAGTCCCCGGAGCTCGTCCTTGAGACCGCGGACCGCGGCCTCGGTGAGCACGCGGGTCGTCTCCTGGAACGATGCCGCCGAGATGAACGACTCGGTCGCCAGCGACGCCTTGGTGATGCCCAGCAGAACAGGGTCGATCTCCAGAGGCTCCTTGCCCTGCGCCTCGAGTTGCTCGGAAACTTCGAGGAAACGCGCCTTGTCGATCTGCTCGCCGCGCAGGTAGTTCGAATCGCCAGCCTTGGCGACATGAACCTTGCGCAACATCTGACGGATGATGACCTCGATGTGCTTATCGTTGATCTTCACGCCCTGCAGACGGTAAACGTCCTGGATTTCCTTGACGAGGTACTCCGCGAGATTCTCGACGCCTTGCAGCCTGAGAATGTCGTGCGGATTCGGCTCGCCGTCAGCGATGACTTCGCCACGCGCGACCTGCTCGCCTTCGAAGACGTTGAGGTGACGCCACTTCGGAATCAGCTCCTCGTGACTCTCACCCGTCTCGTCGGTAATGACGAGCCGACGCTTGCCCTTGGTCTCCTTACCGAAGCTGACGGTACCGGTGTGCTCGGCCATGATCGCCGGCTCTTTCGGCTTGCGTGCTTCGAACAGGTCGGCGACACGTGGAAGACCACCGGTAATGTCACGAGTCTTCGACGATTCCTGTGGAATACGTGCGATGACGTCACCGACGGCCACTTTCGCGCCGTCCGACATGCTGATGATGGCGCCGACAGGCAGAGCGTAGACCGCCGGAATCTCGGTATTGGCAAAGCAGATGTCGTCACCCGCTTCATCAATCAGACGTGCGACGGGACGCAGATCCTTGCCGGTACCGCCACGGCTCTTCGGATCGAGCACGACGATAGATGTAAGGCCGGTAAATTCGTCGACTTGCTCTGCGACCGTTACGCCGTCAATGAAGTCCTGGAATTTGATGCGGCCGGCAACCTCGGTTATGACCGGGTGAGTATGCGGATCCCAGTTCGCTACGACCTGACCCTGCTTGACGTCGGCACTGTCTTCGATCGTGATCGTCGCACCGTAAGGCACTTTATAACGTTCACGCTCGCGACCAAGCTCGTTGATCACGGAGACCTCACCCGATCGCGATACGGCGACGAGATAGCCCTTGTGATGCGCGACGGTCTTGATGTTGTTCAGCTTGGCCGTACCGTTCGACT
This sequence comes from uncultured Woeseiaceae bacterium, assembly GCA_945788575.1. GTDB lineage: Bacteria > Pseudomonadota > Gammaproteobacteria > Steroidobacterales > Woeseiaceae > UBA1847. Next base: position 4,958 of record CALZMR010000029.1, read on the forward strand.
TGATCTCGATGCTGTTGACCGCCGCGGAACGCGAGGCCGCACCACCGATGTGGAAGGTACGCATGGTCAGCTGAGTACCCGGCTCACCGATCGACTGTGCCGCGATTACGCCGACGGCCTCACCGATGGCGATGCGGTGTCCGCGCGCCAGATCGCGTCCGTAGCACTGGGCGCATACGCCGTAGCGGACATCGCAAGTGATCGGTGACCGAACCATGACGTGGTCGATCGACAGCTCCTCGAGCTCGGCCACGGTCGCTTCGTCGAGCATCGTGCCAGCATCGAACGCTGCCTTGTCCGTTCCCGGGACCAGTACCGCTTCGGCGAGTACTCGACCGAGCACGCGCTCGCGCAGCGGCTCGACGACGTCTCCGCCTTCGACCAGCGGCGCCATAGCAACGCCATTGCGAGTCTCGCAGTCGACTTCCGTGACCACGAGATCCTGTGCGACGTCAACAAGACGACGCGTCAGGTAACCCGAGTTCGCGGTCTTGAGCGCCGTGTCGGCGAGACCTTTACGAGCACCATGCGTCGAGATGAAGTACTGCAGAACGTCCAGACCCTCGCGGAAGTTTGCGGTGATCGGCGTCTCGATGATGGAGCCGTCCGGCTTCGCCATCAGGCCACGCATACCGGCGAGCTGACGAATCTGAGCCGCCGAACCACGAGCACCGGAATCGGCCATCATATAGATGGAGTTGAACGACTCCTGGTCCACGACCTTACCCTTGGCGTTCTTGACCTTCTCGGAGCCAAGCTTATCCATCATCGCCTTCGCGACCTGGTCGTTGGTGCGTGACCAGATGTCGACGACCTTGTTGTAGCGTTCGCCTTCGGTAACGAGACCGGACGAATACTGGTCCTGAATCTCCTTAACCTCGGCTTCAGCGACCGCAAGGATGTCTGCCTTATTCTCCGGAACGACCATGTCGTTAACGCCGATGGAAATGCCGGCCTTGGTCGCGAGACGGAAGCCCGTGTACATCAGCCGATCCGCGAAGACGACGGTCTTCTTGAGGCCGAGCTGACGATAACAGGCGTTGATCACGCTCGAGATCGCCTTCTTCGACATCGCCTTGTTGACGAGATCGAACGACAGGCCATGCGGCAGAATCTCCGACAGCAGCGCGCGGCCGATCGTCGTATCGACGGTCCGCTTGACGCGAATCATCTCGCCGTCCTCGTTCTCCTCGGACAGCGGCACGCGAACCTTTACGCGGGCCTGCAGTTCGGCCGCACCGTTCTCGAATGCGCGGCGCGCTTCGTCGATGCTCGCGAGGAACATGCCTTCGCCCACCGCATTTACGCGCTCACGAGTCATATAGTAGAGGCCGAGTACGACGTCCTGCGACGGCACGATGATCGGATCACCGTTCGCCGGTGAGAGGATGTTGTTCGACGACATCATCAAAGCACGCGATTCGAGCTGAGCCTCGATGGACAGCGGTACGTGCACTGCCATCTGGTCGCCATCGAAGTCGGCGTTGAACGCGGTGCAGACCAGCGGGTGCAGCTGGATCGCCTTGCCCTCGATCAGCACGGGCTCGAAGGCCTGAATGCCGAGTCGGTGCAGCGTGGGCGCGCGGTTCAGGAGAACCGGGTGCTCACGGATGACCTCTTCGAGGATGTCCCAGACTTCCGGGCCCTCGCGCTCGACGAGCCGCTTGGCAGCCTTGATCGTCGTCGCTTCACCACGGAGTTGCAGTTTGGAGAAGATAAACGGCTTGAAGAGCTCGAGCGCCATCTTCTTCGGCAGACCGCACTGATGCAGTTTGAGCGTCGGGCCGACCACGATTACCGAACGGCCAGAGTAGTCGACGCGCTTGCCGAGCAGATTCTGACGGAAACGGCCCTGCTTGCCCTTGATCATGTCGGCCAGCGATTTCAGCGGACGCTTGTTGGTGCCCGTGATCGCGCGGCCACGGCGGCCATTGTCGAGCAGTGCGTCCACCGACTCCTGCAGCATGCGCTTCTCGTTGCGCACGATAATATCGGGCGCATTGAGCTCGAGCAGGCGACGCAGGCGGTTGTTGCGGTTGATGACCCGACGATAGAGATCGTTGAGATCCGAGGTCGCGAAACGGCCGCCGTCGAGCGGTACCAGCGGACGCAGATCGGGCGGCAGCACCGGCAGAACCGTCAGTACCATCCATTCGGGCTTGTTGCCCGACTCGATGAACGATTCCAGAAGCTTCAGGCGCTTGGACAGCCGCTTGATCTTGGTCTCGGAACGCGTTGCATCGATGTCCTCACGAACACCGACCACCTCGCGTTGCAGATCGATCGTCATCAGCATTTCGCGAACGGCCTCGGCGCCCATGCGTGCGTCGAACTCGTCGCCGTACTGCTCCAGCGCGTCGAGATACATCTCGTCGGTCAGAAGCTGTCCGCGCTCGAGTTCGGTCAAGCCGGGCTCGACGACAACGAAGGCCTCGAAGTAGAGGACACGCTCGATCTCTCGAAGCGTCATGTCGAGCATCAGACCGATGCGGCTCGGCAGGGACTTCAGGAACCAGATATGTGCAACCGGGCTGGCCAGCTCGATGTGAGCCATGCGCTCACGGCGCACCTTCGTCTGGGTGACCTCGACGCCGCACTTCTCGCAGACTACACCGCGATGCTTCAGGCGCTTGTACTTGCCGCAGAGGCACTCGTAGTCCTTGATCGGGCCAAAGATCTTGGCGCAGAACAATCCGTCCCGCTCCGGCTTGAACGTGCGGTAGTTGATCGTCTCGGGCTTCTTGACCTCGCCGAACGACCACGAACGGACCATGTCCGGCGACGCGAGGCCGATACGGATCGCGTCGAAGTCGTCTACCGGGTTCTGGTATTTGAAAAGCTTAAGCAGATCTTTCATCAGTCTGTCTCCAGCTCAATGTTGATGCCAAGAGAACGAATCTCTTTGACGAGTACATTGAAAGATTCCGGCATGCCAGCGTCCATATGGTGTTCGCCATCGACGATGTTCTTGTACATCTTCGTGCGACCCTGAACGTCGTCCGACTTGACCGTCAGCATCTCCTGCAAGGTGTACGAAGCGCCGTAGGCCTCGAGCGCCCAGACCTCCATCTCACCGAAGCGCTGACCGCCGAACTGCGCCTTACCGCCGAGAGGCTGCTGTGTAACGAGGCTGTATGGCCCCGTCGAACGAGCGTGCATCTTGTCGTCGACGAGATGGTTCAGCTTGAGCATGTACATGTAGCCGACTGTGACGTCGCGGTCGAACTTATCGCCGGTGCGGCCGTCGAACAGTGTCGACTGTCCCGACGTATCCAGTCCGGCAAGTTCCAGCAGACCCTTGATCTCGGCCTCGGTCGCGCCGTCGAAGACAGGCGTCGCCGTCGGCACACCATTGGTCAGGTTGCCGGCAAGTTCGATCACCTCGGCGTCCGACAGACCCTTGATGTCCTCAGTCTTGCCACCCGTCTTGTTGTAGACGTCTTCGAGGAAACCTCTCAGACTGGCCATCGACTCCTGCGCCTTGAGCATTTCATCGATCTTGCGACCGACGCCTTTTGCCGCCCAGCCAAGGTGCGTTTCGAGCACCTGACCGACGTTCATGCGTGACGGTACGCCGAGCGGATTGAGCACGATGTCGACAGGCGAGCCGTCCTCGAGGTACGGCATGTCCTCGACCGGTACGATCGTCGAGATAACGCCCTTGTTACCGTGACGGCCGGCCATCTTGTCGCCGGGCTGAATCCGGCGCTTAACCGCCAGATACACCTTGACCATCTTGAGGACACCCGGTGCGAGATCGTCACCAGCGGTGATCTTGACCTTCTTCTCTTCGAAGCGGCGGTCAAATTCCTCGCGCTGTGCCGTGAGGCGCTGGCTTGCCTTCTCGAGCTGCTCGTTGGCCTCGTCATTCTTGAGTCGAATATCGAACCACTGCTCGGGCTGCACCTCTTCGAGGTACGCCTTGGTGACCTTCGATCCCGACTTGAGCCCACCCGGGCCGCCCTGAGCGATCTTGCCGGTCAGCATCCTCTCTACGCGCTCGTAGATGTCCTTCTCGAGAATGCGAAGCGTATCGTCGAGGTCCTTACGGACGCTCTCGAGTTCCGACTTCTCGATCGACAGAGCACGAACGTCCTTTTCGACGCCGTCGCGCGTGAACACGCGTACGTCGATGACGGTACCGTCCATACCGGGCGGAACACGCAGGCTGGTGTCTTTAACGTCAGAAGCCTTCTCGCCGAAGATCGCTCTCAGCAGCTTCTCCTCCGGCGTGAGCTGCGTCTCGCCCTTGGGCGTGACCTTACCGACCAGAATGTCACCCGCCTTGACCTCGGCACCGATGAACGCGATACCCGACTCGTCGAGCTTCGCCAGCGCGGCGTCACCGACATTCGGGATATCCGACGTGATGTCTTCGGGGCCAAGCTTGGTGTCGCGCGCGACACACTGCAGCTCCTCGATGTGAATCGTCGTGAAGCGGTCCTCTTTGACGACGCGCTCCGAGATCAGGATCGAGTCCTCGAAGTTATATCCGTTCCACGGCATGAACGCGACGAGCAGGTTCTGGCCGAGTGCGAGCTCGCCCATGTTCGTCGACGGTCCGTCCGCGAGGACGTCGCCCGACGCGATCTGATCGCCAGCTCTTACGAGCGGCCGCTGGTTGATACAGGTGTTCTGGTTCGAACGCGTGTACTTGGTCAGGTTGTAGATGTCGACGCCCGGCTCCGCCGCACTCGTTTCGTCGTCGTTTACACGAACCACGATGCGAGACGCGTCGACCGAGTCGACCTTACCGCCACGCCGTGCAACCACGGTCACACCGGAGTCGATGGCCACGGCGCGCTCGATTCCCGTTCCTACCAGCGGTGCCTCCGAACGCAACGTAGGCACCGCCTGACGCTGCATGTTCGAACCCATGAGCGCGCGGTTCGCGTCATCGTGCTCGAGGAACGGAATCAGCGCCGCCGCGACAGACACGATCTGACGCGGGCTGACGTCCATGTACTGGACATCGGCCGAGTCCGACAGCGTGAATTCGTTCTTGTGGCGAACCGCCACGAGGTCTTCGAGGAACTTGCCGTTCTTGTCGAGCTCCGAGTTCGCCTGCGCGATGACGTACTGGCTCTCTTCGATGGCCGATAGATAGTCGATATCCGCCGTGACCTTACCCTTGACGACCTTTCGGTACGGCGTCTCGAGGAAGCCGTATTCGTTCGTCCGGGCGTAGACGGCGAGCGAGTTGATGAGGCCGATATTCGGGCCTTCAGGCGTCTCGATCGGGCATACGCGGCCGTAGTGGGTCGGATGCACGTCGCGGACTTCGAAGCCCGCGCGCTCGCGCGTCAGACCACCGGGGCCGAGCGCCGAAACACGGCGCTTATGGGTAACCTCGGACAGCGGGTTGTTCTGGTCCATGAACTGCGACAGCTGGCTCGAACCGAAGAACTCTTTCACCGCCGCCGCAACAGGCTTGGCGTTGATCATTTCCTGCGGCATCAGACCTTCGGTCTCAGCCTGCGTGAGGCGTTCCTTGACGGCGCGCTCGACGCGCACGAGACCCACGCGGAAAGCGTTCTCCGCCATTTCACCGACCGAACGGACACGACGGTTGCCGAGATGATCGATGTCATCGACCGTGCCGTAACCGTTTCGAATGTCGATCAGTGTCGACAGCACGTCGAGAATGTCTTCCCTGTCGAGGACGCCTACGCCCTCGGAGGTATCGCGACCGACACGACGATTGAACTTCATGCGGCCTACGCCCGAGAGATCGTAGCGCTCCGGGTTGAAGAACAGGTTCTGGAACAGGTTCTCGGCAGCCTCCTTGGTGGGCGGCTCACCCGGACGCATCATGCGATAGATCTCGACAAGCGCCTCGAGGCGCGTGGTCGAAGGATCGATCTTCAGGGTATTGGAGATGAACGGCCCGCGATCGAGATCGTTCACCCACAACGTGCGGATTTGCTCGACGCCGGCTTCGATCAATGCCTCGATGAGCTCGACCGTGAGTTCGGCATTTGCCGCCGCCAACAGTTCGCCAGTCTCTGTGTCGACGACGTCGTGGGCGAGGATCTTGCCTTCCAGATATTCCCCGGGCACCACGAGTTGCTTGACGGTCGACTTCTCCATGTCGCGCACGTGCTTCGCGGTAATGCGACGACCTTCCTCAACGATCAGCTTGCGGCCGAGCTTGATGTCGAAGGTCGCGGTCTCTCCGCGCATCCGATCGGGCACGAGACCCATCTTGATGTCTTTGTCGGAGAGGTAGAAATCGTTGGTGTCGAAGAACATGTCGAGCATTTCTTCGTTGCTCATCTCGAGCGCACGCAGAATGATCGTCACCGGCAATTTCCGACGACGGTCGATGCGCGCGAACACGCTGTCCTTCGGATCGAACTCCATGTCGAGCCACGAGCCACGATAGGGGATGATGCGCGCCGAGAACAGCAGCTTGCCGGAGCTGTGGGTCTTGCCTTTGTCGTGATCGAAGAACACGCCCGGGCTGCGGTGGAGCTGCGACACGATGACGCGCTCCGTACCGTTGATCACGAACGTACCGTGATCGGTCATTAGCGGCATCTCACCGAGATACACTTCCTGCTCGCGAATATCCTTCACGGGCTTGGGCGTTCCGCTGGCTTCCTTATCGTAAATGACGAGGCGCACATTCACGCGAATAGGTGCCGCGTAGGTCAGACCACGCATCTGGCATTCCTTTACGTCGAATACGGGATCGCCAAGGCGATAACTCACGTATTCGAGTGCCGCGTTCCCGGAATAGCTGACAATCGGGAAAACCGATTTGAATGCTGCGTGCAGACCCCGGTCGTTGCGCTCCTCGACGGACTTGTCCGTCTGCAGGAACTTCTGATAAGAGTCGACCTGTATCGACAGCAAATACGGAACGTCGAGAATCGTCGGCCGCTTGCCGAAATTCTTCCGGATTCGCTTTTTCTCGGTGAATGAATAAGCCATTCGAGAATACCCTCAAAAATTACAAACGCGCGCAGGCAGCCGGCCGCATCAGCGGACGGCTGCCTGCCCGACTTTTTGACCAGACGTCAACAAAGTTGGGTCTGATTGCAGAAGCGAAGTGCCCAAACGAGAGCGACTTACTTGAGCTCGACGGTTGCGCCGGCTTCCTCAAGCTGCTTCTTGACTTCTTCTGCTTCGTCCTTGGAAACGCCTTCCTTGATCGGCGTGGGCGCACCCTCGACCGCATCCTTGGCTTCCTTGAGACCGAGGCCGGTGATCGTACGTACAGCCTTGATCACAGCGACCTTGTTACCGCCGAAGCTTGCGAGAACGACATCGAACTCGTCCTTCTCGACAGCCGCTTCAGCCGCTTCGCCCGCACCGGCCGCCGCAGCAACAGCTACCGGCGCCGCGGCGCTTACGCCCCACTCTTCTTCGAGCATCTTGACGAGCTCGACGACTTCCATGATGGGCTTTGCGCTCAGCTCTTTGAGCAGATCTTCATTTGACAGTGCCATTTCACTATTCCTCTATATTTCGTAAACCTGAGTCAGGTAATGCTTGTTGATCCAGAGCCGTATCAGGCCGCTTCCTGCGAGCCGCGAGCACTCAGAGTGCGTGCGAGCATCGCTGGCGGTTCGGCCAGAGTACGTACCAGTTTGGACATCGGTGCCATCATGACGCCGAGCAGCATCGCGCGCGCCTGATCCAGCGTTGGCAATTCCGCCAACTTCGCGAGATCAGAGCCCGGCATTAGCTGCCCGCCGGCCGACAGCGACACCGCCTGCAGAGCGTCGTGCTCCTTGGCGAAGTCTTTGATGACCCTGGCAGCGGCACCTGGATCGTCCTTGGCAAACGCGAGCAGAATCGGGCCCTTGAGTGTGTCTTGCATACACTCGAAGTCGGTACCCTCGACTGCCCGTCGCGCCAGCGTGTTTTTGACGACACGCAGATAGACGCCGGCGTTGCGCGCTTCTTTGCGCAGCTCCGTCATCTCCGCAACGGACAGACCTCTGTACTCGGCCGCAACGGCCGTCACAGAATCCACCGCAACCGCGTTTACCTCTTTGACAAGCGCCTGCTTGTCTTCGAGTCTCAGTGCCATGTTTTCTCCTGGCTTACGGTTACACAATCCACAGTCGGCGCGTGTCCGCTCACCGCGACTACCTCCGGTAATCGCCGTTCATTGATCGAACAACGCACGTCCTGCATCCACTTGTCGGATGGCAACCATTGCCAGATCTCTTTCTGACTAAGGTTTCACCATCTACACAGGCAACGATTAAGACCAGAAATCAATCCGGTCACCTGTGGTCTTCGACGATCGCCGCATCCTTGCGGCCACCGGGTTGGCCGCCCGAAGGCAACCACCCCAATGTACGATTTGATCAGGCGCCTACCGAGGCCCGATCGACTGACACACCCGGACCCATGGTCGACGAGACTGTCAGTTTCTTCACAAACTGGCCTTTGGCGGCCGCCGGCTTTGCCTTCTTGAGGTCAGCCAACAGCGCGTCCAGGTTTTCCTTCAGCGCGTCCACCTCGAAATCGGCGCGGCCGATCGGACAATGAATGATGCCGGCCTTGTCGGTGCGATATCTCACCTGACCAGCCTTTGCATTCTTCACGGCGACCTCGACGTCGGCGGTAACCGTGCCGACCTTCGGGTTCGGCATCAGACCGCGCGGACCGAGAATCTGACCGAGCTGACCGACGACGCGCATCGCATCCGGTGTCGCAATAACGACATCGAAGTTCAGATCGCCACCCTTGACCGATTCCGCGAGATCCTCGAAGCCGACGATATCGGCTCCAGCGGCGGTCGCCTTGTCGGCGTTCTCGCCCTGCGCGAACACGGCAACCCGAACCGTCTTGCCCGTGCCGTTCGGCAGTACGGTAGAGCCGCGAACGACCTGATCCGACTTGCGAGGATCAACCCCGAGGTTCACCGATACATCGATGCTCTCGGGAAATTTCGCGATTGCCAGCTCTTTGACGAGCGAAAGCGCGTCGTCAATGACGTAGACCTTGGTCGAATCGACCTTCTCGCGAGCCGTCTTCTTACGTTTGCTGAGAGTCGCCATTACTTCACTCCCTCGACGTCGATGCCCATGCTCCGTGCCGTGCCGGCGACCGTCCGCACTGCGGCGTCCATGTCAGCGGCCGTAAGGTCCGGCATCTTCGTCGTCGCAATCTCCTCGAGCTGCTGACGGTTGACCTTGCCGACCTTCTCAGTATTCGGCGTACCGGAGCCCTTCGGAATGCCAGCGGCTTTGCGCAGCAGAACCGCGGCGGGCGGGGTCTTGGAAATGAACGTGAAACTACGATCGCTGTAGACCGTAATGATCACGGGAATCGGCAGACCCGGCTCGACACTCTGGGTTTCTGCATTGAATGCCTTGCAGAACTCCATGATGTTGACACCGTGCTGACCCAGCGCCGGACCAACCGGCGGCGAAGGGTTCGCCTGGCCTGCAGGAACCTGCAGCTTGATGTAGCTGGCAACTTTCTTAGCCATGTTTACTCTCCCGAGTTCAAACGCTACAGACCTGCTGCAGCTCCTCGTACTTAGTTCGGCCTCAGAATTACGTGACCGTGTAACGGTTCACGTAATGCCTGCGGCCATTCAAGACAGTTACGCGCGCCCTGCGGCGCGTGCACTGTCAATAAAATCCACTACGACTTCTCGACCTGCCCGAAGTCCAACTCGACCGGCGTTGACCGGCCCAGAATTTGTACCGCGACCTGCAGTCGCGATTTCTCGTAGTTGACGTTCTCGACGACGCCCGAAAAATCGTTGAACGGACCGTCGATAACGCGAACCACCTCGCCCGGCTCGAACAGCACTTTCGGCCGCGGCTTGTCCACGCCTTCCTTGACGCGCTGCAGAATATTATCCGCTTCTTTCTCGGTGATCGGCGCCGGCCGATCGCTCGAGCCACCGATGAAGCCGAGTACCTTGGGCACTTCCTTTACGAGGTGCCAGGTCTCGTCGTCCATCTCCATCTGCACGAGAACGTAGCCCGGGAAGAACTTGCGTTCGCTGCGGCGCTTACTGCCCTCGCGCATCTCGACGACCTCTTCGGTCGGCACGAGAATCTCGCCAAACTTGTCTTGCAGGCCCATGCGCTCGATGCGCTCTTCCAGCGCCGCTTTGACGCGATGCTCGAAGTTCGAGTAGGCATGAACGATGTACCAGCGTAGTGCCACTTCGGTATTCCCGGATAAAGCTTCGATGACGGTCAGCCGATCAGCATCTGTGTGATCCACAGAAGCAGTGAGTCCAGCCCCCAGAAGAACAGCATCATGATCAGCGTGAACACGAAAACGGCAATCGCGGTCTGCGTCGTCTCGGTCCGCGTGGGCCAAACGACTTTGCGGATCTCGACGCGCGAGCCCTGAATGAAATGCCACAAGCGTTGGCCCTGGACGCTGGTCATCGCAATCCCGATGCCCGCGCCCGTGCCGCCAAGCACCATGAGTACCCGCAGCGGCAGCGCGACGTCGTTCTCGTAGAAGTAGTAGCCGTAAAGACCACCCAAGAGCGCACCCGCCGCGATCAGCAGCTTCAGGATGTCGAGGACACCGCTCTCGCTTGTTTCTGTATGTGTTGCCATTGCCGTTTCTGCCTGGGCTCTTGGAGCTGGCAGGCCAGGAGGGAATCGAACCCCCAACCTGCGGTTTTGGAGACCGCCGCTCTGCCAATTGAGCTACTGGCCTTTTCTCGCTGCAATTCGTCAAAAGGACAGTCGCCGGTAAAAGCGAGAAAAAACCCACTCCCGCCAATCTGTCGCTGCCT
>CALZMR010000030.1 GCA_945788575.1 uncultured Woeseiaceae bacterium
TTTTCCTCGGCACCGACGTCCACACCGAGGAACGCGGCGATGGATTCTCGCTGTTCCTCGGTGGCAACGGTGCACTTACCGGGGAGGGCCGAGCCCGCAATCATGGCCTCGGCGAGGCCCAGACAGCCGGGGAAGCCACAGGCGCCGCAATTCGTCTGCGGCAACATCTGAAATGCCGCTTCGATTCGCGGATCCTCGTCGACATGCAATTTCCTGTGTGCCAAGACGAGCAGGGAGGCAAACAGGAAACTCAGCGCCGCGAGCGTCGTAATCGCAATCAACATGCGCCTATACCCGGCCCCCTGATGAATTCATTGTAGGTAGGGGCGATTTGAGGCCGCATTGTGGAAAGCCCGTACTGAATTGCGGCCGTTTCCCGCATAGCGTGAAGCGTGGGAGAGCACGGCAGATCGATAAGCCAGCAAGGTTCTCCTCCTGGAGCTACTTTGGAAAAGCCGCCGACAGACGCACGCCGACAGCCGATGGACGTATCGCGCGCGCAAGTACCGCTCGGGCGCGTGCACGTCATCGTAGAGCGCTGTAAGCAGTGCAACTTCTGCATCGATTACTGCCCGACCAGCGTGTTGGAGTACTCGCCGGACACGAACGCTAAGGGTTATCACTTTCCCGTTGTGTCCCAGGGCAAGGAAACGGCCTGCGTGAACTGCCGCTTCTGCGACCTCATCTGCCCCGAGCTGGCCATCTACACGACCGAAGTCGAAGCGGAGCAGACAGCATGACCGCCGATCGCGCAACGGCGTCCTCGGCGCGGGCCGCCCGTGAACGGCGAGTCCTGACCGGTGGTCACTTCATGCTTGGAGATCACGCCTGCGCCGAGGGAGCGATTGCTCGACCGAGATCGCCGAGCATCTCGCGCGCCGCATGCCGGAGGTCGGTGCGCGCTTCGTGCAGATGGAAGACGAGCTGGCCAGCATGGCAGCGATTATCGGCGCGTCGGCAGCGGGTGCTCGCAGCTTTACCGCGACATCCGGGCCCGGCTTCACGCTGATGATGGAGAATGTCGGACTCGCGGCCATGATGGAGCTGCCCTGTGTGGTCGCCAACGTTCAGCGGGCGTCGCCATCGACCGGCTTGCCGACGATGGTCGGCCAGTCCGACATGCTGCAGGCGCGCTGGGGCTCGCACGGGGACTACGGCATCATTGCCTACAGCCCGTCATCGCCCCAGGAATGCTTCGACCTGACGGTGCGAGCGTTCAATGCGGCTGACCAATATCGAGTGCCGGTATTCGTACTGATGGACGAGGTCGTCGGTCATATGACCGAGCGCGTCGTCATTCCCGACGCGGATGCGATTCCGTTCCGGCCTCGTAAGGGTCCGCGGCACGCGCCGAGCGAGCGGCCGTTCCTGAGCTACGCGGCAGATGCCGACCTCGTGCCGCCAATCGCGCACGCCGGCGAAGGCTACAAAGTGCACATGACCGGGCTGACCCATGACGAACGCGGCTATCCGGCCATGAACGCGGACGCGCACGAGGTGCTCGTTAACCGCCTCGTCGACAAGATCCGTCTGAATGCGGACGACATCGAACTGCACGAGGAGCTGTTCCTCGACGACGCGGAAACGGTCGTGGTGGCATTCGGCTGCACGGCTCGTTCGGCGAAACATGCAGTTGACGAAGCCCGCGATGAAGGTCTGAGCTGCGGCATGCTCCGGCCGATCACGATCTGGCCGTTTCCGGAGCGCCGGATTCGGGAGCTCATCGAGGCCGGGAAGGTCAAACGATTCGTTGTTCCCGAAATCAACCTCGGGCAGATGAGGCGAGAGATCGAGCGCCTCACAAGCCTGCCGATTCTGAGGCTTAACAATCCTGGCGGCCAGATGCCGAGGCCGGACGCAATCCTAGAGTTGATCCGATCATGACGACGCACGAACACATCAGGGAAACGACGGCCAACATTCATCCGATCGACAAGCTGCTCAGAGCGGATCGGCTGCCACACATTCTCTGCGCGGGCTGCGGCATCGGTACCGTGATTCACGGCTATGCGCACGCGATCGCAGCATCCGGAATCGAGGAGGACCGGCACGTCTGCGTGTCGGGTATCGGCTGCAGCGGCCGGGCCGCCGGCTACGTGAACGTCGATTCCTACCATGCGACGCACGGCCGGGCGCTGCCCTTTGCACTTGGCATCGCCGTTCACAGACCGGAACTGGTCGTCACCGTCATCAGCGGCGACGGTGACCTCACGGCTATCGGCGGCAACCACCTGATTCACGCGGCGCGCCGCAATGCCAACATCAACGTGATCTGCATCAACAATTTCAACTACGGCATGACGGGCGGTCAGGTGGGTCCGACGACACCGGTTGGAGCCAAAGGTACGACGGCCCCGACCGGTTCTGCCGAAGCGCCTTTCAATCTGCCGTATCTCGCCAAAGCAACGGGCGCCGTATTCGTCGCGCGCTGGACGATTCTGCACGTGCGTGAGCTGCAGGATGCCATCCTGCGATCGATGCAAAAGCCCGGTTTCTGTTTCACGGAGGTACTCGCGCCTTGCCCGACGAGCTTCGGCAGTGCCAACCAGCTGGGGCCGGGCGTGCACGAGGTCGAGATCTACCGGCAGCGCTGCGTCGTCGACAACGGCAATCCGCGGCTCGAGGGGCTGGACATCGATCTCATCGACGAGAACAAGCCGATTACCGTCGGCAATTTCGTGGATGTGGAGCGAGCAGCATTCGGTGAGCAGGGAAGGTGACCGTCGCGACCGACAACGGCTCGGCAATGACCTGCCGGATACGCTTCGGCGGCGTCGGCGGTCAGGGGATCGTTCTCGCCGGGCGACTGCTGGGAAGGGCAGCGGCGCTGCATGACGGTAAAGAGGCTGTGTGTACGCAAACCTACGGCCCCGAAGCGCGGGGCGGCGCGTCACGCACTGACGTTATCGTTTCCGACAATCCCGTCGACTATCCCTTCGTCATCGAAGCCGACGTTCTGGCCGTCTTGTTCCAGGAGGCATACGTCAAATACCGGGATTGCCTGGCTCCGGATGGCCTGATGATCGTGGATACCGGGCTCGTGCGCGCCGACACGTCCGACGAGAACGTGAGCGGCCTTCCCGCGACGGAGATCGCCGAAAAGCTCGGCAACCGGCTTGTCACCAACGTTGTCATCCTGGGCTACCTGGTAGAGAAGACCGGCGTCGTTAGCCGCGATGCGATCGAGGCGGCGATCCGGGCGACGGTCAGTCCGAAGGTCGTCGATCTGGACATGCGAGCGCTCGAGGCCGGCGCGCGCGCGGCGCGCGGCGAGAATCCCCTGTGACCGACTCCATACTTATCGTCGGCGCCGGTGTCGCCGGTCTGCACGCGGCGACGATCTGTGCCGATGCCGGTGCGCGCGCAATCGTGGTCGAGCGCGAGCCGGTGATCGGTGGCCGGCTCGCGGCGGCACTGTCCGGCGAGGACTCTATCGGCGATCGCGCTGAAGGATCGTCGATTCCGCGACTCGACGCCATCGCGGCAAATGACGACATCGAAATTCTCACGATGGCGAGTCTCGAGGGACTCGAGGGCCGGGCGGGCAATCTCGCCGCACGGATTCGCGAGCATGCCCGCTTCGTGACCGACGCCTGCACTGAGTGCGCTTTGTGCCGCGCCGTGTGCCCGGTTGTGCTGTCGAACGAGTTCGATGCCGGCCTGACCTACCGCAAGGCGATTTACTCGCCGCTGCCGGAGACTCTGCCCGCCGAGTGGGTGATCGACATCGAAAACTGCCTGAATACGCCGCCGAATTACCTGCCCTGCAATCGTTGCATCGAAGCCTGCGAAGACGACGCGATCCATTTCGACATGGCCCTCGACACTGTGCACGAGAGAGCTGTTGGCGCCGTTGTGCTGGCACCGGGATTCCGCCTGGCCGAAGACAGCGGCCTGGAGTCCCTCGGCTACGGCGAGCATCCTGATGTCGTCAGCTCGGTCGAGTTGCAGCGCCTGTTGGAGTCGCCGGGACCGACGGGCGGCTTCGCGATGCGGCCGTCCAACGAGGAGTATCCGGACAGCGTTCTGCTCGTACTCGACTCCATGTCCGGTTTCGCCCTCTACATCGTTGCCAGCCAGGTCAATCAACTCATCACGCAGGGCGTCGAGCGCGTTTCTCTGTTACTACTGGCGGAGCCACCGAATCCCGATGAGTTCCCCGACGCGGAGCGGCTGATCGAGGCCGCGGGCATCGAAGTGCGTCAAGGCGCAATGCTACAGGTCGACACCGACGACGACGGCCAGCTCGGAGTGTCGTTCGAGAATGTCGGCGCCAGAGGATTCGTGCGCGAGCAATGGGACATGGTCGTGCTGTGCTCCGATGTTCGGCCGCCGGATGGGCTGGAAGAGCTCGCCTCGGTCACGGGCACCAGACTCGGTGACGACGGTTATCTTCTTGCCGACGCCGAATCGTCGCCTGGAGTGGTGGTCGCCGGCTGTGCCGCCGGACCGGCAAATATCAGGGACAGCCTCGAATCCGCGGAGCGCGCCGCGAGACAAGCGCTCGATTGTCTGGACCCGCGCCTCTTGAGTGGCGACTACGCGGCCTCGGCAGCGCAGCCGGAATCAGAAGCCGTCGAGGCGGACGACGGCGGCGAGAAGCGACGCCAGATCGAGCAGGCGCTCTACGCGCTGCTCGATAGTCGCTGAGCGAGGCTCCAGCGACGGCCGGTCACGGCACGCTCGGAGGGGCTTTGTTACATTAACGGCATGCCGAGCGCGTATTTCGTTTCCGATATTCATATCACCGCTCCGGACAGTCCGAGGGCTCGGCTGTTCCTCGCGTTTTTGCGCGGTTTGTCGGCCGACTCCGGAACCTCTCATCTCGTGTTACTCGGCGACATTTTTGACCTCTGGGTGGCCGACCACGCTTACTTCGTCGACGCGTATGCGGAAATCATCGAGGAGATCGGCCGGCTGCACGCCGAAATCCGATACTTCGAGGGCAATCACGATCTTCACCTGCGCTACTACTGGGCGAACCGGCTCGGGCTCATCGTGCACGGCGGTCCCGCCTACGTGGACATTGGCGACATGACAGTGCGCCTGGAGCACGGCGATCAGATGGACCCGGACGACAAGGGCTATTTGTTTCTTCGTTGGTTCCTGCGCACACCTCCGATCCGCTGGCTGGTCTGTCATTTGCCGGGTTCCGTTGTCGCGGGTATCGGCGACCGGGCCAGTGCCAGGAGCCGAAATTACACTTCGAACACCAAGTCGATCTCGTCGGATGACGCAGTCCGCAAGATCCGAGTACATGCGGAGAAGGCCTTCGCGGAGCGGCCTTTCGATCTGCTGATCTCGGGCCACGTGCACGTGAGGGACGACTGGCGGTCCGAGGCGTCCAATTATCGCAGCGTCAATCTGGGTAGCTGGTTTGATGCGCCGTGTTACTTCAAAATCGACGCCGACGGGGCGCGATTCTGCGAACTGACGAATAGCGACGGGGAACAACCGGTGGCGGAAACAGCGACGGTGGCAGGATGACGACGCTCAGAACCGCCGTTATCGGCGTGGGCGTGCAGGGCGAACGGCACGCACAGAAATTGGCTGCGCTCGAGGAGTCGACGTTGATCGGCGTCGTCGATGCCGATGCCGGGCGCGCGCAAGCGGTTGCCGCCGATCTTGGCACCGAGGCCATCGCCGACTATCGCGACCTGATTGGCCAGGTCGATGCCGTGGTTATCGCCACGCCCACGCTGACGCATTTCGAGATCACGGCAGCCATGCTCGAGAACGATATCGACGTTCTGCTCGAGAAGCCTTTCACGACCACCATGGACGAGGCTATCAAGCTCGTCGAGATGGCAGAGGGCCGCTCGAGGGTGCTGCAGGTGGGCCATCTCGAACGCTACAATCCCGCCATACTCGCGCTGGCGGATCGTATCGAGCGGCCGCAGTTCATCGAGTCCAATCGCATCGCGCCGTACAAGCCGCGGTCACTCGACGTGAGTGTCGTGCTCGATCTCATGATTCACGACATCGATCTCATCCACAGCTTCGTTCGATCGCCGATGCGCAGCGTGGATGCGGTTGGACGTTCGATATTCTCTGACAGCATCGACGTCGCGAATGCGCGCATCCGTTTCGAGAACGGATGTGTGGCGAACGTGACAAGTTCGCGTACCAGCACCAAGACCGAGCGGTCGATGCGCATCTTCCAGGACGATGCGTACGCGTCGGCTGATCTGCACAATAAGACCGTGACTGCCTACAGCAAACTCGTCGACGGCCCGGTAACGGGGCCGGAAGACGTGAAGATCGAGAAGCAGTCATTCGGAGACAGCGACGCGCGGCTCGACCAGGCGCGAGCGTTCCTGGCCTCGGTTGCCGGAGGGCCGCCGCCGCTCGTCAGCGGGCGGACCGCAATGGAGGCACTCAATACCGCCGAGGAAATCTCTCGCCTCGGTCGCGTCGACGATCGCCGCTTTGCTCTCCCGAATAAGCGCCTCGATCGCGGACTGCGTGCGGTCGCGGATCGCCTCGATCTCTTCCATCGAAGCCGTGCGCGGCACTTCTATCGGTTCACCGACTGCGACGACTACGCGCGCGAACGGTTTCGGGATCATGAAGTGGTCCCACGTATCCAGATACCAGGCCCTGTCGGCGGCACAGGCGATGGGGACCAGCGGTGCTCCGCCGACACGCGCCATCAGCACGGTACCGGCCTTGAACTCGAAGCGCGGTCCGAGCGGACCGTCAGACGTGGCAACGATGGAAACGCCGCGCTTCATCGTCTGCTGCGCATCGCGCAGCACCAGTGCGCCGGTGCCGGCAGCGGAGCCACGAATGACCTCGGCGCCCCACGAACGCGCAATGCGTGCCGGGACTTCGCCATCGACCGATGCCGACACGATGTAGCAGGCAGGGAAGCCCTGCTTGATCCAGTCGTGGATGAGGGTAGAGCAGACGACGTGCTGCTGATGCCAGTAGCAGGGCACGTAGGCTTGCCCCTTGTCGGCGACGATGCGTTCGGCAACTTCGGCGCCGATGTACTTCGTCCGTCGATAGGTGAGGTTCAGCAGGAACAGAATCGCTCGCAGTAGCGGCAGGCCGACCAGGTAGGTCAGTCTGCGGCCGATCGTCATGCGTCTCAGGCTGTCTTTGCTGCGCCGCGCCTCGACGTTTGAATAGTCCGGCTTTTGTTGGTTCATTGAGTGTCTCGAGTCGGTCAGGTGACTAGCGAAGCCCGCTGACGAAGCCGTACAGGCCGTACTTCGATTTCGTGCCCAGCCAGCCGCGAAGGTATTCGATCTCGGGCGTATCTTCGACGTCGGCGAGCAGCTTGTCACCCGTCCGGATCGCGCGAAATGCCGTTTCGATGGCGCGGAAGCGATCACCGTCGATCCCATTGCGCTTGAGCCCGATGCGATTCAGTCGATAGTGCCGGACCGGTTCGCCACCGATGACCGAGTATGGAAGCGCATCTTTCTTGAGCACGATGTGAGCCGCTACCATGCAGAACGCGCCGATGCGCGTGAACTGATGCGCGCCAGTGGCTCCTCCCATGACGACATTCCTGCCGATCTCTACGTGTCCACCGAGTTGTGTCGCGTTCGTGAGGATCACGTTGTCGGCGATGATGCAATCGTGGCCGACGTGCGCGTACGCCATGAACAGGCAGTTCGAACCGATTCGAGTCTCGGCGCCCTCTTCGAAAGCGCGATGGATGGTCGTGAATTCTCTGATGACATTGTTGTCACCGATGACGACCGAGGAGTTCGCTCCGTCCCACGCCGCATGCTGCGGAAGCCCGCCGATCACGACGTGAGCATCGATACGATTGCTGGTGCCAATCGTCGTGAACTGCCGGACGATCGAATACGCGCCGATCTCGGTATTCCTGCCGATCGTAACGTCCGCCTCGATGATCGCGCCCGGTCCGACGACGACGGTCGGATCTAGCGCCGCATCCGGCGAAACGATAGCTGTAGGATGGATCGAGCTTTGGGTCAACGTGCGCTCCCGAAGTTCGCGCCATTATCGTCGACCGTGCGCGGAGATGGAACGTGTCTTACGACGATCTCACTCCGCAGCGGCTCGAGCTGCCGCAAGACGTTCGATTGCC
Source organism: uncultured Woeseiaceae bacterium (assembly GCA_945788575.1). Classification (GTDB taxonomy): domain Bacteria; phylum Pseudomonadota; class Gammaproteobacteria; order Steroidobacterales; family Woeseiaceae; genus UBA1847. Next base: position 8,069 of record CALZMR010000030.1, read on the forward strand.
GCCTGCGTTCGCTGCTGTCGCCTGCCAACGGAATCGGCGAAGACCTGCTCGCTGTTATCCAGTAATGGCTCTGCCTCGCCAAGTCGTCCAAGGCGAATCAGCGCATCCGCATATTCGGTCTGCGTCGCCGCGTAGAGTTCGTCCGCCGAAGAATAGTCGATGGAGCGGATCTGAACGGCTCGCTCCAGAAGCGGCAGCGCTTCCGCGGACCGGCCGCTCGAGTTGAGAACGGCGCCGAGTTCGGTCAAAGCCGACGCGGTGTACTGATGGTCCATGCTGAATACGTCGTCAAAGACGTCGACGGCGTGTGAAAGTATGTTCTCGGCACCGCCGAGGTCGCCTTTGTCGTGCAGGAGCCGGCCGAGTATCGTCATGTCGAGGCCGACTCTCGGGTGCACGACGCCGCGAGATTCGATGTCGATTGCCAATGCTTCGCGCATGAGTGCCTCGGCGCCGTCGAAATCCCCCTGGGCCTGAAGTACCGATCCGCGGTCGCGCAGCGTCGCCGCCAGCAGATCGTGGCCGCCGAGGACACGCCGGGACGTATCGATCGCCTCGGCGAGCGTCGCCGCTGCGGCTTCGTAGTCGCTCTTCGAGTATTGCAGCACGCCGAGGCTTTGCAGATAGACGGCGAGATGCGGGTGATCGTTGCCCTGCGTTGCCTCGACCAGGCTGATCGCCTCCTCGATGAGCGCCTCGGCCGCATCCAGATCGCCGCGCATCTGCAGGACGCGGGCGCGGATCGAATAGGTCTCCGCGAGATGCGTCTCCCAGCCGGCGCCGAGCGCTTCGAAGATCCGGCTGCTCTGATCGGCGAGAGCGGTGGCCTCGTCGATGGCTCCGATCTTGACCTGCAGTTCCGCCAGATTCATCAGGTTGTTGCCGATCTCCGCCGAAATCTCCGGAAGATGCGCCCGATAGGTGGCCAGCCCGGCTTCGAGCAGTTCGCGGGCCTCCGGATAGGCGGCCTGCTGTATGAGCGCTTCGGCCAGATCGTTTTGAGCGGCGGCGGTCATCGGGTCATCGGCGCCGAATACCTCGATCCTGAGCGACAGTGCCTCTTCCAGCATATCGGCGGCCGGTTCGAATTCACCGAGATTGAAGTAAACGCGGCCGATCGTGCCCATCAGCGTAGAACGAATCTCGGGGCTGCTGTCGAGATCGGTACGAATGCGACTCGCACCGGCATCGAGAATCTCCTTGGCAGTCACATTTGCGCCCCTCGCCTGTGCCGGGTCGGGGGTCATGAAGATCGCCTCGAGATATGCGGACGCCGCACGAGCCGTGTCGCGCTCCTCGATGATTCGCTGATTCTGCATCGACACGACTACGGAAAAACCGATCAGCACCACGAGAGCCGCCGCCGATGCCGCGACCGACGCGTAGTGCCGGCGCACGAATTTGCCGGTGCGATAGCGCCAGGAATCGGACCGGGCCGCGATGGGCATCGATCGAAGGTAAAGGCCGATGTCATCGGCCAACGCGCTGACGGATCGATAGCGCCGCTCGGGCTCTTTGCGGATGGCCTTCAGCACGATCGTGTCGACGTCGCCTCGCAGGCTGCGCTGAAGGCGGTCGAAAGTCGTGTTCCGAGCCTCAGCGATGCTCTCGATCTCGCTCGGCGTGCCACCGGCTTCGGAAAGTTTCGCGCTCGGCTTCGCCGGGTTTTCGGAGCAGACGAGTCGCGCGAACTCGTGCGGCGCTGTATCCGTGAGATTCAGTGGCCGCACGCCGGACAGAATATAGTAGAGGAGCAGACCGAGGCCGTAGGTATCCGTTGCCGTGGTCACGCCCTTGCCGAGAATCTGCTCCGGCGCGGCGTTCTCCGGCGTCAGTACGACGGCGCCCTCGCGTGTCAGTCCGTCCGTTGCGGTGCCCTGGGTATCGACGAGCTTCGCGATTCCGAAATCGAGGAGCTTTGGCACGCCGTCGTCGGTGACGAGGATATTCGAGGGCTTGATGTCGCGGTGTACGATGAGGTTCTGGTGGGCATAGTGAACCGCGGCACAGATCGTCTGGAAAAGTCGGAGCCGCTCGCTGATCGAGAGCCGATGCCGATCGCAGTACTCATCGAGGCGGATGCCATCGATGTACTCCATCACGAGGTATGGCACGCCCTCGGGCGTCGTTCCACCGTCGAAAAGCTTCGCAATATTCGGATGATCGAGATCGGCGAGGATCTGGCGCTCGTTCTTCAGCCTGAGTTCCGTCTGCGGATCGACGAGCCGATGCCGCCCCAGCTTGATAGCGACCTGCTGGTCGAATTGTTCGTCCGCGCGGCGCGCGAGATAGACCATGCCCATGCCGCCGGATCCGAGCAGGCGCTCGACTCGATACGGGCCGATCATCTCGCCTTCGAGCTCGTCCGTCGGCCGCTCGCCGAAGGTTGCATCTATCGCCGCCGCGATCGTTCCTTCGATCGTGGCGTCGATGCCGGACTCGGCCCCGAGCAGCGCCAGCAGATACTCGAGCAGTTCCGAGTCGTCACCGCACTCTGCTTGCAGAAATGCGGCACGGCGCGCACCCGGCAGGTCAAAGGCCTGCGAGAAGAGTTCCTCGACACGCGACCAGCGGCCGGTATCGAATTCAATCGTCTTTGAGTTCATTGGCGAGCCACGCCTTGGCAAGCCTGAGATCGCGATCCACGGTCGCGGGCGATATATCAAGCGCCTCCGCCGTCTCCTCGTAGGTCATGCCGCCGAAGAAGTGAAGTACGAGAACGTCGGCCTTGCGCTCATCGATCTCGGCGAGCCTGGTCAATGCTTCATCGAGATCGACGATGTCGGTCGACGGCATGGCCACTCGTTCTTCGTGGAGAGTGACTGGCGCGATGCCTCCGCCACGCTTCTGGCTGCGTCTCGCTCGGCCGTAGTCGGTCAGGATGTGACGCATAGTCCGTGCCGCGATCGCAAAGAAATGCGCGCGATCCTGGAAGGAAAGTTTCGACTCCGACAGCCGCGCAAACGACTCGTTTACCAATGCCGTCGCCTGCAAGGTGTGACCGGCACGCTCGGATCGCAGATAGCGCGCAGCGATCCGCCGCAGATCGTCGTAGATCAGCGGCGTCAGTCGATCGAGCGCTCGGGCGTCGCCCGAGCGCCAGTCACGCAGCAGCGTTGTTACTGTGGGTGCACTCATACTCGCGTCGGTGAAGGCGTCGGTACAGGCGTCAACGATAAAGCAACTGCATGGGCTCTATCGAACATTGGTGGCGCGGACTCGGCGGCAACCCTAGACTGTGCGTGAGAAATGACCAAAAAGGAGAAACATCATGCCCGATCCAAACGAACCACCTCCGTCCTCGACCGTTGCACTGGCCGCCGCTGGCGGTGGATTTATTGGCGCCGTTGTTGGTGTCGTTGCCGCCTCGATGTTCATGGGTGATGGCAACAATGGCGACGGCCAGGCACGACTGGAGTCCGCACCGGCTGCGGAGGTCGTCGTCGCCGAGCAATAAATCACGTCCACATGAGGGGAAAGCCCGGCGCTTGACGCTTAAGAAAGTAGCGACACCGCATGTCGGTGCCGCGATTTTCCATGGCCGAAGAGAAGAAGCAACGGTTCTGCGTCGTCGATCATGCCAACAAGGCAGGCGATCGAGATAAGGCCAACCCGAATCTCGTCTCCAAGAGGCGGGCCAGGTACCGTCGGATGACGGCGTCGGTGAACGCATCCGGCGGTACCGACTCCCGTGACCCTGACGACGGGCACTTCGGCGAGACATGACTGCGTAAGCTGTTCGCCGTCATTAGGCGTTTCCCCCTATGGCAACAGCGACTACAGGGCCGCTCCGGCGGCCCTTTTTTTCGTTATGCTAGACGCCGTCTCAACAATAATGACAAGGGTCGGAGGGGATGGACCTGCTGTTGCTGATCGCCGGTTTGGCAGGTCTCTGGTTCGGAACGGAGATCACGATTCGTGGTGCCGTCAGCATTTCCTCGCGGCTGGGCATCTCGGAATTCGTCGTCGGCGTCGCCGTGCTGTCGGTAGGCAGCGATCTGCCGGAACTCGCCATTGCTATCGATGGTGCAATCAAGAACCTCGTGGTGGGAGGCGCCTCCGACGTGGTGGTTGGTACCGCGCTTGGCAGCTACCTGGGCCAGCTCGGCCTCGTACTGGGCTGCGCGGCCCTGATCCTGAGGCTTTCCCTTCCCAAAGACATCGTCTGGCGCCACGGCGGCGCGCTCATAGGATCATTGCTGTTACTCGGCATTCTCGGCATAGACGGGATCGTTACCCGGGTGGAGGGCATTGGGCTGATGTTGGCCTACGTCGTCTATCTCATCGCATTGTTCGCCGACCCGTCCTCCCGCGCCACCGACGAGCTCAGTCCACACCACGACAAGCTGTTCAAAACGCTGGTGTTTCTGTTCGGCGGCCTTGCAATCGTCACGGTAAGCGCGGAGCTAACCGTGACTGGCGCGATCGGTTTTGCCGAGAACCTGGGCGTCAGCGAAGCTTTCGTGGCCATCGTGATTATCGGGCTCGGCACCAGCCTGCCGGAGTTGTCGATCTCCGTGGGTGCGGCGATTGCCAAGCGCGCGTCGCTGTCGGTCGGGAATCTCATCGGCAGCAACGTATTCGATACGCTGGTGCCAATCGGTGTGGCCGCGGCGATCTCGAGGATCAGCTTCGACCGCGGCATGCTCACTCAGGAGCTGCCCTACCTGATCCTGCTCACGGTCGTCGTAATGTTCTTTTTCCTGTACAAGCGTGGCATACAGCGTATCGAGGCTTTCATCGTTCTCGCAATGTACTTCGGCTTTGTGGCGTTCAAGCTGCTGATGTCACAGCAGGCCTGAAGATAGCCGATCAGAGGCTCCCAAAGCTCCGCGGCGTAGATTTGCTGAGCAGCTCGCGAATGACTGCGGCGTCCTTGTCCACGACATCCTTATCGACGCTGGTCCACGGCTCGGCCTTGGTCGACGTCGAAAGCGCATCCCGGAGCAGTCCGAGGAATCGCGGTGCGGCGACAAGCGAGAAACCGCGGCAGGTTCCCCGGTGCGTACTCGATGCGATGCGTTCGGCTATCTGCTTTGCGAAAACTTCGGCGGCGTGTTGCCGGGGGCTGGATTTCTCGCCGACCATCGTATGCCGGCCGTGACCGTGGCTGTCGAAGCTGCGGCCGCCCCGATCCGAGATCAAGTCCTCGGTCTTCATTCGCGCCGCGCCATTGTCGAAAGCGCTGAGCTGCCTGAGCGGCCCGCTGAGCGTATCGTGGGAATACAGAACGGCCTTTGATTCGTCGGCGACGACGACGAGATAGTGCTTCTTGAGCGGTTTCTTGGAATTTGGCATGGATTCTCCGGCCCCCGCGCTCCTTTGACTGTAGTGTCGCGGCCGTTCTTCTGCAAGCTGCTTCCGTCTACCAGATGTAGCTGGCGCTCAGCCGGGCGGCGCGGCCCGCCGCATCGACGCCGGAGCCGTGCGAGCGGTAGCGGCGATCGAGGAGATTGTCGACACCGGCGCTGATTTCCCAGCGTTCGACCGGGCGCCACTGGAGTTCCGCACCGAGGCTGCCCCAACCCGGGGTGCCGTTCGGATCGATGCGCACATCGCGGACGTCCCGAGAGCTCAACCGGTCCTGGCCGTCGGCAAATCGCATCCAGGCCGAGATCTCGAGCGACTCGCTGGCGCTGTACTCCGCGAGCAAGCGGCCAGACAGCGGCGGAATTCTATCGGCAGGCTCCGTGATACCCGCGATCCGGTCCTCGCCTCGCGTGTAGTTCAGGATCGCGTGCAGATCGAGTCGATCGGTCAGGGAAGCCGACGCGGAGAGCTCGATGCCGTGTATCGAGGAGGATGCGGCATTGACGCTCGTGACGACGTCGCGGCCCTCGGGCGTCACGGCGCCGGTCGTCACCGACGTGATGCGGTCGTCGTACTCGAGCGCAAATACGAACAGCTCCATGCGCCAACCATCGTTCAAATGGCGAATACCGACGTCACCGTGAATCACATGTTCCGAGTCGAGCGCCGCGTTCGGCACGTTGAATCGATTGCCCGGACGGTTGCCGAGCGTGCCGAGGTCGAAGATGTTGGGTGCGCGAAACCCCCAGGCGACATTGGCGACCAGTTGCCACTCTTCGTCGAGCCGGTACAGCCATCCGAGATCGCCACTCAGGTCCGAGATATCGACGCTGGCCGATGGCGTCAACGCAGTCGCTGCGAGATCCACGTCGACGGATGTCAGTCGGATTCCGCCGCTCAGCGTTTGCGAATCGCCGAGGGGTAGGTCGCCGTTCACGAAGACGGCCGCCTGGTCGAGCGTGGAGCCGTCAGGGAATCTCGCGTTGACCGCCTGCCGCTGGCCGCTGACGACGTCCTCGGATTCTCGGCTGCTTCGAACTTCGTCGGAGTAGATTTCAGCCCCCGCAAGCCAGCTGCCGCCGCCGGCGCTTCCGGAAACGGTCACCAGCGCGGCGAGCAGTTCACTGGAGTTTTGCTCGATTCGGCGGGTCGGCGCCCCGAGGTCGCGCGTGGTCCGATCGTCGTCGATATGCTGCCAGCTAACCTCCGCCCCCCAGTCGAGCCCCCAGGGACCGGCATCGCGCGTGTACCGCGCCCGGGCGAACGAGCGGCGATTGGGAGAGAAGAAGTATTCGGAAGAGGACGGCTCCGTCTGCCCGAAACCGGCGACCAGCTCGTCGATGCGAGGGGTCAGCGGCTGCTCGATGTGCTGAAGATCGAACAACCAGCTGCCCGCGTCTTCGGGCGTAATCGACACCGCGATCCGGCCGCCGCGGGATTCAAAGCCGCTCGGGCCGATACGCTCACCGCCGCCGATGCGGCGATCGCCTGTGTCCTGGTATTCGAGGGAGACGCTCGCTGCGATTCGCTGGTTTCCGGACTCGAGAATTCCACGGGCCGTATTGCCTGAAATCGCAGAGTCGTGGGCGACGTAAAGGTTGCCGCGGTTCGTGAACTCCTCCGTCTCGAACGACGGTACTTTGGTTACGAATTCGACGATGCCGCCGACCGCGTCGCTGCCGTAGAGCGACGTCGAGCTGCCTCTCAATACCTCGACCCTTTCGATGCCGGTAACCGGCACCAGCGCCGCGTACTGGGTCGGTGCGCTTCTGAAGATTGCATTGTTGAGTCGCGATCCGTCGACGACGTGTAGCACGGAGGAGCCGCGCAAGCCGCGAATGATGGCGGTGCCCTGACCGGGGGTGGTCTGCTGCAGGAATACGCCCGGAACTTCGGACAACGCGTCCGTCGCGAGCACCAGCGGGCCCGCGGCGTCGGCGTCGATTGTGCCGACGGCCGCGGAGACTTCCGCGAGCGACGAATCGCGGCGTTTCGCCGCAACGACGATCTCGTCGAGGGTCTCCTCGGCGAGGGCTGGCTGAACGGCGGGCAAACTCGCGAAGACGAGTAGCAGTGATGTACGCAGGAATAGGGTCAACCGAACGCGGCCTTTACATAAGCAGAGATTGGAGTGTCCGGGCGGAGGACTTGCTCTATACTGACCCGGAAAGCCTCGTCGCGGTTCAATGAGCTGCGCTAACAATAACAGAGGCTATGAGGGGTTCACATGCGAGCGAGTCGATACGCGTCATTGACGTACCGCGCCGCGATGTCGGCAGCGATCTGTTGCGGTTTGTTGCTGGTCGCGGTCCCGAGTACTCCCGTCACAGGCACGACCGCCGAGATCGACAGAGGCCTGGAGGCTCTCTTCGAGCCGCGCCGGAAACAGAGCGGCATTCGCCGGCTTCGGCCTACCGATCCTGAGGCAGAGGACAGGATGCTTGCGTAGCGATGCCGGCTGCTCGGCCAAGCGCCTCGTCTTTCGGTAATATTCGATTTCGACACACACTAACGCGGGTAATTCGATATGGGGATCGACACCTACGAAGTGGCGCCGTTATTCGCGGAGCCCTACTTTCGTGCCGACATTGGCTATGCGATCAGCGACGAGCAGGTCGAGTTCATCAAGAACCTGGAGATGATGCCGAACCAGGCCAACCTGATCTCGACGAACAAGTACATCTTCGAGCTGCCGGAACTGGCCAGCATGGCGGAAGCCGTGCAGGACGCGCTCGACACGTACGCGACAGAGATCATGGGGATCAGGCAGAAGCTGTACGTCACCCAGTCCTGGTCGCTGATTAACAACGCGAGCATCGGCATGCACGGGCATTCGCACTCGAACTCGCTGATATCGGGTTCGCTCTACTACACGGATATGCCGGAACCGGTAGCAAGCATGATCTTCGACCGGCACCGCGGCTACCAGCAGATCGAGCTTCCGCCGGAGCGCGACCGGCAGAATATCTTCAATACGCCGCTCAACATCGTTACCCCGAAGAAGCACGAACTCCTGCTGTTCTCGTCCGGATTGCAGCACTTCGTCGAAACGAACGAGTCGGCCGAACCGCGCTACTCAATCGCCTTCAACACCTTCATCAAGGGCAAGATCGGCGATCTTCAGGACGTGTCGGAGCTTACTCTGGCCTAGCCCGGATGTTGCACCAGGTGACGCGCTCTCGCTGAGTCTTTGATTGCCTGAAAAATTTTCCTCAGTCGGAAATACACATGGGTATTCCGCTCCCTCGGAAAATCCTTCGGGCAATCAAATCCTTGACCGATCTTACGTGCCATCTGGTACAACATCCGGGCTTGCGACGCGCTGCAGGACGACGTCCAGAAGCTCTCCGAGCTCGTTGGGCCGGCCCGGCATGATGTGCCGGCCTTCTGTCCAGATGATCTCCACGTGCATCTCGTCGTCGATCTCGACAAATCCCTGCTGTGCTTCAGGCGGGACGAAGTCGTCATTCCTGGCCATGACGATGACGACCTTGCGCGGTGCGGTGCGACGTACCCACTCCACGGTGTCGAAGGAGTTCCCGTAGCACAGGAACAGTACGGTCCGGGCGGCGAGCCCGCCCAGAAAGTCGTTATCCATTTCGCGTCGGCCCCCGCTTGCCGCCCACGCGAAGTTGTCCGCGGCCCCGTGCAGAAGCCAAACACGAGAGAATCGATCGTCGAGCGCCCCGGCGACGGCGGTGAACGGCACCCCGAGACTGGCACCCACGAGCTCGACGCGGTCTACCCAGGGTTCCGCGTCCAGCCAGTCCAGCGCGAGAAGCAACGCGGCGGGCGAATCGAGGAACGCCTGCTGAACGTCGGGTACGGCTCGCAGCGTGCGATAAAAGCCGGACAGGGATTCTTCGCCCGAATACGGATAGTCGAGTGCGGCGAACGCGACGTCGTCGCGAGCGCCCGCAAGCTCAACGGCGTCCTTTCCCGTGTCGTAGCCGCCGAGCACCAGCAGCACGGGCACGGGCTCGCTGCTTGCCGGCCGCCGGACCCGGAGTTCAGCCGTTAGACCGGACGTGCTGACGAGCGAAACGGTCTCGTCGATGATGCCGTCGTCGATGCTGTTGCCGGCTTCCGTGGCAAAGACTGCGTCTGCCGCGATCTCGCCGGCGCGTTCCCAGAAGTAGCTGTACTTGGGTATGGCTAGTTCGATGCAGTAGCCCGCTATAGCTACGGCCAGTACGAGCAATGTGATGCGAAGGATTCGCTTCTTCATCGTTTGTGGTGTCCGGTGCCGCATGTACTATCGGAGCAGGCTTCACTATCGCTTCTTGTCGGGAGAATGTCATGCTGCCGAGATTCATTGCAGCGCTGCTGATCGCGTTCATCGCCGTACCTTCGACCGCGGAGGCGCGCGGCGCCGACGGCTTCAGCAACCCGATTATCCCGGGCTTCGCGCCGGATCCGTCGATTGTTCGGGTCGGCAGCGACTTTTACGTCATCAACTCGACCTTCGAATACTTCCCCGGGATCCCGATCTACCACAGTCGTGACCTGATCAACTGGGAGCTGATAGGGAATGTCCTGCACGACCCCGAGCAGGTCGATCTCGAGAGCGTGGGATCGGGCAGTGGAATCCACGCCTCGACGATTCGCTACCACGACGGGCTGTTCTATGTGATCACGACCAACAACATCGACGGCGAGCTGGTGAACTTTGTCGTTACCGCCGAAGATCCCCGAGGCCCGTGGTCGGAGGCGAAGGTCGTCGAAGGAGCGCCCGGGATCGATCCGTCGCTGCTGTTCGATGACGACGGCCGCGTCTGGTACGCCGGCAACCACGCGCCGTCCGACCCCGCCTTCAACGGTGAGATGGAGATCTGGCTGCAGGAGCTGGACGTCGAGACGATGGCTCTGACGGGCGAGCGGTACTTCCTGTGGCGCGGCTGCTGTCAGGGTGCCTGGGCGGAAGGCCCGCACATCTACAAAAAGGACGGGTACTACTATCTGTTGATCTCGGAAGGCGGCACAGCGTATGAGCACGCGCTGTCGGTAGCCATCAGCGAGGACATTACGGGGCCGTACATCAACAACCCCCGCAACCCGAGCCTGAGCCACCGCCAACTCAGCTACGACCACCCGATCACCGGTGTCGGGCACGCGGACTTCGTGGAGCTGAACGATGGCCGCTGGTATGCCGTCGCGCTGGGCTGGCGCCTCGTCGACGGACTGCACGGAATCCTGGGCAGGGAGACCTTCCTGGTGCCGCTCACGTGGGAGACAGAGCCCTACTGGTGGAAGGAGCCGAAGTACACGTGGCCTGTCGTGAGTCCGGAAACAGGACGAGTGGAACTGAATTTCCGGCCGCCATTCGCCGACACCGGGCAGCGCGAGTCGCAGGCATTCCTCGACGATTTCGACCGGACCGAGCTCGGCCTCGAATGGAACATGCGGCGGACGCACGGTGCGCCGTTCCACAGCCTGGACGGCAGTGCCTTGCGTCTGACGCTACAGCCGGGGCATCTGGACGACCACGGTCGCTACAGTTTCCTGGGCATACGCCAGCGGCACTTCGAATATGACGCGGAAACCGAGCTTCGTTTCGAGCCGCGGAGCAGCGGCGAAGAGGCCGGCTTGGTCGTCATGCAGAACGACCGATCGGCAGTCTTCATGACGCTTTCGGGCGGGGAGAGCGCAAATCGGATTCGCGTCTATAAATCGTTCCACGGTGAGGTAGTTGAACTGGCGGTGACGGACTTCGCCGGTGAGAGCGTGCATCTGCGCGTCAGCGGCGACTATCTCGAGCTGGACTTCAGCTATTCCGCGGACGGCGAAACGTGGACGACCCTCGCGGCCGATGTCGACGGCACGACGCTTTCGCCGGCCGTTATCCACGGCTACAACTACACCGGCCTCTACCTTGGAGTGTTCGCCAGTTCGAATGGCGGCAAGACATCCAATCACGCCGACTACGAGTACTTCCGCTACACACCGCGCGCCGCCGAGCGCGACGGCTGGTACCGCCGCCAGATCGGCCGGATGGACCAGAGACCATCAGCCGCCGTTGAAGACGTCGAAGATGTAGCTGTACTTCAGGATCAGCTCGCGTCCCGTCGGTAGCGCACCGACGGTGCGGTCATCGACCTCGTTGTAGACAAGGTACAAGCCGGAGTTCGCGTTCTGCAGCCAGGAGAACCGCAGGTTCGTGCCGACTTCGTCGCTCGACTCGTTGTACTGGATCAGCGCCTGCAGCTGCACATTCGGCGTGAACGAGTAGGACATTCGGAGTCGTGCCAGCGTCGCTGTGAACGAGCCGCCGGGCAGGTCGAAGTCGTTGTAGTTGATCGACAGTTCGGAACGGAACCGCTCCTGATATCGATACCTCAGGGTCGGCGACAGCGACACGCGATCGCCTCCGAAGCGTCCGCCGATGGTAGAGCGAATGCGGAAACTGAATGGCCGCGACCGGTTCGTGAAGAACACGATCTGCGATTCCGAGTGATCGTACGTGCCGGCCGGGACGATCACGCCGTCCGAAATCTCGAAGTCGTCAATGACGCCGTCCCGCGTGAAATTGACGCCGGTATGCAGTTCGGTGCCGGTGCGGAACTCCCAATGCGTGTCCATGTGCAGGAATCCGCTCTCCTGGAAGTCGTCGGACTTCCAGAATCCCGTGTACGACACGTGCGGCCGGATTTCGAGCAACCCCCACAGATCGTCCGGACGAATCCGGCGCATCAGGAACACACGCCCCTTGCGATAGTCAGTTCGTGACAGGAAGCCGACCTCCGGATTGAAGTCAGTGCCGACCTCCGTGTACTCGATGCTCGACGCCCAGCGGCCCGAGGAGTAACCGGCCTCGAACGAGAAGGCGTCGTCGCTGCCGGTCAGGCCGGGCGTGTCCGTCTTCGCCGCCCAGCCTTCGAGCGTTACGTTGTCGCCGATGCCCCAGCGGCCGTCGATCGCATACGTGCGGTTGTAGTCATCCGAACTCGGTACGCCGAAGCTGCCGTCGCCGTCCCGTGTCACCACGATGGCGCCGACAGAGGAACGGTTGGGCAGTTCCTGACTGATTCTCGCGACCCCGTAGCGGTTTTCGGGCGCGATGCCTTCGACTGCCTCGGTCCCCATGTAGAGAAAGCCGACGTTGGTGCTGTCGCCGATCTTGCCCGAGACTCTGGCGCCTGCCTCGACCGGGATTGCCTCGCCGTCGTCGCCGATGCCGATGCGGCGGCTGAAGAACAGCTCGACTTCCTCGGCATTGCCCACCGAGAACTGACCGGCGTTCTCGAGGAAGAACGGGCGCAACTCGGGGAAGAACAAATTGAATCTATCGAGATTGATCTGCTGCTCGTCGGCCTCGACCTGCGCGAAGTCGGTATTCACCGTCAGGTCGAGGGTCAGACTCGGCGTGATCGAGTACTTGAGGTCGACGCCGGCTTCATAGTCGGAGTCGGTTCCGTCGAGTGCGCCGCCGCGCCGAGCTACCCCCAGCGCGTAGGGGGTGATCTGCAGGTTGCGGCGGCTGGGAGGCACAACACCCGTCAGAGTCCCCGCATCCGACACGCGGTTCAGGCTCCGATTACGTTCGAGGGGCGCCCAGAATGTGATCTCGTTATTGCGGCGGATGTTGCGCTGGAAGTTTATGCCCCAGGTCTGCTCGTCGCCCACGCCGTAACGCAGGGTCGTGAAAGGAATCTCGAATTCTGCGCTCCAGCCGATATCACTGATCTGCGCCTGGACGCTCCAGCTGCCGTCCCAGTTCAGGTTCGCGCCGCTACTACCGAATCCGGCGCTTCCGCCGCCACCATTTCGCGTTACCTGAGCGTCGTACTCGATGCCGGCAGCATTGGTGCCGAAGACGTAGCCGTTCTGGCGGTCGAGCTGCCCGTCGATAATGAACAGGAAGGCGTCGGTATCGTCGAGATCCGAGTCGCGGCGGCTGTCGCTGACGATGATCCCGCTCGGGTTGTCGTCCCATGCGACAACCCCGATGTACATGGCCGTGTCTGTATATCCGATATAGACGTCGGTACGCTGAGTCGATGGCTCGCCGTCGTTCGGTTGTATCTGCCAGAAGTCACTCGCCGGGGAAATGCTGCTCCACGCCGGGTCGCCGATGACGTTTCCGTCGAGAATCGGGGCTTGTTCGAGCGCCGCGGCCGCCGCGGTGGGCGGTGTCGTGGGTGCTGCAGCAACGGATTGGGCGGCAAGCAGGGCAATGGCAGCTACGGAACAGGCTTTCATAGGTTGCTGGGAATGCAGGGCCGGGCGCGAGAGAATCTCACCCGGCAGGCCCCGGCGCAAGGCTATGGACGCGTCTCAGGGGGCCGGCAGACCGCCCCGTCCCGTACTCGGAAACCGGGTATCGCGGGCTCAACCCGACTTGATCACCAGCATCTTGTCGATCTGCATGTCGTGCATCGTATACGGGATGCCGCCGACACCCAGGCCGGACTCCCGCAAGCCCGCGAAGGGCATGGCGTCGTCGCGGAAAGCTGAGTGATCGTTCAACATGATCGCAGAGCCATCGAGTTCGCGGTAAAGCTGCATCCCGACGTCAATGTTCTTGCAGAACACGGCGGCCTGAAACGCGAACGGTCGGCGCGTAGCAGCTGTCCGAAAGCTTCTCGCCGCCGGTGACGAGCGTGGCGCCCGCGGCGACGCTTTCATCGACCCACGTTGCGACCCGATCGACCTCCGCGGCCCTAATTAACGGGCCGACGTCGGTGGATTCTTCTTCGGGCGGCCCGACAGTGAGGTTCGCCGCTATGTCGGCGAGATCCTTCGCAATGTCCGCGGCCTCGGCGGCGGGCGCGAATACGCGCTGCACCGACACGCAAACCTGGCCGGCGTGATAGAAGCCGCCTTTGGCGATAGAGTGCAATGCCGCGTCTCTGTCAAACGGTTCGGCAAGTACGACCGGTGCCGCACCGCCGTGCTCCAGTGCACAACGGACGCCCGGCGCGAGTTTCGAACGCAGCATCCAGCCCACTCGCGCGCTGCCAATGAAGCTGAAGAAGCCGAGGCGAGGATCGGTGACCAGCTTCTCGGCGGCTTCCAGATCATCGGCAATGAGCACCTGGCACCATTCATCCGGCAGTCCTGCTTCGCGGAGGATCTCGACAAGGCGCAGGCAAGAGAGCGGCGTATCGTCGGCGGGCTTGACGATTACAGGACAGCCGGTTGCAGTCGCCGGCGCGACTTGGTGCACGATGAGGTTGAGCGGGTGATTGAACGCACTGACCGCGGCGACGACGCCGACTGGCTCTTTCTGCGTGAATGCGCTGCGGCCCAACGTCGCTCGTGTTGTTCCGACTGGAATAACGTCGCCCACATCGCCCCGGAGCGCTTCGACGGCGAGATGCATTCCGTCGATCGCGCGGAGCACCTCGACCTTTGAGTCGTTCCAGGGTTTACCGCCCTCGCTTGCCGCGAGCCGAGTCAACTCCTCGACCTGCGATTTCATGATCTCGGCTGCGCGAATCAGGATGTCGGCGCGCTCTGGGACCGATAGCCAGCCGCTACGGTCGCGGAACAGACGGTGTGCGACAGACAGTGCGTCGTCGACGTGGTCGGGGCCGCCGGTCGGCAATCTTGCGAGCTCACGACCGTCGTATGGCGAGCTGACGGTCAGCGCACCCACGGGCTTGCGTTCGGTCACCAGCATCAGATCGTGCATGTGATCTCTCCGAGCTTCTTCGTAAGGAGCGCGTTCTCACGATAGTCGATCGGGATGACGACAAGGCTGGGGCCGTCTTCATTGAGCGCTGCATCGAGCGTCGGCGCGAGATCGATCGCGTTCTCGACGTAGTGTCCGCGCCAGCCGAACGAGTCCGCCAGTTTGTTCCAGTCCGGGTTGCCGAAGGCAAGATCGGTATGGCGGCCGAAATGTGACTCCTGCTTCCACGCGATAAGTCCGTACTCGTTGTCCTCCCAGACCAGTACGACGATCTTGCTGCCGAGACGGGCTGCAGTCTCCATCTCCTGTACGTTCATCAGGAAACCGGCATCGCCACAAACCGCCATTATTCGGCGCTCGGGATGCACGAGACTGGCAGCGATCGCACCGGGCAGCGCGAAGCCCATCGAACAGAAGCCGTTCGGGATCAGGCAGGTGTTCGGTTCGTGACACTGGTAGTGACGCGCGATCCACATCTTATGTGCGCCGACGTCCGAGAGCAGGATATCGTCCGGTCCCATGACCTCGCGCGCGTCCCAGAGCGCTTTCTGCGGCCGGATCGAGCCTACCGTCTCGTCATCCTTATGTTCGGCGAAGTCCGCGGCCATCGATTCACGCACTCGGCGCTGATTCTCGAGGTCGTAATCGGGTAGACCTCGTTTTTCGATCCGTTCGTTGAGCATCCAGAGCGTGTGGGCAAGGTCGCCAACGAGTTCGGTGTCAGGGTGATAGTGCTCGTCGATCTCAGCAGGCAGGAAGTCAGCATGAAGGATGCGGTTGTCCTTATTCGCATTCCAGAGCTGTGGGTGATACTCGACCATGTCGAATCCCAGCGCGACGACGAGA
The DNA here is from genome assembly GCA_945788575.1 of uncultured Woeseiaceae bacterium. Lineage (GTDB taxonomy): Bacteria > Pseudomonadota > Gammaproteobacteria > Steroidobacterales > Woeseiaceae > UBA1847. Next base: position 23,859 of record CALZMR010000030.1, read on the forward strand.
TCCGCGTCGTCGATGGCCAGCGACACACGATCCTTGCTGCCGAGGCCTACCGTGTACAAACAGTAGTCGGCATTCATGTCCACACTGCCTTTCGCCATGAACGTACTGATGACGCCGATGCCGGTCTTCTCGCAGAGAAGCCTGAGCTGCTTGCTTGCGCGCCGGCGAATGCAGCCGTTGCCCGCGATGATGACGGGGCGCTTTGCCTTTTTCAGCATCTCGAAGGCCTGGTCGACGATCTTGTCGTCGGGAACGGATCGCCGGAATCGCTTCGGTGCCATCGGCGTGCCGCTTGCCTCTGCGGCGGCAATGTCCTCCGGCAACTCGATGTGCACGGCACCCGGCTTTTCGGTGCGCGCAAGCCGCACGGCCTTGCGCACGATCTCGGGGATCGTATCGGGATTCAGGATCGTGGTCGCCCATTTCGTAACGGGGCGGAACATGGCGACGACGTCCATAATCTGATGCGACTCCTTGTGCAGCCGATCGGTCGACCCCTGTCCGGTCAAGACAAGCATCGGGGCTCGGTCCATATTCGAGTCGGCGACGCCCGTTATGAGGTTGGTCGCACCCGGGCCGAGCGTGCCGAGCGCGCCGGCCGGATTGCCCGTCAGTCGGCCGTAAATCTCGGCCATGAACGCCGCACCCTGTTCATGGCGAGTCAAAACGAATCGGATCTTTTTCGACTTCTCGAGCGCCATCATGAAGTCGGCATTCTCTTCGCCAGGTACGCCGAAGATGTATTCGATGCCTTCTTCCTCGAGGCAACGGACGAACAGATCGGACGCATTCACATGACTCTCCCTATGGATTGATCGATTCTCTTTCGCATTCTAAGGGTCGCGACCGCTTTCAGGTGCAACTAGTTCGTCAAAAGCAGCAGCCACTGTTGTAACCGCGCAACTAACAATTGGGCCCGCCGTAGGCTAAGCTCAATGCGGGGACGGAAACTTTGCACCGGCTAGCCGGTCACTCTACTAACAAGATAGGACAAGAGAGGCGCGGTTTTTATTACAGGCCGGCCGATGTTTTCGGTTCGAAGGGGTTCGTTTGTTGCAGTTGAGCAACAGCGGCATACAAAAACGTGGAGGGGCGAATGATGAATAAGTACTTGACTGTGGTCGGGGTAGCCTGGGCGGCTCTGGTCGCAGGTCTGGCAGTGTTACCCGCCGATTTCGTGCAGGCGCAGGAAGCCGAAGAAGTCGAAGAGGTCGTCGTTACCGGATCGCGCATTCGGCGTAATCCGCTGGATGAGGCCGTGGCAATCATGGACATCGGCACGCAGGATCTCCAGCGCGCCGGTCTGACCAATCTGGGCGACGCACTACAACAGTTGCCGATCACCGGATCTGCGATCAATTCGCAATTCAACGTTCCGGGTAACTCCGGCTTTCCGCAGGACGGTTCTGGAATCGGCGCAGGTGCTGTGCAGCTCTCGATTCGCAACGTCGGTGCGAAGCGCACCCTCGTGCTGGTCGACGGGCGCCGCTGGGTTCCGGGTGCATCGGCGTCCGGTGTGCCGAGTGCCGTAGACCTGAATACGATCCCCGACAATGTCATTGACCGTATCGAAGTTCTGCAGGATGGCGCTTCGGCCATTTACGGTTCCGACGCGATCGGCGGCGTGGTCAACATCATTACGAACCAGAACTACGAAGGGTTCCGGGTCGACGCCCAGACCGGCAGCTACATTTCGGACAGTGACGGCGAGTCCACCGAAATTTCAATGCTCTGGGGCGGCGGCAACGACTCGACGCATCTCGTGTTTAGCGCGAGCTACCGCGAAGAGTTGGGCATCGAGACGGCGAACCGCTCGCGCTCGGCGTTCCCGAACCCGGACGCGACGAGCTGCGACGTTCCGGGCACGTTCTGTTCTTCCTTCACGCCGCAGGCTCGCATCATCTTCGGGCCCAACCAGGGCTTCCTGCAGTTGGTGCTGAACGACGGTGTGGAGAATAACGGCACCGGTGCGATCGACTGCACACCGGGCGTCGACTGCCTCACGGGCGGTAACTTCCACGCCTGGTCGAATGCCGACCGCTTCAACTACAACGGACCGGGCTTCAACTTCCTGCGGACACCGAACGAGCGCGTGAATTTCTACGCCAACGTGCGGCATGAGCTAACGCCACAGGTAACGTTGTTTGCGCGCGCGTCCTATACCAACCGGTCGTCGGAGACCAAGGCAGCGCCTGAGCCGCTGTGTTTGGGTAACGGCTGCGGCAACCGGATCAACGACACGATCGTTATCTCCGCGCTGAACCCATTCAACCCGTTCGGCATCGACATGTCGGTCGCCAACGGCAACCTCGAGTTTATCGGCCGTCGGCCGCTGGAGTCGGGTGGGCGCCTGTTTTTCCAGGACGTCAACACTTACTTCTACTCGATGGGACTCGAAGGCGAGTTCTCCGCGGGCGGACGCGACTACTACTGGGACGTAACGGGTAGCTATGGCGACAACCGCGGCTTCCAGCAGAAGTTTAATTCGCACAACGCGGCGAAGCTCGCGGTCGCCCTTGGCGATCCGGCGGTCTGTGCCGCCGTGCCGAACTGTGTGCCGTTCAATATCTTTGGTGGCCAGGGTGCCAGCGGCAACGGCTCGATCACTCAGGACATGCTCGACTTTGTCACCTACACGCAGCGTGATTTCAGCGAACAGACGCTGACGAACTTCTCGTTCAATATCGGCGGTGAGTTGGCAGATCTGTCGGCTGGCCCGATCGCGTTCGCGGCCGGTCTCGAATACCGGGATCAAGAAGGCTCATTCCTGCCGGATCCGATCGCCGAGCGTGGCGAGACGGCGGGTATCCCGTCGGGTCGTACAGTGGGCGCGTTCGACGTCACCGAGTTCTACGGTGAGCTGAACATTCCGCTGCTGGCGGATGTCGCCGGTGCTGAATACCTGGAGGCGAATCTCGCGGTTCGTGCCTCGGACTACAGTACCTTCGGCAGCGAATCGACCTACAAGGCCAGCGGCCTGTGGCGGCCGACCGAGGAAGTCTCGCTCCGTGCGTCTTTCTCGACTGGCTTCCGCGCACCGGGTATCGGTGAGCTGTTCGGTGGGGCGGCACGCGAGGACTTCACGTTCCTGGATCCTTGCGCCGACTACACGGCGATTCTAGGTTCGAGCGCCGGTGGTCGCGACACGCCGCAGCCCGCCAACATTCAGGCGAACTGCGCAAGCTTCGGTGTACCGGTAGGACTGGCACAAACCAATCCGCAGCTATCGGCCGTCTCGGCGGGCAATTCGAGCCTGACGCCCGAGGAATCCGACAGCTGGACCGCCGGTTTCGTGTATCAGCCGGCCTGGTCGGAAGGCGCTAGCTGGACCGAGGGCGTAACGTTCTCGCTGGACTTCTACAGCCTCGAGATCACGAATGCGATCCAGGGTCGGGACCCGGGCGATCTGATCGACGCCTGTGCCGAATCCGGCGATCCGATTCTCTGCGCATTGACGCCGCGCACGAGCTCAGGACAGCTCGACGTCGTCAACAATCAGCTGCAGAACATCGGCAGCATCGATGCAGCCGGTTTCGATCTCATGGTGAGCTGGATGAGCCCCGAATGGAACTGGGGGCAGCTCAATGCACGCATCAATGCGACGCACCTGAGTGAGTTCGAAGAGCGCACCAGCAACCCGGACGGCTCGGTCTCAGTCAACGATCTGACGGGCCAGCATACGGACGAGACCTTTGCACGTGCCTTCCCGGACCTGCGCGTCAACACGACCGTGGACTGGATGAAGGACCGCTGGTCGGGTTCGCTCGTGTTCCGCTGGACCGACGACATGACCACCGACGGTGGTGGCGAGCTTGACTCGGTCATGTTCGCGGATCTGCGTGCGACGTATACCCCGGATATGTGGGACGACGCAGTGACGATCACGCTGGGCTTCAACAACGTGTTCGATGAAGACCCGCCGGTCTGCTTCCCGTGTGGGGTCATCGGTCTCAGCACCGTGTCGCACGATCTGCCAGGCCGCGTAGGCTATCTGCGATTCACGTACGAACGCTGATTCGTAACGGCAAGCTAAGGAAACGGCCCCGCAAGGGGCCGTTTTCGTATGCGGGTACGTAAAGTCCCGGAATCGCTCTGTAGGAGCCCGCCTTGCGGGCGATCCCATCTTGATCGCAGCGCGTGACTTTCGAAATTTGCAGACTGTAGCCGACTGCCTCCGTTGACCGATGACGAGGCAGCCTGATTGGGGGGATGGCGAAATCCCGGACGTGGGATCGCCCGCATGGCGGGCACCTGCGGGCTGGCGAAATCCCGGACATGGGATCGCCGGCGTAGCGGGCTCCTACGGCACCAGCTAGCGCAATCCCCTTCAGATCACGCGTTGGGCCGTCAGCGTGTAGTCAATGCTAGTCGCTCGCCCATGTATTCCTCGTACGTCACCGGCTTCACCTGCCAGTCCGGAAGCGCATCCGTGCCGAACGCATGTCTCGAGGCCAGCGCGATACCGGCGAAGCCTGACGGCGTGAAGCCCGTGGGGTCCGACGACAACAGACCGGCAACGATGTCCCGGTCCCATTCGTAGAATTCGATCGCGTCGTGTTCCCAGCGGTGCTCCGCGGCTTCGGCGCGTTCGATGAACTCGCTTGCCCGGCACGTGACACGCGCGAGGTAAACGAGTTCGTAGTTCTGGCGCCCCCAGGTCAGATCCTCGAGAACGCCGACGCAACGCAGCGACTCGATCTCATTGGCGGTGATGCTGGTTTCCTCCTCGAACTCCAGCAGGATCGCGTCCTCGGGCGTGCCTTCATCCGGTTGCACACGGCCGCCCGGTATCGCGGCCCGCAGCGTGCCCCAGTC
>CALZMR010000031.1:0-15533 GCA_945788575.1 uncultured Woeseiaceae bacterium
TGACGGGAGCGTAGTTGTAGAAGTCGTTGCTCGCGCCTGTCGTGATGAACGGACGAATGTCGCCGTTCGTATCGAAGGTGACACCGAAGCTCGTCGGAGAGAACGTTCCGAGTGCGCCCGAGAAGATCGAGGTGCTGGGAATGCCCGAAGAACCGCCGTCGATGAAGCCGCCAGCGCCATCGTCGAACTGCGCGAAGAACGCGAAGTCACGATCGCCCTGGAACAGGTCGTCACGATCCGTGTAAGAGAAGTTGAAGGTCACGTTACCGCGGCCATCTGCAACGTTCGCACCAAGTGTGACGTCAGCACTGATGATGCCTGCGTCGCCTTCCTGAGTGATTTCGTAACCGGCGTTCACGTTCACGCCTTCGAAATCATCCTTCAGGATAAAGTTGACAACGCCTGCTACTGCGTCAGAACCGTAGACAGCGGATGCGCCGCCCGTCAGTACTTCGATGTTCTGAATCAGAGCGTTCGGAATCGAGTTGATGTCTACCGAACCACCGGAACCAGTCGGAACGACGCGCGTGCCGTTGATCAGAACCAGCGTACGAATGGAGCCGAGACCGCGAAGGTCGACGGTCGCCGTACCGTTACCCGGGTTGTTCGACGTACGGTCGAGGCCCGGTACCGTTTGCGGCAGCGTGTTGAGAAGCGACTCTGTGTTCACCGTGCCCGTGAGCTCGATCTGCTCGAAGCCGACCGTTGCAATAGGCGCGTTGGACGTAAAGTCCCTCTTGCGAATACGCGATCCGGTAACGACGACCTCTTCTAGTTCGCCTGCGGCTGGGTCCTGCTGCGCTAGCGCGCCAGGTGCTGCAGACAATCCGATGAGGCCAGCATTTACCGCAAGCGCTAGCTTGACAGCATTTCTGACATTCAGATTTCTTGCCATGAGAATCCCCTATGGTTTTCAAAATTTGCCCGCAGCACGGAAAAGGCGAGCCCGTGCCTGTGAGCAAGTGGGCAGAATATATACCAATCGCGGCGTCAGTACCATAGGCCCAACAAATACGTTTTTTGGCAACACTCGGGGCTGCGAGAACCGGCTTGGGTTTTGCAAAATTCCGGCGACGAACTCATAACTTTCTGTTATTTAATTACTAATTTCGCCTGGTGCGTCCGGTGTAAAAATCGCGATTTGTACGGTAATTGTGATGTTTTTGCGCAACACTTATTCCAGAAATACACAGGAACAGCAATATTGTTGTGTATTCACAACATTCTGAAAGACACTTTACGGAACTGGGCAAATGTCACCCCGTGAGTTCGATCGGACGCGGCCAGGCTGCGATTGGCGCATTTTGTTGCATGGCCGCGCAACGAACCGCGCCGGTTTCAGCCTGACCGGGGTTGAATTCGTGTACATTTTCGGGCGATGACCTCGCCGTCCCGCACACGAGCCCTAAGGATCGCAACGAGACTGGCCATCAGCGGTATCGCGTTCGTGGTGCTCTCGATGCACGTCTCCGGCGCGTGGCGGTTCGAATTACTGGACCGAATCGAGAACTATCTGTACGACGTCCGAGTTCGGATGACGATGCCCGGTACCCCCGACGAGCGGATCGTCATTATCGATATCGATGAGGCGAGTCAGGTTGCACTCGGCCAGTGGCCGTGGCCGCGACAAACTCTCGCTGCGCTCATCGATACCCTCTTCGACGACTACGGCGTCACAGTCCTCGGGATGGACGTCCTGTTCGCCGAGGAGGAGCAGTCCCGGGTTGCTGAACTGATCGCCGCACTGGAGGCGCGCGACACGAATCCTGCGATCCTCGACGAGGTCCGGTCGGTGGCACAGTCGCAAGACGGTGATATTGCGTTCTCAGAGTCGCTCATTGCCAGGGACGTCGTTCTGGGCTTTGTATTCAAGGACTCGGTCGCGCCCGGCGAACCACGCTCGACGGGCAGACTGCCGCCACCGCTGATTCGCGCTGAAGACGTGCGCGGCGTTTCAGCACCCTTCGTGGCCGCGGAGGGATATACCGGTAGCCTGGACGCGCTTCAGGACAATGCAATCGCGGCGGGCTTCTTCGACGCGCCGCTGATCGACTCAGACGGCGTCTTTCGACGCGCACCTCTGCTGCAGTCGTACGAGGGCGATCTATACCCTTCACTCGCTCTCGCGGTGGCCCTCGTTGCGCTGGGCAATCCCTCGGTCGGTCTACAGTTTGCTGCAGGCGACGACGAAGACAGACGGGGAATCGACCTCGAGTATTTTACGCTCGGGGATTTGCAGATACCGGTCGACGAGCAGGTCGCTGTGTTTATTCCGTATCGCGGCCGACAGGAGAGCTTCAGATTCGTTTCCGCGATCGACGTACTTAACGGCTCTGTACCTAATAGCGCGCTCGAGGGCCGCATTGCGCTGCTGGGTGCCAGCGCGGCCGGCCTCCTCGACCTTCGGGCGACACCTGTCGGCCAGCGCTACATCGGTGTCGAAGCTCACGCAAACCTGATCGCCGGTTTGCTGGACGAGAACATTCGACGCCAGCCGGCATACTCGGTGGGCGTCGAGATCGTGTTCATGCTGAGCATCGCCGCGATAACGGCGTTGATTCTTCCTCGGCTCGGGGCACTGGCGGCGTTGTCGTTGATTGCAGCGGTCCTGGTCAGCGCGATGCTATCCAATCTCTGGCTGTGGTCGTCGCAGATGCTGGTCATCCCACTCGCACCGGTACTGGCATACACATTGCTCGTGGCCCTGCTACACATTACTTACGGTTTCTTCGTCGAGAGCCGGAACAAGCGTCACCTGTCGAATATCTTCGGTCAGTACATCCCGCGGTCTCTGGTCGAGGAAATCGATGCCAGCGGCGCCGAGGTGTCGCTCGAAGGCGAGACCCGGAAGATGACGGTTCTGTTCTCGGACGTAAGAAGCTTCACGACGATCTCGGAAGGTCTCGACGCGCGCGAACTGACTCGGATGATGAACGAGTTCCTCACCCCGTTTACCCGTGCCATACAGAAACACCGCGGCACAATCGACAAGTACATGGGCGATTGCGTCATGGCGTTCTGGGGGGCGCCGTTGCCGGATCCGGACCACGCTCGAAACGCGCTGCTTGCCGCGTTCGACATGCTCTCTGCGGTTAGATCGCTCGACGAAGAATTTCGGGCGAAGGGCTGGCCAGAGATTCGTGTCGGCGTCGGCATATCCAGCGGCGACATGAATGTCGGCAACATGGGCTCCGAATTTCGGGTGGCCTACACGGTGATGGGAGACAGCGTTAACCTGGGATCGCGACTCGAGGGCCTGACCAAGCAGTACGGCGTCGACATCATCGTTAACGCAACGACTGCCGATACGGTCGAGGAATTCGTGTTCCGCGAGTTGGACCTGGTCCGAGTCAAAGGCAAGACGGAACCGGTTTCGATCTTCGAACCAGTAGGCCCGCGCGACGCCCTTACCGACACCGTCATCGATGAGGTCAACGAGTATGCTCGCGCGCTGGCAGCCTATCGCCGCCAGGACTGGGACGATGCTGCGGAACGTCTGAACGGACTCACGAAAATGAACGACGCAGTCCTATATAATATGTACCTCGAGCGAATTAATCGGTTCAGGCATGAGCCGCCACCGCCAGAATGGGATGGGGTCTTCGATCACTTGACGAAGTAGGTGCGTGGTATGAACCGAGGGGATAATTCGACGACTATGGCCGCGGCAACAAGAACGACCGGCCGCTTCGCAATCATCGCTGTCTTGCTGCTGGCTCTGCCTGGCGCAGTATTTGCGCAGGCAGACAATACGCTCAGCATCGAAGCGGATTCCGACACCAGGGCAACACTGCGAGAAGCTGAGACGCTGATCGCCGCCCAACGCTCCGAGGATGCCTGGTCTTTACTGAGCCCGCTCGAGGCCACACTCGCGGGCAATGCTTACTTCGATTATCTGCTGGGCGTCTCCGCCCTCGATACGGGCCGGCGCGGCAACGCCATATTTGCATTGCAGCGCTCCCTCGCCGTTGAGCCGCGGTTTTCCGGTGCAAAGATGGAGCTCGCGCGCGCGCATTTCGAGATCGGCGACTTCGCTCAGGCGCGGCCGCTGTTTGTCGCGCTGCTCGGAGAGAACCCGCCGCCATCCGTTCGCGGCGTTCTCGGCCGATACATAGACGCGATCGATCGGGTTCCACCCACACCCGCCCCCCGCTTTACGCCGTTTGTCGAACTCACGTCGGGTGACGACAGCAACGCGAACGGCTCGACCGCCGATGAGCAGTTTCTCGGCTTCACACTCAATCCGGAAAACGTCGAGGCGGATTCGCCCTTCCTCGAAGGCGCAGCCGGCTTCAACTGGGTCGTACCCAGCAACGTGAATCAGACGTGGTATACGAGCGGCCGCTTCAGTCACAGGCGCAACGAGGATGCCACCTTCGTCGACGCGACGATCGGCAGCCTGACGTCCGGTATGACGTGGCGTCGCGGAGAATTCTTCGGTCACATCGGCGGCGAAGGTTACGTTGCTCACCGCGACGACGAACCGAATCAGCGTTATCTGGGCGTGGACCTTGGGCTTGGACGTCAGCTTTCCGATCAGTGGGCCGTGTCCCTCGGCCTGCGGAGCGGCGAGGTCAATCATTACGAATCGACCCTGAAGGCGCTCGATGTCGACAGACTCCTGTATACGATTGGCCTCGATTATCGGCTATCGGCACTCACGGAATTCGGTTTCGACCTTATCGGTGGCCGGGACACCGAGGACCTGGATGCGTCCCCGTACGGCAACAGCAAGGTCGGCGCACGACTGTCGTTCACGACCGGTAGAGGAAATATGTTTCTGTTCGGGTCGTTGGGCACGCTGACCACCGACTACGACGGCCAGTTCTTCGGCGCACCTCGGGAAGACGATCAGTTGACCGCTATCCTGGCGATCGAATTCCGCGACGTCGGGTTCGAAGGGCTGTCCATCTTGCCGAGCCTGCGATACGTGGACAATGAGTCCGATGTTGCTCTCTACGATTACGACCGAAACGAAATCGGTGTGACCATTCGATGGATGCCTCAATGAATATGCGAACGATCGCAGCCGCTCTGGCGCTGTCACTCCTGAGTCCGACTGCGCTGGCAGACACTGCCGGCTCCGTCCTTTTCGTGAGGGGCGACGTCACCGCCGAGCGCCAGCCGCCCGTGGCCCTGGCGAGAGGTGACGCAATCGAAGAAAGCGACGAGATCGTGACCGGCGACGCGTCGCGGGCTCAGCTCGAGATGCTGGACGGCGCGAGAATCGCGATCCGGCCGAACAGTCGCCTGCGTATCGACGAGTACGCACACACGTCACCGGCCGCTGCAACGGTCTCGACGCGAGAGGACTCCAGCGTCATGAGTCTGATCAAAGGCGGCTTCCGGACGATCACCGGCGCGGTCGGCGACGATAGCCCGGAGAATTACGAAGTGCGCACAGCCGTTGGCGTTCTCGGAATCCGCGGCACCGATTACTCGGCGGTCTTCTGTAACGGCGATTGCGACTGGGTACCGGGCGCCACGCCCGCGGCGCCGATTCCGGACGGCCTGTATCTCGGCGTGACCGAGGGCACGATTCTGTTCCGCACGTCCACGCGAACGATTGAACTGAGCGCGGGCGAGTATGCGTTCATCCCGCTGCGCGACGATCCTGTCCCGGAGATATTGGATACGCCGCCAGCCGTGATCCTCGATCAGAACGATCCGGGGTTCGATCCGTCCCGCGATCCGGGTAAGCCGGATGCACCGGACGACGACCCGTCGCGGACCGGATTCGACTCGAACCTGGGTACGCGCCGGGCACCGGACACGAGCGCGCCGCGGACGGACGACGATCAACCCGACTCCAGCCGGCCGCAGGGCGCCCCGGCTCAGGGCACCGGCGCCACCGACGCGCAAGGCAATTCCGTCGATATCACGAGTGGACAGATTCCGCCGGAGCCACCGCCGCCGCCACCACCACCGCCCCGAACGATAGCGATAAGCGGCGACAATGGGCCGGGGATTGACCTTCCACTCGTCGGCGTCGGCGTAAACGACGCGACACAATTCGTCCTCGACGCCAATGGCGATCTGGAACGTACCGAGACGCCGTTCCCGGGTCGCACGGGAACGCCGACGGCAATCTACGAGATCAACACGTCGACCAACACCGACACCGGTTCCGACGCAATGACGTTCATGCGCTGGGGCCGTTGGTCGGGCGGATCGATGGCCGTGACGCAGCTTGGCGTACCGCTCGAGATAGTCGATCTGTCGCAGCAGAGCTTCCATTGGATCCAGAGCGCCGAGGGCCCGCCACCGGCCATGCCGATTACCGGCGTCGCCAACTACAGCCTGGTCGGTAACACGTCTCCGACCGACGATCAGGGCAATGTGGGCGTACTCGGCTCGGCGACCTTCCGGGCCGATTTCATCAACATGCTCGTCAACAGCACGTTGACGATCGATATTGGCGGTTCCAACTGGGTCGCGACCGGCAGCGGCAGTATCGGGGCGCAGGCCGGGCTGCCTGCACACATGTTCTCCGGCATCTACAACGTTTCGGTCGACGGCATCGGCGGAGGCTCCGGTGACTTCGCCGGATTCTTCAGCGGACCGGGACAGACGTCCGACCCGACGTTTCCGGGCGGCGTCGGGCTGACTTATCGACTTAGCGACGCGGCCGGCAATACGACAGTGTCCGGTGCCGCGGCCTTCGGCGATCCGTGAAGGCAGCACTGAGTGCGCTATGACCTGATCATCGTCGGTGGTGGACCGGCAGGATTGAGCGCCGCAGCACGCGCACAGGAATTGGGGATCAACTGCGTCCTGCTCGAATCCTCGCCGGCGCTGGCCAATACTATCCAGCGATACCAGAAGGGTAAGCATGTCATGGCCGAGCCCTCGGTCGTGCCACTGCGCAGCGACCTCGAATTCAATGCCGGCACGCGTGAGGCCGTCCTCGATGCCTGGCAGAGCGGCATGACCGGTCTTGACGTCGATATTCGTTACGGGTCCGAGGTCGTCGGCATCTCCGGGCAACGACCGAGCTTCGAAGTCTCCCTCGGTAGCGGAGAAACCCTGCAGAGTGAGGCCGTCGTGTTGTCCATCGGCTTGCAGGGCAACCCGAGGAAGCTGGGCGTGGACGGTGAAAACGCGTCATTCGTCCAGTACACGCTGGACGACCCCGACGAGTACAGCAGCGAGACCATTGTCGTGGTCGGCGCCGGTGACGCAGCCATCGAGAACGCGATAGCGCTTGCGCGCAGCAACAAGGTAATCATTGTCAACCGCAGCGGCGAATTCGCGCGCGCGAAAGAAGGCAACCTGAATCTGATCACTCGGGCGATCGAGGACGGTGCGATCACGTGCTTCTTCAATACGGAGGTTTCGAGCATCGAGCCGGGCGCCGCGATCAACCTGAATACGGAAACCGGCGAAACCAGAGTCGAGTGTAATCGGGTCATCGCTCGTATCGGTGCCGTACCGCCGCGCCGATTCGTCGAATCCTGCGGCATCGAGTTCCCCAACGAAGATCCGACCACGCTTCCTGAGCTCAGCAATCAGTATGAATCGAATGTTCCGGGCCTTTACGTCATCGGTGCGCTGGGCGGCTATCCGCTGATCAAGCAGGCGATGAACCAGGGCTACGAGGTCGTCGAATTTCTGCAGGGCAACGACATTCGACCGGCGGATCACGGAATTCTCGAAGAGAAGTTCCGGCCGTTGCCGTTCGGACTCGATGTCGACGGGACGCTGGCAATGATCCGTGAGCGAATACCGTTGTTCGCCGACGTGAACGGACTCGTCCTGCGCGAACTCGTGCTGGCGAGCGATCTGCTGATGCCGAAGTCCGGGGACGTCATCTTTCGCGAGAACGACTATACGAACAGCTTCATGACCATCCTGGCCGGTGACGTAACCATCGAGGCCGGCGGCGGCAAGACATTCACCCTGAGTCCCGGGCAGTTCTTCGGCGAGATGAGTCTGCTGTCGGGCCGCCGTCGCTCCGCCACCGCGCGCGCCGGCGACGGCTGTGTCGTACTCGAGTCGCCGCGCCGAGACATCGTCAGACTCATGAGTACGTACGAAGCGGTGAGGACGATCGTCGACCGGCTGTTCATCGAACGATCACTGCGGGCCGGTCTGGCCCCAGACGCACTGCCCGGCGATCTCGAAGCAACTGCCGCTCGTGCCGAATTGCGGCGATACAAATCCGGCGAAGCATTGTTCTCGCAGGACGAGGAACCGGACGGCCTGCACCTGATCCGAAGCGGCTCGGTATCGGTGTCGCGCCGCATCGGTGGCCGTGACATCGTCATGTCGTATGTAGCGGCCGGAAACTACGTGGGAGAAATGGCGCTCGTCGGTCAGGCCCGCCGATCGGCAACCGTCCAGGCAACGGTCAATACGGAGTCGGTATTCCTGAGCCGCGAGGTATTCGACGAAATGCTTCTCCGGGAAACCGGGCTGCGTGAGCGCATGCAGGAGACGGTCGCACGGCGCGTGTCGGAGAACCTGCGCATGGAAGCCGCTCCGGAGGCCGGAGACCTGATCTCGTTCCTGATGGAGCAGGGGCTCGGGGAGGCGACGGACGTCCTGTTGATCGACGAGTCGTTGTGTATCGGCTGTGACAATTGCGAACTGGCCTGCGCGGAAACGCACGGTGGCACGTCGCGTCTCGATCGAGCAGCCGGCCCTTCCTACGCGCAGGTTCATGTTCCAACGTCGTGCCGACACTGCGAGGATCCGCACTGCATGACGGACTGTCCCCCGGATGCAATCCGTCGCGCACCGAACGGCGAGGTCTATATTCAGGAAAGCTGCATCGGTTGCGGCAACTGTGAACGCAACTGCCCGTACGGCGTCATCCAGATGGCGTCTCAGAAACGTCCGGCCACAGGGCTGATGAGCTGGCTGCTGACCGGCCGTGGCGATGCGCCCGGCGAACGGCCGCCGATCGACGCGAACAGCGCCGCGAAGCAAGCCGTGAAATGCGATATGTGTAAGGACCTCCGCGGCGGCCCCGCTTGTGTTCGCGCCTGCCCCACCGGCGCTGCGCTGCGCATGAGTCCCGCGGAGTTCGTCAACCTGACGAAGCGAGCGAGCTGAGATGCACGAGTCGATACTTGCTTATCGTCATCGCCGTTATTTGTGGCTTGCGCTCGCCGTCGTCGCGGCCAGTATCGCCGGCTACTGGTGGCACGATCCTCAGGAACCGCCCAACGGCGGCACCGTCTTCGGGTACACGCTCGGCACCATCGGCGCATTCCTTATCGGCTGGCTGACTTGGTTCGGCATTCGAAAGCGCCGCTACTCGTCCACGCTGGGGACCGTGCAGGGATGGCTGTCGGCGCACGTCTATCTGGGTCTGACACTGATCGTTGTCGTCCTGTTGCACTCCGGATTCCAGTTCGGCTGGAACGTCCACACCCTGGCGTTCGTGATCATGGTGCTCGTCATCGCCAGCGGTCTGTTCGGCGTGTACGCCTATATGAAGTATCCGGAGCGCATGAGCCTCAATCGCGGCGGCGCACCTCGCAGCGAGCTCGTCGACCAGCTCGAGGAAATCGATCGCCGAAGCCTCAGAGTCGCGGAGCAGCTCGGCCCGGAGTTCCATGAGTTCGTCGCGAGCGGCGTTCAACGCACACAGCTCGGCGCGACCCTGTGGGATCGGATCAGGGGCCGCGACCGCTCGCAGGTTCTGTTGCGGTCCGGCGGCGCCACCAGCGTCGTTTCGAACAAGGGGCAGGAGGCCGCGCTCGACTGGGTCGCCGAACAGCAATCGCGCGCCGGAGATGCGGAGACGCAGGCGGCAATCGGCGAACTCTCGGCGCTGATCCGCAACAAGAGGCGGTTGCTGAAACAGCTCGGAGAAGATCTGAAACTGCAGGCCATCGTCGAAATCTGGCTTTATGCTCACGTGCCGCTTACCGCAGCTCTGCTCGCGGCGCTTACCGTGCATATCGTGACCGTATTCCTGTACTGGTGACGACATGCGTTTCCTGATTCGATTCCTCAGAAAGACCGCTGCCGGCAGCATCGAGCACACGGACAGGATCATCGAAGCGCCCGTGATAACCATCGGCCGCGCGACCGATCAGATTCTGCACCTCAAGGACCGCCGGGCGCGCTTGCAGCACGCACAGATCGCGCCGAAGAACGGTGGCCTGCACGTTTCCAGTTCGAGCATGGCGGGAGTGACGGTCAATGGTCGTTCGACACGCGATGCGCCGCTATCGGTGGGCGACGTGATCGAGGCCGGTGCGAACTTTCTGCGTGTCATCGATGCACCCGACGGTGTCGACTTCGCGATGACGTTCGAACTCAATGAGGACGACGGCGGCGAACACCTCGAACAAAGCTGGACAACAGCGGTGTCCGGGGTCGCCGGTTTCAGCAAACGTCAGTTGTCGTGGGCTCTGCTGGCCACGATCGCCGTGCTCGCACTTGGCTTGCCCGCCCTGACCCTCGTCAGTCCGGGCCTCGCGTCTGTGCTTCGCGGAACGGACCTGCTTCCGGACGATGGATTATGGCTGTCCGGGCCGGTTCACAGTGCACATTCCACGACTGCAACCGAATGTAACGCCTGCCACATCGCACCGTTCCAGCGAGTGCCCGACAGCGCGTGCATCGAGTGCCACGATTCGGTCGCTCACGTCGGCGACGATGCACCTCGCGTCGTGGGCGAAGTTCGCTGTGCGACGTGCCACCAGGAACACAACGAGCCGGCGCAGCTCGTCAATCGACATCAGGGACTCTGTGCCGACTGCCACCAGGATCTGGCGGGCGACTCGACGGTGTTGCCAGTCAGCGATTTCCTCGATGAGCACCCCGAGTTTCGCGTCACCCTATTGCAGGCGGCCGACGACGACGGCTGGGCGGCGACGCGGTTGCTGCTGAGCGAAGCAGTGTCTGCCGACCGGTCGAATCTGCGCTTCGACCACAAGGTGCACCTCGACCCCGACGGCATCATCGCGCCGGACGGACAGGTGGTCGTCGAATGCGCCGACTGCCACGAACTCGACGCTGCGGGAGCGCTGATGCGGCCTGTATCGATGGACGAGCACTGCAGTGGATGCCATACGCTCAGTTTCGATCCCGACGACCCGGATCGCGTGGTTCCCCACGGAGATCCGCCGGCAGTGGTCCAGGAACTCGTCGAGTACTACAGCGCGCGCCTGCTGGGCGACGACCCGGAATCGAACGTGCAGCGGGTGCGGCGGCCGGGCCAGGCGCTGACGCGCGAAGACCGCGATCGTGTCGCCGCCGAAGCGCGAAGCAGAGCGCTGGAGGTCGCCGCGGATCTTTTCGAGCGCCAGGCCTGCGCCAACTGCCATGAAGTCTCAAGGACCGATGGCGATTCGGAATCGCCGTGGATCGTTCAACCGGTACG
Source organism: uncultured Woeseiaceae bacterium (assembly GCA_945788575.1). Classification (GTDB taxonomy): domain Bacteria; phylum Pseudomonadota; class Gammaproteobacteria; order Steroidobacterales; family Woeseiaceae; genus UBA1847. The sequence continues at coordinate 11,342 of CALZMR010000031.1, forward strand.
GCTCACGGAATCGTTCTTCCCGCATTCGCGTTTCGTCCACTCCACGCACGATACGGAAGTAACGGACTGCGAGAGCTGTCATGCGGCAAGCGACTCGGAGTCTGCACACGATCTTCTGATGCCGAACATCGATACCTGTCGGGACTGCCACGGTAGCGGCGTCGCGCGGCGCAACGCATCAGAGCAGATACCGAGCACCTGCATCATGTGTCACGGCTTCCATCTGACGGCGAGCGGTGAATGACCACGCGCCTGCGACTCATCGCGGCAGCCGCGGCGATAGTTTCGGTCGCGGGCTGTAGCGGAGGATCGACGCCGACGCCTGCCAACGTCGATCCCGGATCGCCGCCCGCGGGCTGCACGGGATCGTGTGCCGATACGCCGACCGCAATGTCTGGAAGCGACGTCGAACAAGTGATCGCACAAGCCGTCGCCGAAGCTCAGTCGCAGGGCGCCAGCGCGACTATTGCGGTCGTCGATCGCGCCGGCAACGTTCTGGCGGTATTCCGCATGAACGGGGCGGCCACGTCGATAAGCGTGCAATCGCCGGGTGCCTCGATCAGCGGCGGGCTCGAAGGCGTCAATATAGTCCCGGACTCGATGGCCGCGATTTCGAAAGCGGTAACGGCCGCCTATTTGTCGACCGAGGGGAACGCGTTTTCGACTCGCACCGCCAGCCAGATCGTCCAGCAACACTTCAATCCGGGCGATAACCTGCAGCCGGCCGGTCCGCTGTTCGGCGTGCAGTTCAGTCAGTTGCCGTGCTCCGATCTGATGACGAGATTCGCGGGAGGGATCAGCATCGGACCGCATCGCTCCCCCCTCGGTCTGTCGGCCGATCCCGGCGGCTTTCCACTGTACAAATCCGGCACGCCAGTTGGCGGCGTCGGTGTCATCAGCGATGCCCTGTACAGCTTTGACGCCGACATTCAGGACACTGACAGCGATGCCGACGAGCGAATCGCGCTTGCGGCGTCGTTCGGATTCGCCGCGCCGGCGGCGCGGCGCGCCGACCGAATACTGGTCGATGGGCGTGCGCTGCGCTTCAGCGACGCCACAGAAGCAGATCTCGTTTCCGCACCCGCCTCAGCTCCGGCCTTCGCAAGCATAAATGGCATTGACGGAAATCTCGTCGCCGTGCCGGGATACGCTGTCGCGTCGGTAACGGCGGGAACCGCATTCGGCCATCCCGCGTCGGGGTTTCGCCCGGATGCGCTCGACTACCCCGGGCTCGATGCCTTCGTGCTGGTCGACGCCGGCAACCTGGAACGATATCGGCCGCAGGCAGGAACCGATGGCGCATTGGCGCTCAGTGATTCCGAGGTCCGGACGATACTCTCGGAGGCGCTCGATTTGGCGAATCGCATGCGGGCGCAGATACGCCAGCCGGTCGGGACCCCAGCCCGGGTTACGGCCTCGGTTGTCGATTCGAACGGCGCGATTCTCGGCATCGTCCGCGGGCGCGACGCGCCGGTGTTCGGCATCGACGTATCGCTGCAGAAAGCGCGCACAGCAGCCTTCTTCTCGTCGAATTCGGCGGCGGCAGCGCTGAACGGCGTGCCCGACGCAACTTATCTGGACGGTGGTCTCATCGTTCTGCGCCGGGAACCATTGTCGCAGTACGTCGATGACGTTCGCGCCTTTCTCGGTCTGCCCGCGGCGCTTGCCGACGGGGCGGTTGCTTTCTCGGATCGCGCCGGCGGCAATCTCTCGCGCCCCTTCTACCCGGATGGCGTTGCCGGCAATCCACACGGTCCGTTCAGCAAACCGGCAGGCGAATGGAGTCCGTTCTCCACCGGATTGCAGCTCGATCTGGTCTACAACGCGATCGTCCAGCATGTGGGCTTCGTCGCGGGACTGGTACCGGACGTGCCTGCGAACTGCACCGGGGTAGACGGCTTCGATAACGGCTTCGCCGTATCGGGCGCCATTCCGCAGCTCGCCAACGGCACGCAGATCTTTCCGGGCAGCGTGCCGATCTACCGGGGAACGGACCTTGTCGGCGCAATCGGTGTATCGGGCGACGGCGTCGATCAGGATGACATGATCGCATTCCTGGCGGTCCACAACGCGGGCGAACAAACGGGGACATTTGGCAACGCGGATCCCGCGGTCCGCGCTGACAATCTCGTGCCAATGGGCACGCGCCTTCGCTACATCAACTGCCCGATCACACCGTTCATCGACAGCGGCGAACAGGACGTGTGCGATGGGAAGTAAGTCGCTCAGCCTGGCGATCGCTTTGCTGGCCCAGACAAGTCTGGCCGACACCGATATGCCCCCGGCGACGACGCAGGATTCGGCGACGCCGGAGGCCTGCACCGAGATCGCAGTACCGCGCCGCCGGCCGGGTTACCCGGCGCCGGAGCGCACGTTCTGCGAGCGAGACGGTCTGACGCCCGCGGTGTGGGACGACCTGCCCGATTTCGTGGCCGTTCCGGATCGCTGGAGAATCGTCTCGTCGCTCGGCTACCCCGAACGCTGGTGGGACCCCTACAACGGCAACAACGTGCTGAAGGGAGATCGCCCGGCCTTCGGTGAAGACTGGTTCGTTTCGCTGGCGGCCATATCCGATTCGACATTCGAAAGCCGGCAGATTCCGACGCCGGTCTCGATCCCCACTGCGCCCGGCGCCGGTACGATCGATCAGCTCGGTCAGCCGGATCAGACGATCTTTGTCGAGAACCTCATTACCGAGTTCGTGCTGTACAGAGGCGAAACAGTCTTCAAGCCACCGGATTACGAGTTCCGTTTCCTGCCCGTATTCAACTACACGCGCGTCGAAGTCGAGGAAGCAGGGTTCCTGAAGGTTGATTCGTCTGCGCCCCGCACTCGCAACGAGGGCTTCGTCGGCATCCAGGGTCTGTTCTTCGACAAACACCTGCGCAACGTCAGCGAGCGCTACGACTTCGACAGTATCCGTATTGGCATACAGCCCATTACGGCCGACTTCCGTGGGTTCCTGTTCCAGGATAGTCCCCTTGGAATCCGATTGTTCGGGACGCGAGAAAACAACCTGTGGCAATACAACCTCGCGTGGTTCCGCCGCATCGAGAAGGACACGAACTCCGGCCTGAATGACATCACTGAAGCCGGCTTCGACGACGCGATCCGTGACGACGACGTATTCCTGTTCAACCTCTACAGGCAGGACTTTCCCATCCTCGGCTTTACGTCGCAGATCGCGCTCGTGCACAACCGCAACGAAGAGGATCGAACACAGTTCATCGATGACAACGGCTTCCTCGTGCGTCCGGCGGCGCTCGGTCAACAACGCCTCCGTAGCTACGACGTAACGTATGTCGGGCTCAACGGAGACGGCCACATCGGCCGATGGAATCTGTCTGCATCTTTGTACTATGCCTTTGGCACCGAGGAGAACGGCGTCTTCTCTAATCTCGAAAGCGACATCAGCGCCGGATTCGCCGCAATCGAACTATCGCGCGACTTCGATTGGATGCGCTGGAAGGGTACGTTCGTCTACGCGTCCGGCGACGACGATCCGTTCGACGATGCTTCGACCGGATTCGACGCGATTTTCGAGAATCCGCTCATCGCCGGAGCCGACACGAGCTTCTGGGTCCGCCAGTCACTGCCGCTAATCGGCGGCGGTCGGGTTGCTGTCTCGCAGCCAAACGGGATACTCAACTCCCTTCGACCCAACAAGTTTCAGGGCCAGTCCAATTTCACGAATCCCGGCGTCGTACTGCTCGGGGTCGGCGCCGATTTCGATCTGACACCCCGGCTCCGAACGTCTTTCAACCTCAACCAGCTCTGGTTCGAGGATACTGCCGTTCTCGAAGCCGCTCGTAACCAGGGCGGGATCGATCGCAACATCGGCCAGGACATTTCGATGTCCCTCATATACCGGCCGTTCACATCACAGAACGTCGTCGTTCGCGTCGCGGCCTCCGCCATGCTTCCCGGTGACGGTTACGAAGCACTGTACGGCGATGAGACGGCGTACTCGGTATTCGCCAACCTCGTACTCGCATACTGACTCATGATCCGATCCTCGCTACTCGCTGTCGTCCTTCTGTCGCTCGCTCTGCCGGCAACTGGCGCCGAAGAGGAAGACCCACGGAGCATCGAGTATCCGTACTATCCGCCGGCGCCGGCACGGCAGACGTGGCTGGATGCCGATGGCAAGAGCGCCGGTTGCATGAGCTGCCATTCCACGTCAGATGCGGCG
>CALZMR010000031.1:15548-25597 GCA_945788575.1 uncultured Woeseiaceae bacterium
GCACCGATTGTCATGGCGGCGACGCCTCGGTGCATGGACCGGACGAAACCCGCGGAGCAAGCTACGATGCAGCGCGCGATCAGGCGCACGTGCAGCCGCTATACCCGGAGACGTGGCACTACCCGTCCAGCGCCAATCCGGAGCGTTCGTACACGCTACTGAATCGTGAGAGCCCGGAGTTCATTCGCTTCGTGAACCCGTCGGACTACCGTGTGGCGGAAACGGCCTGCGGCGCGTGTCATCAACCGACGATCGATGCGAACGTCCGCAGCCTGATGGCGACCGGCGCGATGCTCTGGGGGGGCGCCTCCTACAACAACGGCATACTTCCGTTCAAGAACTATCTTCTTGGCGAGGCCTATACCAGCGACGGCGAGCCGGCCGCGATAACCGGAGCGCCGGTCTCGGAAGAAGACGCGTTGCGCTACGGTATTCTGCCGGCCCTGTATCCACTGCCCGCCTGGGAGTCCGTACACCCGGGCGACATCTTCCGTGTCTTCGAGCGCGGCGGCCGGAACATCCTCAATCTGTTCCCCGAGACGGGCATACCGAACGTTGTCGGCCAGATCCAGCGACTCGAGGAGCCCGGGCGGCCCGACATACGGCAATCGAACCGAGGGCCCGGCACCGGGGCGCGGATCGCGGTTCCGCTTATCAACATCCACAAGACCCGGCTGAACGATCCCTTCACGTGGTTTCTCGGAACCAACGACCAGCCGGGCGATTACCGATCCTCGGGCTGCTCCGCCTGCCACGTCGTTTATGCGAACGACCGCGACCCGCGGCATTCGGGACCGTACGCCGTGCATGGGCGCGACGGCGAATCGGGAACGTCCGACCCAACGATCCCGCGGAACGAGTCCGGGCATCCGATCCGGCATGCGTTTACGCGCGCGATCCCGACGAGTCAGTGCATGGTGTGTCACATGCACCAGCCGAACATGTTCCTCAACTCCTATCTCGGCTACACGATGTGGGACTACGAATCGGACGCCCCGTTCATGTGGCCCGAGGAACAGCGCGATCCGTCCATCGAGGAACAGCGTCAGATACTGGATCGCAATCCGGAGGGCGCCTCCGTGCGCGGACTCTGGGGCGATCTGGATTTTCTGCGTAACGTTACGGACCTGAATCCCGAGCTCAATGACACGCAATTCGCCGACTACCACGGACACGGCTGGAACTTCCGTGCCGTGCAGCGGCGAGACCGAGAGGGCAATCTGCTCGACGCGGACGGCGACATCGTACCGAACGATGCCGAAGACAAGTTCGACCGTGCAGTGCACCTCTCGTCGATCCATCTCGACCGCGGCATGCACTGCGTCGATTGCCACTTCGCGCAGGACAACCACGGCAACGGGCATCTGTACGGCGAGGTTGCGAGCGCTATCGAGATCGAGTGCAGTGACTGTCACGGCACCGCTCAGGATTACCCGGACCTCCGTACGTCCGGACCCGCGGCGCCGCCCGGTGGCACGGACATGCGGCTTTATCGCAATGCGGACGGACGGCGGCGATTCGAGTGGATCGACGGACGATTGTATCAGCGCAGCATCGTCGATCCGGATCTGGAGTGGGAGTTGAGTCTGGTCCGAGACTCCGTGGATCCCGAACACGATCAATACAACGAGCGCGCTGCCCGAGCGAAGCTGATGAGCGACGACACGGCGACGCAACACTGGGGTACCGACGTTGCCGTCGAGTCTCTGGCGCACTCCGATGACGAGTTGGAATGCTATTCCTGCCACACATCCTGGATCACGAGTTGTGCCGGCTGCCATTTGCCCATCGAGGCGAACTGGCTAACCGAACGGCATCACTACGAGGGCGGTATCACGCGCAATTACGCGACTTACAATCCGCAGGTCGCGCGGGACGCGATGTTCATGCTCGGTCGCCGCGGGCCAGCCAACGATTCACGAATCGCACCCGTGCGGTCGTCATCGGCACTCGTTCTGTCGTCGACGAACGCGAATCGGGAACGCATCTACATCCAGCAGCCGCCGATAGCAGCGAGTGGCTACAGTTCGCAGGCAATGAATCCGCACTTCCCGCACACAACTCGACTGACAGAGACAAAGACCTGCACCGATTGTCATCTGTCGAATGACAACGACAACAATGCGTGGATGTCGCAGTTGCTTCTGCTCGGCACGAACTTCGTCAATTTCGTCGGACTGAACAGTTGGGCGGGTCTCGAAAACGGCATCGTTGCGACGCAGGTTACCGAATGGGACGAACCGCAGGCGGTCATCGGAAGTTACCTGCATCGCTACGCTTATCCGCGAAATCACGACGAACATGTCGAGAACGACCGGCAACTGACGATCTCGGCGGGTCACTCGGGCGCTCGAGCGAGTTGTCTGCAACTTCGCGGCGAATACCTGTTCGTCGCAGAAGGTGAACGAGGGATGCGCGTATTCGACGTCGCGAATGTCTCGAACAAGGGCTTCAGTCAACGCGTAGTCGACGCCCCTTTCTCGCCGCTGGGCCACGATCCGATTCTGGAGACAACGAACGCGACGTGCCTCGCTCTGCCGACAAATCAGCCCGTGTATCCGCCGCGCAATGAAGGCGACCTGATGCGTATCGACAATCAGGAGCAGCCGTTCCACCCGATCTACAACTACGTGGCCATTGTTGATTCCGCAGAGGGGCTGATCCTGTCGAACGTCAACACGTTTGCCGACGGCGACCTCAACAACAATTTCCTGGAGCGGGCGGTAACGTGGAACGACGGTGATGTGCTTGCCGGTGCGCGCCACATTACGCTCGGCGGTCACTTTGCATACATTGCGGCGGACCAGGGCCTGGTCATTGTCGATCTCGATGAACCGCTTGCGCCGGAACTCATCGCCGTCGTGCCGATGTCGGATGCGCGCGCGTCCGCGCTGCAGTTCCGCTATCTCTTCGTGACCGATAGGACGGGACTCCGTGTCATCGATGTCACCGATCCGACGGTGCCGGTACTCATTGACGATGCAGTCATCCCGATGCAGGACGCGCAACGCATCTACGTTGCCAGGACCTATGCCTATGTCGCCGCCGGTGCGCAGGGCCTCGCAATTGTCGATGTTACTCGCGCGACTTCTCCGACCCTCGTCGAGTTTTTCAATGCGAACGGCGTAATTCGCGATACCCGCGACGGGATCGTTGGCTCAACGAACGCATCTCTGTTCGCGTATCTCGCGGACGGCGCCGGCGGCATCCGTGTCCTCCAGCTCACCTCGCCGGAGTCGCAACCCAATTTCTACGGCTTCAGCCCGAATCCTCGCCCCGAGCTCATCGCAAGTTATCCAACGTCGAGCCCGGCCATCGCCTTGTCGAAGGGTCTCGATCGCGATCGCGGCGTGGACGAAACGGGCGGGCAGATCGCGGTATTCGGCCGGCGCGGGTCCCGGCCACTGACGCTCGAGGAAATGCAGAGACTCTACCTCGACGAAGATGGAAATCCCTGGTATGTCGAAAACGAATAAGTTCCTCGTTCTGATTGCCGTAGCGTTCGGCGGAATCGCGCACGCCGAGTTGCCGGAGCAGTCGCCGGACAACCACATGGGCGTGGCAACCTGTGCGGCTTCCCAGTGTCACGGCTCGGCGGCGCCACGCGACGGGTCGAACGTGCTGCAGAACGAGTACGTTACCTGGACCCGCGATGACCCGCACTCCCGCGCGTACGCTACGCTCGCGACGTCGGAATCGCAGGCGATAGCGTCTCGACTCGGGCTCTCGGATGCTGCGCGAGCGGATATGTGCCTCGACTGTCATGCGGACAACGTCCCCGAGGACCGACGCGGCGAAAAGTTTCAGCTGTCCGACGGTGTGGGCTGTGAAGCCTGCCACGGCGGCGCGGAGCGCTGGCTGTCCACGCACTACAACACGAACGTCGCCGATCATTCAGTGAACCTCGCCGCGGGTCTTTACCCGACCGAGGATCCTGAGGCGCGCGCAACGCTCTGCCTGTCCTGCCATCTCGGCACGGATGACAAGTTCGCGACGCATCGGATCATGGCCGCCGGCCATCCCCGGCTTTCCTTCGAGCTGGACACGTTCACGGAACTGTGGATGCACGCCGGCCGGCAACCTCACTATCGTGTCGACGATGACTACATACAGCGAAAGCAGACCTACGATCACGCGTACGTCTGGGCGACGGGCGTGATCGCCGAAGCGCGGCTGCGACTGAGCCTGATCCAGGACGAACTGGGGACGTCGGAGACACTGTTCCCGGAGCTTGGACTCTACGACTGCCATGCCTGCCACCGTACGATGCAAAGCGTGCAGTGGCGCCGACTCCCTCGTCACGGCAACGCAGGACCGGGCGTGCCGTTCCTGAATGACGGCGCGCTCGTGATGTCGCTGGCTCTGGCCCGCTCAATCGACGCGGACCTGGCAGACGATGTCGCCAGCGCACTGCGGCGACTGCATGCCGCTGGCAACGGTGGCTCTACCGCGCTGCGAGAAAGTGTTCATGCAATGGATCGATCGCTCGAACGGCTGCAGGCGCGTGTAAGCGTTGAGGCCTTGCGGGACGGGGAGCGGCGTTTGCTCCGCGAGATGTTAGAGGTCGGTGCGGAGGGCAACTTCCTCGATTACGCCAGCGCGGAACAGGCGTTTATGGCCATTCAGATGCTGGTCATCGAAATCGGAGATCCAGGGTTGGAGGAAAAACTCGGTCCATTGGGCGATTCGCTCGCCGACGACGAGCGCTATCGGCCCTCAACGTTTGCCAGACTTCTCGCCGCCCTGACCGATTAGGGCTCAGCAACGGTTTCGATTCAGATTGGCAATGCCGTCGTGTGCTTGATGTCCGACATGACGATGCTGGAATTGACTTCCTGTATGCCTGGCAGCTGCGAGAGCTTCTCGAAGAAGAAACGTTCGTAAGCTTTGATGTCTGCGGTCACGATCCTGAGCAGAAAATCCACGTTGCCCAGAAGCACATAACAATCAAGCACTTCAGGGTATTCGCTGACCGCCTCGGCAAACGCGGAGAGGTTACTTCGTCCGTGCGACGTCAGCTTGACGTGCGCGAAGACCATGGTGTTCAGGCCCACTTTCTCGCGATCGAGCTTGACCGGTTGCTCGCGAATGACGCCCTCTTCTCTCAGCCGCTGCACCCGCCGCCAACAGGCCGACTGCGAGAGCCCGATCTGCTCACCGATGGCACTGGCGTTGATGCCGGACTCTCGCTGCAGAATCTCGAGGATTCGCCGGTCTATTCGATCAATCGTAATATCGCGCATAACTCATTCACAATATCGATTCATATTCGATGAAGTATGCACGAATCAAGCACTTAGCAAAAGAATTAGCAATGCGATGCGGCGCTGCGAGGAGTATATTTGTCGCCCGGAGAAGCCACAGGTGACGCCGATGAGCGTGTTCGAACATTCCGAATTCGATCGCCACGAAGCTATTCATTTCTTCGACGACCCGGCAACGGGGCTACGCGCCATCATTGCCGTGCACTCGACGGTCCTGGGGCCTGCGGCGGGCGGCTGTCGGCGATGGCACTACGCCAGTGGTGCGGACGCGCTGACCGACGTGCTTCGATTGTCGCGCGGCATGACCTACAAGAACGCCGTGGCGGGATTGCCGTTCGGCGGCGGTAAGTCGGTCATCCTCGCTGCGGACAATGCGCCCGCACCCGCGGAGCAGTTCCGCGAGTTCGGCCGCCGGGTGCAGAGTCTGGGCGGTGCCTATATCACCGCCGAAGACGTCGGCATCGCGATGGACGACATGCGCATCGTGCGGGAAGAGACCGAATACGTCTCCGGCTTGCCGCAGGAAGGCAAGAATGCCGGCGGTGACCCGTCGCCGTGGACAGCCTACGGCGTCTTTCTGGGCATGCGGGCCGCACTAAGGAACGTTTTCGGCAGCGAGTCCTTTGCCGGCAAGCGAATCGCTGTACAAGGTGTCGGTCACGTCGGCCACGAACTCTGCCGCTTGCTTGCCCAGGCCGGCGCGGAGCTCTACGTTGCCGACGTCAATCGCGGCAACCTCCGCCGGCTCGCGAAGATCGTTCCGGTCACCGAAGTCGCGCCGACGGACATCTTGTTCGCGGACGTTGACGTGCTCGCGCCCTGCGCGCTCGGCAACGTACTAAACTCTGAGACGATCCCGCGTATTCGTGCCCGAGTCATTGCTGGCGCCGCGAACAACCAGCTTGCCCGCGAAATCGACGGCGAACGACTCGCGGCTCGAGAGATTCTGTACGCGCCCGACTACGTCATGAACGCGGGCGGCGTAATCAGTGTCGCGCGTGAGTATTTGGGCGAGAGTTCGGAGGACGAGGTCCGCGCCGAAGTCGGCCGCATTCCGGGCCGGCTGGACGAAATCTTTGCCGAAGCCGCGAAGACGGGGCGGCCGACGAACGTGATTGCCGACGAACTTGCGCGCCGCATCGTCGAGGAATCGGTCAGCGACCAGCGCCGCATTGCCTGAGAGGAAGATAATGGCTAACAAATCGCGTCTGCATATCCCGAAACCGACGGCGAGACCGGGCGACGAACCCGACTTCAGCTATCTCGACCTGAGCCCCGCGGGCAGCGTCGATAAACCGCCGGTAGCATCACGCACGCGCGACATCGAGTACCTGAGCTCCGGACTCGTAAGGGTGCTGGACGAAGAGCATCACGCGGTGGGCCCGTGGAATCCGACGCTCGATCCGTCGGCGTTACAGGTCGCGATGCGCTGGATGATGCTGAACCGTGTGTTCGACCAACGCATGTGGCAGATCCAGCGCCAGGGCCGAATCTCCTTTTATATGGAGGCCGCTGGCGAGGAGGCGGTCTCGATCGCCCAGGGCATGGCGCTGCGCCCGGGCGACATGTGTTTCCCGTCCTACCGCAATCAGGGCTTGTACATGTATCGGGGCATGAACCTCGTCGACATGATGTGCCAGTGCCTGTCGAACACGCGCGACATGTGTAAGGGCCGCCAGTTGCCAATCATGTATCACTCGAAAGAGGGCAACGTGTTCTCTATCTCGGGTAATCTTGCGACGCAGTATCCGCACGCGGTCGGCTGGGCGATGGCTTCCGCGATCAAGGGCGAAGACCATATCGCGGCCTCGTGGGTCGGCGACGGCAGCACCGCGGAGGCCGACTTCCATCACGCACTCACGTTCGCAGCCGTCTATCAGGCACCGGTGATTCTCAATGTCGTCAACAACCAGTGGGCGATATCGACCTTCCAGGGCACGGCCGGCGGCGAGCGGCGAGCGTTTGCCGCGCGCGGCCTGGGACTGGGTATCCCGGGTATCCGCGTCGACGGCAATGACCTGCTCGCCATCTACGCCGTCACCGTCTGGGCTGCCGATCGCGCCCGGCGCGGCGGTGGCCCAACGCTGATCGAACTCGTCACCTATCGCGGCGGCGCGCACTCGACCAGCGACGACCCCACGAAATACCGGCCCAAGGACGAGTGGGCCGCGTTCCCGCTCGGCGACCCGATCGAGCGCCTCAAGAATCATCTCATCGTCGAAGGCCACTGGTCGGAAGACAAACACGAAGCGCTGAACGAGGAACTGAAGGCCGAAGTCATGGCCGCGTGGAAGGAAGCGCAGCAGTACGGAACGATGACCGAGGGCCCGTTCCTCGACCCATCGACGATGTTCGACGACGTCTACGCCGAGCCGCCAAAACGGCTCGAATCGCAGCGCCGGCGCATGCTCGATCTCGAGAAGAACGGGGGTGGCATCTAATGGCTCAGATGAACATGATCGAGGCCATTCGTTCGGCCATGGACGTCGTCATGGACAAGGATCCGAACGTCATCGTGCTGGGCCAGGATGTCGGATACTTCGGCGGCGTATTCCGCTGTACGGATGGTCTGCTGCGCAAATATGGCGACCATCGCGTAATCGACGCACCGATCGCCGAGGGCGGCATCGTCGGTGCGGCGATCGGCATGGGACTCAACGGTCTTCGTCCGGTAGCGGAAATTCAGTTCGCCGACTACATCTACCCCGGATTCGACCAGGTCGTATCCGAGCTCGCACGCATCCGCTATCGGTCCTGCGGCGAATTCTGGTCGCCGGTTACGATCCGTACGCCGTGTGGCGGAGGAATCCGCGGCGGGCAGACTCACTCACAGTCTCCCGAAGCCATCTTTACGCACGTCAGTGGCATCAAGACGGTTATGCCGTCCAATCCCTACGACGCCAAAGGCCTGTTGATCGCGTCGATCGAATCCGACGATCCGATCATCTTCTTCGAGCCGAAACGCATCTACAACGGTCCGTTCGACGGCGACCCGGAGAAACCAGCGGTCTCCTGGGCGTCGCATCCGAAAGGCGAAGTTCCGGAGGGTTATTACACGGTGCCCATAGGCAAAGCCGAGATCGTCCGGCCGGGCGATGAACTGACGATCGTGACCTATGGGACACTCGTTCACGTTGCGGCGGCTGCCGCGGAAGCCGTGGGCGTCGATGCCGAGGTTATCGACGTGCGTTCGCTGTCGCCGCTCGACGCTGACACGCTCATCGAGTCGGTGAAGAAGACCGGCCGCTGCCTCATCGCCCACGAAGCGACCCGCTTCGGCGGCTACGGCGCGGAACTCTCCGCGACATTGCAGAGAGAGTGCTTCTATTACCTCGAGGCGCCGATCAGACGAGTGGGCGGCTGGGATACACCCTATCCGCACGCATTCGAGTGGCAATACTTCCCCGGCAAGAAGCGGCTTGCGGCAGGCATCAGAAAGGTCATGGAGACTGCGGCATGAGCGAGTACATCTTCAAGCTGCCGGATCTCGGCGAAGGCACGGTGGAATCGGAGATCGGCGAGTGGTTCATCCACGTCGGCGACCTCGTTAATGAAGAAGACACCGTCGGTACCATGATGACCGACAAAGCAGCCGTTGAACTGAACTCTCCCGTCACCGGCAGGGTCGTGAAGCTCGCAGGGGAACCAGGCGACATCATCCCGGTCGGCGCAGCACTCGTCGTTTTCGAAACCGACGCCGATGCACCGGTGGAAGAAGCCAGCGCCGATGAGGACACCGTTGTTGCCGCGGTATTACCGGAGCCTGCGGAAGCAGCGGCCGAGGCACCCACCGAGACGCCGCGAAATGGTGCGCCAGCTATCGGATCGAGAATCGTTACGTCGCCCGCCATACGACGACGCGCCAAAGAGGTAGGTGTCGATCTGGCAGCGGTGCCCGGCACAGGTCCCGGCGGACGCATTCTGCGCGTCGATTTCGACCGCTACGTCGAACAGTCGGGTCGTCCCGCTCCTGCTCCAGCACCTGCGCCCGCAGCAGCCGCGGCAACGACCAAGGAGATCAAGGTCATCGGACTGCGGCGCATGATCGCCGACCGCTTGAGCGCGTCGAAGCGCGAGATCCCGCATTTCGCCTATGTCGAAGAGATCGACATCACGGAGCTCGACGCGCTGCGGAAACATCTCAACGAGTCCCGCGATGCTGCGAACAGACTCACCCTGCTGCCATTCTTAGGCATGGCGCTCATCCGCGCGATCAGGGAATTCCCGCAGTGCAATGCCACCTATGACAAGGATCGCAACGTGATCCTGCAGCACGGCGCCGTGCATCTGGGAGTCGCCACGCAGACGCCCGATGGCCTAAAGGTTCCTGTGGTTCGCCATGCGGAGAGCCGCGCGCTCGACGCGCTCGCTTCCGAGATCCGCCGGGTCTCGACCGCCGCGCGTGACGGCAGCGCGACGCGCGAGGAACTGTCTGGCTCGACGATCACGATCACCAGTCTGGGCAAACTCGGCGGCATCGTCTCAACACCGGTCATCAACATGCCCGAAGTGGGCATCATCGGCGTCAATAAGGCTGTGCAGCGGCCGATGGTTGTCGACGGTCAGATCGCGGTGCGGCTCATGATGAACTTGTCATCGTCGTTCGACCATCGCTTTGTCGACGGCTACGACGCCGCGGCGATGATCCAGCGCATCCGCGAAATGCTGGAGCATCCGGCGACGATCTTCATCGACGCGTAGAGCGCAGCCTTTCGATCAGACTGTTGACGACGGATTCAGAGCGCTCGAGACGGCGGCGCTGACGACCATGCCGTGCGTCTGACG